>DASRSM010000172.1:0-22789 GCA_035656415.1 Vulcanimicrobiaceae bacterium | reverse complement strand
GCGTCGACGCGCACGTCGAACCACGGCGTTGCGGCGTACGACGCTTCGTCGTAATCGTGGGGTTTCGGTGCGACGATCGTGACGTTATCGAGCGCTTTGACCGTGAGTTTCGAAGCGTCTTTTTTCGACGTGCCGCAAATTAATGCGCGGACCGTCGTGCCGATCTTCCGGTCGTGATACGCGCGCGTTGACGCGTTTTGCGCCTCGACCAACCGGGCGAACCGTTCGGCTGCGACGTCTTTGGGCACTTGCTCCCAGCGCGCCGCCGGCGTGCCGCGCCGAATCGAGTACACGAACATGAAGGCGTTGCTGAAGACGTTGGTGCGAACGTAATCGAGCGTCGCTTGAAAATCGTCTTCGGTTTCGCCCGGAAAGCCGACGATCACGTCCGTCGTGATCGCCCATCCCGGTAAGTAGCGGTGAATCAGCTCCACCTTCTCGCGAAACTGCGCCGCCGTGTATTTCCGGTTCATCCGCCGGAGCACGGCATCGCTTGCGGATTGCAGCGGCAGATGGATCCGCGAGTTCAGACGATCGACGGTCGCGAGATCGGCGATCGTCTTCTCGCTGAAATCTTTCGGATGCGGCGAGATGAACGTGAGCCGCTCCAGACCGGGCAGCTTGGCTACGTCTTTGCAGAGATCGCCGAAATCCGCGCCCGCGACGGGATCGCGCCACGCGTTGACCGTCTGGCCGACGAGCATAACCTCGCGCGCGCCCCCGGCAATCTTCTCGCGGACCTCGGCAACGATTTCGCCGGCCGGACGGTGATCGAAGCGGCCGCGCACGTGCGGCACGATACAGAAGGTGCAGTAGTACGAGCAGCCACGCTGCACGTTCACGAAGGCGCGTAGATGCGAGAACGCGTCGGTGATGGCATCCGGCGTTCCGCCCAACGGTTCCATAAGCGCGCGGTCGGCTCCGAAATCGACGGTTTCGGAAAAGCCCGGCTGCCACGCGGCGAGCTGATCGCCGAGCTGCACGAGCTCCTTGGTCCCAAAGATTGCGTCGACATGCGGAGCGAGCTTTTGCATCCGGTCGCGATCTTGTTCGGCCAGGCAACCCATCACGACCAAGCGCACGTGGGGCCCGGAATCCTTGAGGCTCTTGAAATGGTTCATCCGCCCGTAAGCGCGGCGTTCGGCCTTGTTCCGCACCGTGCACGTGTTGATGAGCAGCACGTCGGCCTCTTCCGGCACGGCGGTAATGGCGTAGCCCGCGGAGACGGCTCGGTCGGCTACGTACTGGGAGTCGGCCTCATTCATCTGACAGCCGAAGGTCTCGATGTAAATGTTGGGCATCGCGGCCGAGGGGTGTTCGACGGGTGGGGGGCCCCACACCCCGCGTCTAACACAACGGGCCTTGTGGACACCGACGCCCTCTCCGACGTAGCTGCCGGCGCGCTTCACCCTTCGACCGTCGCCATCGTCGGGCGACCAAACGTCGGGAAAAGCGCCCTTTTCAATCGCCTGATCGGCCAGCGGCTAGCCATCGTCGAAGACACTCCCGGCGTTACGCGCGACCGGCTTTACGCCTTATGCGACTGGCGCGGACGCGTGTTTTCGGTCGTCGATACCGCCGGCATCGATCCGGCAGCCGACGTTGCGCACGGCGAGCAGTTCGCGGAAGCGACACGGCGCCAGGCCGAGGCGGCCGCCGTAGAGTCAGACGTGGTCGTGTTCGTGGTCGACGCGCAAAACGGCCTCCACCCGCTCGACGACGACGTCGCGCGCATCTTACGTTCGAAACGCCGGCCGATCGTACTCGTTGCGAACAAAGCCGAATCGCCGAACGCCGCCGCGTCGGTGCACGCCGAGTTCTCGCGACTGGGTTTCGGCGAACCGGTTGCCGTCTCGGCGATTCACGGCGAAGGCACCGGCGATTTGCTCGATCGCGTCGTAGAGCTTCTTCCGCCGGAAGCACCCGACGCAACGGCGGCGGGCGAGCTGGCGCTGGCGATCATCGGCCGTCCGAACGTCGGAAAAAGTTCGCTTCTCAACGCACTGCTCGGTGAAGAACGCGCGATCGTCTCGGAAGTTCCGGGAACGACGCGCGATGCGATCGATACGCTGTTTACTTGGCACGATCGCAAGATACGTTTGATCGACACGGCCGGCGTACGAAAGAAACCCGAAGCGCACGGCGCGATCGAATACTACTCGGCGCTGCGCTCGCTCAACGCGATCTCCCGCTGCGACATCGCATTGCTCGTCTTCGACGCGATGACCGGCGTGACGGCGCAAGACCGGCGGCTCGCCGGTATCGCGATCGAGGAACGCAAAGGCTTGATCCTGGTCGGCAATAAATGGGATTTGGTTCGGGAGCAAGGCGGCGATTATAGCCAAGGCGAGCTCTCGAACGCCATCTGGGATTTGGTTCCATTCGCGCGATTCGCGCCGATCACGTTTTTGTCGGCCAAAACGCAACGGCGGCTCGGAAGCCTCATGCCGATCGTGAACCGCATCGCCGAAAACCTCGATCGAAGAATTCAAACGGCGCACCTCAACGCGATCGTTCGCGACGCCGTTTTGGCGCACCCGGCTCCTGCGATCGGCGGCCGTTTGTTCAAAATTTACTACGCATCGCAGCCCGCCACGCATCCCCCGATCTTCGTGTTTCACTGCAACGATCCGGATTTGGTCGTGTCGCACTACCGGCGCTTTCTCGAAAACATTATTCGTCAGCACTTCGACTTCGAAGGGGTCCCGTTGACGCTCGAATTCCGTAGCCGTCGCGAAACGGATCCGGAAGGATAATGGGCGCTGCGCTTGCGATCTGCTTCCTAGTCGCATTTCTCATCGGATCGATTCCATTCGGTTACGTGATCGGGCTCGTCTTCTATCGCACCGACATCCGCACTCAAGGTTCGGGCAACATCGGCGCGATGAACGCGTTGCGAACGATCGGCAAGGGCGGCGCGATCGCGGTGCTGTTGCTCGACGCGCTCAAAGGCTTTATCCCCACGCTGTTAGCCGCGCATTTTTTCGGCCAGACCTACGCGGCGGTCGTGGCGGCCGGTGCGACCTTGGGCCACTGCTATTCGCCATGGCTGCAGTGGAAAGGCGGGAAGGGCGTCGCTACGTCGTTCGGTGCGATCTTCGCGTTGAGCTGGCAAGCCGGTCTCGTCGCCGTGGCGGGGTGGATTGCCGGCGCGGCAATCACGCACTATTCCTCGGTCGGTTCGATGCTGGGCAGCGTACTCGCGCCGATTGCGCTCTGGTTCTTTACCGGATCGATCGCCGAAGCCGCATACGGCGTCTTCGCCGCGATTTTGATCGTCTTCAAGCATCGCGAGAACATCGGGCGCATTCGCGCCGGGACGGAAGGCCCCATCCGCCTGTCGAAGCGCTAGCGCCTATGATTTCGTCGAACGATCTCCGTAACGGCGTGACCATCGTCGTCGACGGACACCTCTGGACCGTCATCGAGTTCTTGCACGTGAAACCCGGAAAAGGGTCGGCCTTCGTACGCACGCGTCTGAAGAACGTGAAAACCGGGACGACGCTCGAGCGTACGTTCCGCGCCGGCGAAAAACTCGAACGCGCCACCGTGGACAATCGCTCCATGCAGACGCTCTATAACGACGCCGATGGTTTCCACTTGATGGATCAGGAGACGTTCGAAAACGTAACCATCCAGCGCGACCTCATCGGCGATCCGGCAGACTTTCTCAAGGACGGCATGGTCGTCGACGTGCAGTTTCACGACGGCGTACCGATCGGGGTCGATTTGCCCGCGCACGTCGAGCTCAAGATCGTCGAGACGGATCCCGGCTTCAAAGGCGACACTGCCACGAACACGACGAAGCCGGCCAAGCTCGAGACGGGCGCGACCGTTCAAGTGCCGCTGTTCGTCGAATCCGGCAACGTGATTCGGATCGACACGCGAGACCGCCGATATATAGGTAGATCGTCGTAACAGGAGGAGCCCATGCCGGCTAAGGTTCGCGCACTCGTCATCGCCTTAGTGCTTGGCGCGATTGCGAGCGCCATCGGCGTAACGCTCCAACTTCTTCCGCTCAACGTCTTCCCGTTGGCCAACCGGATCGCCGACTTGATCGCGCACGTCGGCGTTCTCGACTATTCGCAGCAGTTGGGTTACGGTCAGCCGGCCTTCGACAACGAGTCGAACCCCAATCTCGGCATCATCGACGTCGACGACATCACGTATAAGAAAATGAGCTTCCCCTTCGCCCGATGCAAGTATGGGGAGTTGCTCAAGAAGCTCAAGGCGGCCGGCGCCAAGACGATCGTCTTCGATATCGACTTCATCGATCCGAGCCGCTTCGGGCCCCAAGACGATAAGTGTTTCGCCGACGGATTGCGCGCGATGCCGTCGGTCCTACCGTATGCAATTAACACGACCTCGGCAGGACAACTCGGCGTGCAGCAAGCCGATCCTGCACTGGCCCCATACGCGACGGTGACCGGTTTTACGACCATTGACACGCCCGGGGGTTATCTCATCAGTCAGCCCGTGGAAATCGACACGGGCAACACGGGCGAACATAGCAATCAGCACCTCTTCTCGCTTGCCGCCGCCGGCGTTTCGTCGTTTTTCGGCCAACGCATCAACGCCGCTTCTATTCCTAAATACCAGGTAGCGCCGGGCGATTTCGCGATGCTGCTTTTGCCGCCTCGCATGCGTCACTATCAAGACATCGCGACTGAAACGGAAACGTTGCAACCGACATACGCCGGGCGCGGTATCATGTCGTTTTCCAACGCATATTCAGGCAATGTTAACGACCTTCGCGTTTTTGCGAAAGGTGCGATCATCTACATCGGCGGTACCGCAACCGCGTTGAACGATTTCGAGGATACCGCACGCGGCCGCCTGCCCGGCCTTTTCATCAACGCGCGCTTCGCCGATCAAATGATGCGCGGGAATTTCCTACGCGTGGCGCCGCTGTGGTTCGACATTTTGTTGGCCATCGCACTGCCGTTGCTGTCGGCACTGTCGTTCACGTTGATGCGGACGAGCCAAGCGATCTTCATCTCACTCTTTGCGACGCTCGTCTATGCATATTTAAACCTTGCCGTCTTCGTGAAGCTGCTCGTCTGGGTCGATTTGGTGCACGTCGTCGGTGCGATGATCTTAGGAACGATGTTCGTCGCGATTTACCGCGTGATCAACGAAGGCTCTCAACGGCGCATGGTAACCAACCTCTTTGGCATGCACGTGAGCCCGGCGATCGTCGACGACATTCTCAAGCAGGACGACCCCAAGGGGGCGCTCGCGCTCAAAGGCAAGCGCGTCAAGGCCACGATCTTCTACAGCGACATTCGCGGGTTCACGTCGATGAGCGAAACGATGACGCCCGAAGAGATCTACACGCAGCTCAACGAGTATTTCGAAGAGATGTGCAACATCATTTTCGAGTACGGCGGGTACGTCGACAAGTTCATCGGCGACTGCGTCATGGCGGTCTTCTCGGCGCCATATCAGACCCCCGACGACGCGAGGAACGCCGTGATTTCTGCCGTGAAGCAGCAAGAACGCATCCTCGAGCTGTGCGAGAAGTGGAAAGCCGAGGGTAAGAAAGAGTTCACCGTCGGCATGGGTATCAATACCGGTGAAGTCGTGATGGGCAACCTCGGCGCCAGCTCGCGCATGAACTATACCGTCATCGGCGACAACGTCAACGTCGCGGCGCGTCTCTACAACGTCGCCAAAGGCGGTGAGATCATCATCAGCGATTCGACGTACGCCGAATGCAAAGAGATCGTCAACGTCGACGAGCGCGAACCGGTCGCGGTGAAAGGCAAGACGCAGCCGATCTCCATCTACAACGTCAAGAGCATCAAAGGTGCAGACGCCGTCGCCGAACCTCCGTCCGCCCCGCCAGAGTTGCAGCCGGCCTAGGAAAACGCCGTGCTGACGCGCGAAGCGGTCGGGCTCTTTGCCGCAGGCTTCGTCGCGAGCGTTTTCGGATCCATGGTGGGATTGGGCGGCGGCTTTATCCTCGTTCCGATCCTGCGTCTCTTTCTTGGATTTGCGCCGGCCGATGCCGCCGGCACTTCGCTCGTCCTGATCGTCGCCAACAGCGCCAGCGGTGCGTTTACGTATCTGCTGCACCGCCGCGTACATCTCAAGATCGGCCTGCTGGTCGCACTCGGCGGCTTGCCCACGAGCATCTTGGGCGCGATCTTGGCGTTGCATATTCCGGCCAAGCTGTACGACGCAATTCTCGCGGTGATTTTGGTAGTCGTCGCGGTCGACATGTTTTGGAACGCCGAACGGCGCATGAAGGGCCGTTCCGAGCAGGAGCACGTTCATCGCATCAAAGGGATGTCGTACCGCGCGGCGTTCGGTCTGGGCTTAGTCGTCGGATTGTTCTCCAGCCTGTTCGGTCTCGGCGGAGGCATCGTGCTCGTCCCGACGTTCCTGTATTTCTCGGAACTGCCGGCCCACGCGATCAGCGCGACCTCGCACTTCGCCATCCTCCTCACATCGCCGGTCGGGCTAATCACGCACATCGTGCAGCACGACGTGGTCGGCAGCGACGTGATCCCGCTCGTGCTCGGCGGCTTGCTGGGCGGACCAATCGGCGCGCGCCTCTCGCTGCGGCTCAAGTCGCCGCAGCTGCTGGTCGCCGTTGCGGTCGCGCTAGTCGTCGCAGCGGTAACCTTGATCTGGCGTCAAATCTGAACGGCGTGGTCGCAGCGGAAAAGGCGCCGAGCATCTTTGCTTCGCGTACCTTTAGACAGTATTTCGTCGGGCAGTCGCTCAGCATGCTGGGCGACGGTTTGCGCACGCTCGCGATTCCGCTGCTTGCCTACCATCTCACCCACTCGGCGCTCTCGACCGGCGCCGCGTTCATCTGCGAGATCGCACCGTTCGCGCTGTTTTCGCTGATCGGCGGTTCGCTCGCGGACCGTCTCGATCGCCGCAAGCTGATGATCGGGTCCGACGCAATCCGCTTTGCCGTGATGGCGTTCTTTGCCATCGCTTACTGGCTGCATTTCCTCACGCTCCCGATGATCTACGGCGGCCTGATCGTCATCTCGATCTGCGCGGCGGCGTTTTTGGGCGGCCAATCGTCGAGCATTCCCTACATGCTCGGGCGCGAACGCTCCACCGAAGCCATCGCCGTACTGATCGCCTCGGAAAACACGTCGAATCTCGTGACTCCCGTGATCGGGGGCGCGCTGTTCGCCTATTTCGGCCCGTTGCCCGCGTTGACGCTCAACGCGCTCACGTACCTCGCGTCGCAAATCTCGCTTTCGCGCATTCCATCGCTCGGACCCGAAGAGTCGGCCGGATTGCCGTCGATACGCAATCTCGGCGCCGACATCGCACTCGGCTTTCGGCTGCTGTGGGGCGATTTGACCATGCGGATTCAAGCCGTTGCCGGTCTCGTCTTCAATTTTTTCGGTTTCGGAAGTTACGCGATCCTCATTCCGTTTCTGAAGAAAGGATTTGGCGCGAGCGATCAGCAGGTCGGCATCTTCTTGGGAATTTCAGCGGTCGGCGCGGTAGCCGGAGCCGCGTTTGCGGCGCGATACTCGCGTCGCTGGCCGTTCGGACGCGCGCTCACGACGGCGTACGTGCTCGACGCGTTTCTCTTTGTACCGGTCGTGCTGGTATCGAATCTTTGGGTCGCTGCCGCGTTTTGGGCGGCGTCGAATACGGTGGCGAACTTCGAAATCGCGCAGATCATCGGCTTCCGCATGCGCGTCACTGCCGAGGCCAAGGTTGGCCGGGTAATGGGCGCCGTTCGGCTTTCCGTGCTTTCGGGAATGGCTCCCGGCGTGTTGCTCTTCGGCTACGTCGCCGATCGCTACTCACCGCACGCTGCAATGTGGATCGGCTGTCTCGGCTTCGTGGTCATGGCGGTGACTGCCGTCTCGATACCGGCGCTGCGGAATGAGACGCGTTGATGCACGCGTTCGTCCTCGCCGCAATAACCGTCCATTTCCTAAAGCTCCCCGAACATGCGACGATCGATCCCTTTGGGTCGCGTCCGTTGATGGGGGTATCGTCGGGCGGTAACGTTTCGGCCGTCGTGACGATCCGCGGTTATCTCACACGCCGCGTCGTTTGGCGAGGAGACCGTCCGGTCATCGTAAGGATGGATCCACCGATTCTCGACGAGCTGCGGCGTCGGTGCGAGAACTTTCCGCAATCGACGGTTGGGCCGGTGCTTGCCGGAACGCTGAGCGACGGTTCGGTTATCGCGACCATGCAGTCGCCGGCGATCGTCGACCTCGACGACACGTCGGGACAGGATGCACCCGTCGTGCTCCACCTGCGCAGCGAGCAGTGCTTGAACATGGGCAACGGCTTCGCGTTTGAAACCGCCGGCATGTACACCGCCGGCTACATTGCGTACATCAACAACGTTCCGGCGCCCTCGAACGTCGTCTCGCAAAACGAGCGCTTCGTCGCGATGCGCTGGCACGACCGCACGCGCGAGCCGCTCGGAAACGGCGTCGCTCTCGCGGTCAACGCTGCGGGAAACGCCGCCGGCGCCGACGTCCCGCCCGGAAAGGGTGCGGCGTTTGACGTCGCGCCGCACGCGCGCATTTGGATCGGCGCGTCCGCGGCGGCCGAACCTGCGAACGCGGCTAACTCGAGCGTGGCTTACGCAATCGACGACCGCAACCGCGTCGTCGGAATGGTCGAAGACGGCGCCGGCCGTCACTACGCGTTTGTGTGGGAAAACGGCACGCTGCGCCGCCTCGACGACGTAGCACGAGCCCCCGGCTGGCGTTTCGAGTGCGCGTACGCATTCACGCCGGACGGGAGCATCGTCGGGATCGGGACCTATCGAGGCAATGCCGCCGCGTTTACGATCGACGGCCTGTAAAGCTGCGTTACTTCGGGTAGGTCATTTCCTTGGGAACGACGACCTTGTCGTACTGCTCCTCGGTGACGTGCCCAAGCTCGAGCGCCGCTTCTTTGAGGGTCTTCTTCTTGTGATGCGCGTGCTTGGCGATTTCGGCCGCTTTGTCGTAGCCGATGTGCGGCGCGAGCGCCGTAACGACCATCAACGACTCGTCGAGATACTTCTTGATCTGCTCTTCGTTGGCTTGGAGCCCCTCGACCGCGTGTTCGCGGAACATCGTGCACGCGTCGCGCAGCAGCGTCGTCGAATGCAGGAAGTTGTAGATCATGACCGGGTTAAACACGTTGAGTTCGAAGTTGCCTTGTGAGGCGCCGAAGCTGATCGCGAGATCGTTGCCGTAGACTTGCGCGACGACCATCGTCATCGCTTCGGACTGCGTCGGATTGACCTTGCCCGGCATGATCGAGCTCCCCGGTTCGTTTTCCGGAAGAATCAGCTCGCCGATGCCCGCGCGCGGACCCGAAGCCAGCCAGCGGATGTCGTTGGCGATCTTCATCAGCGCGGCACCAAGCATCTTGAGCGCTCCCGATGCGAAAACGAAGTCGTCGTGCGAGGCGAGCGCGGTGAACTTGTTCGGATGCGAACGGAACGGCAGCCCGGTCAGCTCACCGATTTTCTTGGCCGTGCGCTCGCCGAACTCTGGATGCGCGTTGAGTCCGGTACCGACGGCGGTGCCGCCGATCGCTAGATCGTAGAGATAATTTAGGGCCTCCTTGCACGCCGCAATCGCGCGGTCGAGTTGCGTCACGTAACCCGAAAACTCTTGGCCGAGCGTCAGCGGCGTCGCATCCTGCAGATGGGTGCGCCCGACCTTGACGATGTGCGTCCACTGCTTGGCCTTCGCGTCGATCGCGTTGCGGAGCTTCTCGACTGCCGGAAGCATCTCAACCATCGCTTCGGCCGCGGCCATGTGCATCGCCGTCGGAAACGTATCGTTCGACGACTGCGACATGTTGACGTGATCGTTCGGATGAACCGGCTTCTTCGAGCCCATCTCGCCGCCGGCGATCTCGATCGCGCGGTTGCTGATGACCTCGTTGACGTTCATGTTGGTCTGCGTTCCCGAGCCGGTCTGCCAAACGCGCAACGGAAAGTGCGCGTCGAGCTTGCCGTCGATGACCTCGTCGGCCGCCTTCACGATGAGATCGGTCTGGGTTTTATCGAGCTTCCCAAGATCGCGGTTGACCAGCGCCGCCGCTTTCTTCAAGGTGGCCATCGCGCGGATGACTTGCTTGGGCATCACGTCGCGCGGCCAAACGCCGTCGCCGATATCGAAGTGGATGAGCGAACGCGCCGATTGCGCACCGTAATACTTGTCGGCCGGGACCTCGATTTTTCCCATCGAGTCGGTCTCGACGCGCGTCGTGGCCCCGTTGGGGGAAACTCGTGCTGTCGTCATAGGCCGGATTATCTTCGCTCGAAGGCGCCAATCTCTGCCTGGACCTAGGTAGCATCTCGCCCAGAATCGTACTTGGCCGCTCTATGCCTCTCACCGTGCGGACCGCGACCCTCGACGATCTCGACGCGATCGCGCCCCTGTTCGACGCTTATCGGCGGTTTTTCACCGAGAAACCCGACCTCGAGGTCTCCCGGCAGTTTCTCGGCGAGCGACTGGAGCGCGGCGAGTCGGTCGTGCTGGCCGCATTCGAGCACGACGTGGCTGCCGGGTTTCTGCAGCTCTACCCGCTCTTCTCGTCGTGGTATTGCAAGCGCCAGTGGTTTCTGAGCGACCTTTACGTCGACGAGGCTTTCCGCGACCGCGGCATCGGCAAGCACTTGGTTTCGGCGTGCATCGACTTCGCGAAGCGCGGCGGGGCGCGTGCGGTTTTAGTCGAGTTGCCGTTTTCCGAACCCCACCTAGTGCGGTTCTACGGCGACTTGGGATTCGCCAAAGACAGCGTCTTCGACTTATATAGACTCCTCGTTTAGCGGCCGCGCTCGGCCGCACGAAGCCCTTCGATCGTATTTCCGATCGGACGCATCTCGACAATTTCGTAGATCGTGAGCGGGTAGCGCGCGTCGAAGCGACGCTTGTTGCAGCGCGCGCAGCTCACCGGCTTTCCCGGGCGTTTTCTGCGCAGCGCCTCGTAGGCGCAATGCTCGCAGCGCAGCACATATCGCTTGCTCGACTCGTTGAGCGGCCGAACGCTGCCGAGCTCGTGGTAGATCGAACCGATCCCGCATTCGCGCGCTTTCTTTTTGAAGCGCGGCCCATGACCGGTGTCGCGATAGCGCGAGTAACACCAGGCGTGCACCATCTCGTGCAGCAGCGTCTCTTCCAGCGCGTCCGGGTATTTCCGGAAATGCTTGGGCGAAAGCTCGATCGTCAAGGGAGTTTTGCCGTAACTGATGCGCCCTGCCGAGTTTGAAAAACGCTCGTTGTAGCGGATTCGGCAGTCGGGAACCTCTCCGTTGAAATGCTGGTAGTTGAGGCGCGCGAAAAGGAGCTGTAAATCCGGTTCCGAGGGCAGCACGAAAGATTATTTCGCCGCACGTCCAAACGATTCTTCGTGCCAAGCCAACCGGCGCGCGGCTTGCCGCCGCGCATCGCACTTCCGATCATCGGCATTTTGTCGTTGCTGTTTCTCGGCATCATGGCGTATCTCGTCGCGCAGGGATTCGGCGTCACCGGCTCGGTCTTCGGCAAAGCCGCCAAGCCGGGTACGGTCGCCGGCGCGCAGCAATCGCAAGGATCGCAAGCGAACGTCGAGGGCGGGCCGCCGGCCGCCGTCGTCGAGCAGCTAAAAACGTTGCGCGACAGAATCGCGAAACACCCCGACGACGACGTTGCAATCACGCAGCTCGGCGATATGTACTTGGCCGCAAATCGCTATGCCGACGCGATTCCGCTCTATCGCCGGGCGCTCAAGGTCAATCCGCACAACGTGGCGGCGCAGGCCGGTCTTGCAGAGGCGCGGGAAGCGTTGCGCGAAACGGGGTCACCGTGAAGTTGTATATCAGCTGCGACATGGAAGGCACGGCCGGCGTGTGTTCGTGGAATCAGGTCGATCCATCGAACGCGCACGAGTATCCGATATACCGCCGTTACATGACCCAAGAAGTTCGCGCGGCAATCGAGGGCGCTCGTGAGGGCGGCGCGACGGACATCCTCGTCAACGACTCGCACTGGTCGATGCACAACTTGCTGTTCGACGACTTGCCCGGCGACGACGGCATACGGATTCTGTCGGGTGCTCCGAAGCCGCGCTCGATGGGACAGGGACTCGACGGAAGCTTCAACGGCGTGTTTCTCACGGGATATCACGCGAAGGCCGGCGATTCGGCGGCACTGGCGCATACGATGACCGGTTTGGTCTACTCCGTGACCGTCAACGGCACGCCGTGCAGCGAGGCGCTCATCTTTTCGGCGCTGGCGGGAAGCTACGGCATTCCCGTGCTGCTTCTCACCGGGGATCGAACCATCGTCGACGAGATGGCAAAGTTCTTACCGTGGGCCGTCGGCGTCGCCGTCAAAGACTCGGTCGGCTATACCGCCGTTAACTCGCTGACGCCGAAAGCGGCCCAAGACGCGATCCGCGCCGGGGCGCGCGAAGCGTTGACGCGAATCGACGACGCCAAGCCGTTTACGTTCGACGCCCCCTACGAGCTCGTCGTGGAAACGCTAGAAGTGGAACACGCGGACATGATCGAGCTGATGCCGGAGTTCCGGCGCATCGGAACGCGCGCCGTGCGATTCAACGCCAACGACTACCGCACGCTCTTACGCGCCTTTATCGTCGCCACGCGAATCGGCGCTGCCGCCGAAACGCGAGCGTGAGCAAGTTTTGAAATTATATATTAGTTCGGATATGGAAGGCGTGGCCGGCGTCTGTTCCTGGGAGCAGGTCGATGCGCGGACGCCCCATCCCGAGTACGCCATTTACCGCAAGTATTACACGCAAGAGGTGTGCAGCGCGATCGAAGGCGCACGAGCCGGCGGCGCCGGCGACGTTCTCGTCAACGACTCCCACGGCCCGATGCGCAACCTCGTTCTCGACGACATGCCGACCGACGTACGCGTGCTTTTCGGCAATCGTAAACCGCACTCGATGGTGCAGGATGCCGACCCGACCTTTGGCGGCGCGTTTTTCGTCGGCTATCACGGTGCGATCGGCGACGCCGACGCGGTTCTCTGCCACACGTATACGCCGTCGGTGATTTACGACGTCTCGATTAACGGCGTGCGCTGCAGCGAAGCCACGCTCAACGCCGCGATGCTCGGTCACGTCGGCGTTCCGGTTCTGCTCGTCACCGGCGACCGCACGACCGTCGAGGGCGTTCGCGAGCAAATGCCCTGGGTGCAGGGCGTCGTGATTAAGGAATCGATCGGTACGTTTGCCGCCACGTCGCTGACGCCCGCCGCCGCTCAGCGCGCGATTCGCGACGGCGCGCGCGCCGCCATCGAAAACGCATCGGCGGCCAAGCCGTTTCGATTCGAACCGCCGATTCAGCTCGACATCGCGCTGGCCAAGACCGAGCAGGCCGATCTGGTCGAGATGATTCCGGGGTTTTCGCGTACGGGGCCGCGGGCCGTGCGATTCGAGCACGTCGACTATCCCGTGGTGTTTCGCGCGTTCGTGGCGACGTGGCGCCTGGGAGCGCTTGCATGAAACGTCTCGCGGCGGCGTGCTGCGCTGCAGCGCTCGCCGGTGCTCTGGGCGCAACGCCGAAGCCGCGGGCACCGCTGCCGTCCGGTTTCGTGTATCTCTCCGACGTTGCGCCGTCGATCGTTCAAGACATACGTTACGCACGAGACTACAATGTCGTGGGGCGCCCGATCGCGGGCTACGACGCACCCGAATGCGTGCTGACGAAAGAGGCCGCGCAAGCGCTGGCAAATGCCCAACGCGAGCTCGGCGACATCGGCCTTACGCTGCGGGTGTACGATTGTTACGCGCCAAAACGCGCCACGGATGACTTTCTCGCGTGGAGTAAACGCCCGTCCGACCAGGTGATGAAGACTGCGTTCTATCCGCGCATCTCCAAAAACCAGCTCTTTACGCTTGGGTTCTTGGACGTCAAGTCCAATCACTCACGCGGCAGCAGCGTCGATCTCACGATCGAGCGTCTTCCCCTTCGCAGCCTCCCGAAATACGTCAAGGGCGACCAGTTGTATTCGTGCGCCGGTCCGTTCCGCGAGCGCTATCACGACGGCTCGCTTGACATGGGCACGACGTTCGATTGCATGGACGAGCTCTCGCGCACCAATGCCGAGGTCGGGCCAATCGCCTCATCGCATCGTCAGACGCTTGCGACGATCATGCACAAGCACGGATTTACGGGCGATAAAGACGTGTGGTGGCACTATACCCTGCGGTGGGAGCCTTACCCACACACCTACTTCGACTTCCCCATCGAGAAGCCGTAAGGGCTACGCCGTCGCTGCGGCTTTCGCCGGCTTACCGAGTGCGATGGCGAGGTCGACAACGTCGTCTTCGTTGAGCGAAAGGCTGCGCATCGCCATTTCGTAGGCTTCGATCGCTTCTTCGCTCTTACTCGATGCGGCACGTTCCTCGCGCAGTCGCTTGATCTCATCGGTAACGCGATGCGCCAGCTCGGGCGTCGCCGTGACGCCGGCATCGTTGAGCTTGGACTGCCACCGGTTCAGCGTCTGTTCGACGAGATTCACTCCGGAGTGCTTGCCGAAGACAAAGCTCGTCTCACCACCGACCAGCTCGCTCGGAACCGCTTCGTACATGCGATGGTCGATCAGCACGGCGTGCGTGTGAATGCCGGACTCGTGCGCGAACACCTTCGAACCGACGATCGGCTCGTGCTGCTGCATCGGAATGCCGCTCATGCGTTCCATGAAGCGCGCGAGGTCGCGCAGCTTGTTGTACTTGAATCCCGGGATTTCGACGCCGTAGAGCACGCGCATCGCAACAGCATATTCGTGCAGCTTGACGTTGCCGGCGCGTTCGCCGTAACCGTTGGCAGTCACCGAGACGACTTTGAAACCGCACGACGTCGCGGTAATCGCGTTGATCGTTCCCAGTCCGTAATCGTTGTGGAGGTGCGCGACGATCGGCAGGCCCTTCGGTAAGCCCTGCACGATGCGCGAGCAATACCAGCGCGTCGCCTCGGGCGTCAGCGTTCCGACGGTGTCCGGCCACGCCGGTCGCGTGCCGCCGGCTTCGAGACCCGCTTTGAAGTAGCTGATGAAGTAGTCGACGTCGCCGCGCGAGCCGTCTTCCGCTCCGAACTCGATACGATCGATACCGTAGTTGCGCGCGTGCGCGATGGCGTCGCACTGCAAGCGGACATTGGCATTGCGGTAAAACTCGAGCGGCAGGTCGAGCCAGTCTTTTTCGTCGCGGCCTTCGAAACGCAGCAGCGTCTTACCAATTTTATACTTCAGGTGAAGATCGCTGCCGCTCGTGAAAATAAAGAACGTGACCTCTTTCGGCTCGATCCCGGCCTCGCGCAGCGTCTTGACCGTAATGTCGATGTCGTTTCGATTGCTGCGGCACATGACGACGATCTCGACGTCGCCCAGCTCGCCCTTGCGCTTGGCTTCCATCACGAGCTGCAGCGTGCGGCGATCGCCCGCAGAGGCCGCGGGAAATCCCACGCTCATCACGTGTACGCCGATTTCCGCAAGCGCTTTGGCAATTTCCAGTTTCTGGGGCGGCGTATAGCAGACGCCGGGCATTTGCTCGCCGTCGCGGAGCGTTTCGTCGTAGAGGCGCAGCTGCGAGGGATCCGGGAAATGCACGTTGCGCGTGAACTCCTTCGGATCGCGAATCAGGCGTTCAATCGGCTCTTTGAGGTCCATCGCATCTTCAGTTCGCCGTCGCGAGTTGTCATCCGGCGTCGGGCGGCCTTTGGGCGCGCATACGTAACTCCGCGATATCGCGCGGGAAGATCAAGTCGAGCGTCCAGTCGAACGCGACGCGGAGCTTGCGGTCGAGACCCGGCAGGCGCAGCAGATAGTAACTGCGCCAGAGGAACCAGGCGGCAAACCCCACTAGGACGCGATCGCCCGGCAGCTGGGCGACGGCGCGCCGCGCTCCGAGGGACGCCATCATCCCGAGCGATCGGAAGCGGAACGGCTTCGTAGGCTCGCCGCGCAGAGTCGCCACGATGTTGTCGGCGAGATGAGGTCCTTCGCGGATTGCGTGCTGAGCGGTCATCGGGTGGGCTCCGCCTTCACCGTCGGGGATCGACGCGCAGTCGCCCAGTGCCCACACATTCGGAACCGTGCCGACACGCATATCCTGACGCGTAACGACCGCGCCCCGCTGGGTCGTCGGCAACCCGGTTTGGGCGATCGATGGGGACGGCGCGACGCCGGCGCTCCAAACGATCGTCGCGGTTTCGATGCGGCGGCCGCTTTGCAGCGTCAGTCCGTTTTCGTCCGCCGAAGCTACGCCGTCGCCGAAAATTACTTCGACGCCGCGACGTTCCAAGTTTCGTTTCGAGTACTCGCCCATTTTCGGCGGAAGTCCGGCGAGTAGCGACGTACCGGCTTCAAGCAGCACGACGCGTACTTCATCGAGCGTCAACTGCGGATAGAAGCGCAAGACGCTGCGGAAAAGCTCGACCATTTCGCCGGCGGTTTCCACGCCGGTGAAACCGCCGCCGACGACCGCGATCGTCAAGAACCTACGGCGCCGTTCTCCGGGCGGAAGCGTGTCGGCGAGCTCGAGCAGCCACACGAAACGATTGCGAAGGGCGTCGGCGTCTTCGAGCGACTTCATCGCCCATGCGTGTTCGGCGACGCCCGGAAGCCCGAACGTCGACGTCGACGATCCCAGGGCCAACACGAGCTGGTCGTACTCGATCGTTTCCGATAAACCGGTGAGTACGTGGCGGAAATCGACGCGGTTGCGATTGACGTCGATCGACGTCACGTCGGCGAGCACGAACTTCGTGCGTCGCAGCTCGGTACGAACGGGCGTAACGATATGCCGAACTTCGATCTCACCCGCCGTGACTTCGGGCAGCATCGGCGTGAAGAGCGTGTAGTTCTCCCGGCTGAGAAGCACGATCTCTGCTTCCCCGGGGTGGAGACGGCGTTCGAGCTGTCGGGCGACCGCGCTGCCGGCGAACCCGCCGCCCACAATCACAATGACAGGCACTTGCGGGACTTGCGGTTGAAGAGGAGGGCGTGACTTACCTGCCGCCGCCCCCCGAGAACGAGCCGTCGCCGCCGAGCGTAACCACCAAGCGCCGAACGGCTGGCGGAACCATCGGCGCATTGCTCGCGGCAGCGCTGGCTTTCCTCGCCAAGTTCAAGTTCTTGCTCCTGGTGGGACTCAAATTCTTGGCGCCGAGCTGGACGTTTTTGCTCTCGCTCTGGATCTACGTCGTTATCTTCGGATGGAAGCTCGCCCTGGTCGTCATGCTGGTGCTGCTCGCTCACGAGCTCGGTCACTATTTTGCGTTTCGCGCGTACGGGCTGCCGGCTCGGCTGCCGCAGTTCATTCCGCTATTGGGCGCGTTTACGGCCGGGGCCCCGCCGACGGATTTAGAGCACGACGCCAACATCGCGCTCGCCGGACCGCTCACCGGCTTAGGTCTCGCGGCAGCTTGTTACGCCGCGGGCGACGTAACGAACGACCGTTTTTGGATGGCGTGCGCCGACGTATCGGCGTTCCTCAACCTCTTCAACATGATTCCGGTACCGCCGTTTGACGGCGGGCGCATCGTTGCGGCGGTGTGGCCTCCGTTATGGATCGGCGGCTTTCTGCTCTTCGTCGCATTCGCGGCATATTTTCACATACCAATCTTCTTCATCGCGATTATCGGGATACTCGGCCTTCCGTCGATTCTGGCGGCATGGCGCGGACAAGTCGATCCGCGCGCCGCGGCGATGACGTTCCCGGCAAAATTGCGGGTCAGCGCGTGGTATCTCGCTACGATCATGGGATTGCTGTGGGTGATGTCGCAGGCGCACGTCGTTGCGGGGACGATCAATGGATAAGCCGCCGGATAAGCCGCCTCCGGACTTTGCGATGACCCGCGCCGTCGAGATCCTGGCGCAAATCTACGAACGCCAACGAAAGGCCTCCTACGTACCGCCGGTTCCGTTCGATCGCGTCGTCGTGCTCTTCAACGAGACGATTGCCTTCGACGTCACCAAAACGACGCGGCGCGAGGTCGAACGTGCGCTCGGAATCGCGTTTTCATATCCGATGCGCGGCTGGCACACGTACTGCGTGCGCGGCGTCAGCGGCGCGCGCGAGTTCGTGAGCCTATTTTACGAAACACCGGCGAACGCACAGAGTACGCTCATTTCGGCAGAGCTTTACCTTCCGAAGGTCGATCGCGCGCCGCCGCTCGAGCCCCGCAACTTGGGCGGAGTACGTTTGGTGCCCGGCGAGATCGCCATCGGCGCAGCGTTGACGTCGCTGCCCGAGAACTTCGCGCGTATCGAAAAGTTGGCGGGGCTCGGAGCGTACGACGATATTTTCGAAGCGCGCTTCCCCGGCGGCTCCGCGTACGCAATGGGCAACGCCGGCACGATCGAGCGGCTGGCAATCTACGGCCTCCGTGTGTGACGCGTAACGTATTTCTAGCGCTGGCGTGCGCCCTTATCGTCATCGGCATAACGATCGCGCGGCCGGAAAGGACGCCCGGTCCGCTGCAGCGCGATTTCGAGGCGTACTGGAGTGCCGGCGCGACGTTCAACGCCGGCAAAAGCCCGTACGGCCGAGCGATCTGGGACGCCGAACGAACGGTTCCCGGCGTCGACCCGACGCACGACGAGATGCTGCCGTTCATCAGCCCGCCGTCGACGCTGCTGATCTGGAGCGCGTTGGCGCGGCTTCCGTTCGATCCCGCCACGCGCGTCTGGTACGGCGTGCTGCTTTGCGCGCTCGTCGGTCTGATCGTCGCGAGCCTGCGCGGCAGCGGCGAACCGGTCACGTTTTTCTCGTTCTGCGCGACATTGGCGCTCGCGGTCGGATTCGGACCGGTCACGAGTAACTTAGCGCTCGGACAAATCGCGATTACCGCGTTTTTGGGTGCCACCGTCGCAACGACGGCACGATCCTGGCCGGTGAAAACGCTCGCGTCGTTCGTCGCGCTTTTTCAACCCAACGTCGCGCTCGGACTCGTGTCGCAGCTCGGCCGAAACATAACGACGCTGGCGATCCTCGCTGCCGCAGCATGCGGCTATCTCTGCGGGGCGCTTCTCGTCGGCTTGGCCTGGCCGATTCGATACGTTTCGTTCGTGTGGTCGCACGCAGCCGGCGAACGATACGGCGCGATTCAGTATACGCCCGCGGCAGTAGCGTATGGGCTGCACTGGCCACCGCCGCTTCCCGAACTCACGTCGGTGCTGCTCGCGTGCGCCGCCGCACTCGCGGCGATCGTCGCTTGGCGACGTCTTGAGAACGGATTCGCTCGATTTGCCGCGTTCTCGGCGCTCACGCCATTCGTAGCGACGTTCTTTCACGACCACGATTTCGTGGTTGCCTTCCCCGCGGCAGTCTGGTGCGCGCTGCGCACGCGCGGAACCGATCGCACCATCGGCCTTGCCGGCGCGCTGCTCGTATCGATCGATTGGTTCGGCCTCGCGCAGCGCACCAACGCGATTCCGCAGAGCGCGTTTTTGGTGGCGGGCGCAGCCGCCGCGTTTCTCGCCCTCGGTGAGGAGTTCGACCTGCGACGCACCGCTCACGCGGCGGTGCCGGTGGCGGTGCTCTTTGTGACGGGAGCGTGGCTCGGAAGTGGTCATCCGGCACCGGTGTGGCCGTATACGCTCGGCAGTTTCCACGCGCCGGCATCCGCATCGATTGCGACGATTTGGTTCTTAGAACAACGTCAAAGCGGACTCGAAGCCGCGATTCCGAGTTGGGCGCTGCTCAAGTCGCTCTCGCTTCTTGGCTGCGCCCTCCTCTTTATTGCCGTTACCGCAACGGCGCGCGCGATCTACCCTCGAAGCCCCCAAAACACCAGCGCGAACGCGACGATACCGGTCGGCGCCGCTGAATAGAGAACCACCTTGATCGCAGACTCCTGAAGATCGGATCCGCGCGCCGAACCGGCCGCCAAAGACATTGTTGAGCCCCCCGCGCCCCAGACGGCCGCCAACACGTACGGCACGAGCGTTGCGAAAGCCGAATATACGAACAGCCAGAACGCTAACGATGCGCCCAGCCCGGTCAATTTTAGTGTAGGCCACATCAGTCCGAACGCCAGAAAGAGTAGCGCCTCGAACGTGGCGAGCGTGTGCACCGAGAGCCCCATCCGCGGCGACCGGAGTTTTTGTACGAAAAACCCTTCGAAACAGATAGCCAGCAGAAGCGCGACGCCAATCTGCAGCAGAACGTGCCCTTGCGACGATAGGGCCAACACGACCTTGCCTAGATATCCACGTCCATCATATTATCGAACGGCGTCTCCGGCCCGGGATTGAATCCGGTCAACCCCGGCTTGTGCGCGTAGCCTTGGTCTAGAACGTACATGACGACTGTCGGGACATCGCGCTGAATAATAGCCATCTCACGACCGAGCACCTCGGTTTGCGCCTTTTCGTCATAGGTAGCCTTGGCTTGCTCGAGTAGGCGATCCAGCTCCGCGCTGCAGTAGTGCGTAACGTTCTGTCCGTTTGGGGGAATCTGGTTGCACTCGAAGTTATTGGAGATGTCGGGATTTGGCAAAGCGCCCCAAGCAAACGTCGTAACATCAAACTTTCCGGCGTACACAATACCGCCGCTCTGGTAGGGAGCAAAAAAGAGCGCTGCCGCGGTTTTGCGCGTAGTCATCGCAATTCCAATTGCGCGAAGTTCTTGCCTGACGATTTCCACGATGTTGTCGGCAGACGCAGAACCCGTGTAATATTCAAAATCGAGCGAAAGACGCCGGCCGCCCTTTGCTCGGACGCCGTCGGGGCCGATTTTCCACCCTGCGTCGTCGAGAAGTTGCCGAGCTTTAGCGGGATCGTACGGTGTGGTCGATATTTTCGGCGCAAATGGGAATACGGCGGGAATCACGCTATCTTGCACCGTCCCATAACCGTGCGAAATTTTGTTGAGAATGCTCTGACGGTCGATCGCATAGCGTATGGCTTGCCGCACGCGCACGTCGCTTACCATCGGCCGGGTAACATTGAAATCGATGTGTGAGTAATAGTTGCCCGGGATAACGTCGGTTTGGATACTCGTTATAGCTTTGGTCTGATAGATGTACGAAGGGGAGACCTGCGGCCACAGGTCCACTTCGCCGCTGCGCATCTCCGTCAACAGCGTGTCGAACGAGGGGATGAGCTTATAGGTTATCCGTTTGAGCTTCGGGAGACCACGAAAGTAATAAGGATTCGCTTCTAGCTCGATCTTGTCACCGCGAGCCCACGAGACCACACGAAACGGTCCGATTCCCACCGGCTTGGAATTGTACGGAGCGTGGTTGATATTCGGAAGAGCGCCAAGGATATGCTTCGGCAAGACGGTCGGATTCGCACCAGCCGATCCAAAGAAGGTCGGGAGATACGGTGAGTACGGCCTACTTAGACGAAAGGTTACGGTGTATTTGTCGGGTTCGTCTACTTTTGTTATGAGATCCCAGCCGTCGCGTCCAACTTCGTTATTCGCGGGATTGAGAACGGCTTTGGTCGAGAACACTACATCATCGGCATCGAACGGCGCTCCGTCGGACCACCGAACGCCATGCCGCAAGTGCCACGTGATGACCTTGCCGTCTTTGCTGATCCCGCCGTTCGTCAGCGTCGGCACCGCGGTAACGAGCTCCGGATAGGGACGATTGTGCGCGTCGTACTTCACGAGATAGGCTTGCGTCATCTCCGAGATGTGTCCAAGCGTCGTTTCCGTGAAGAGATGCGGATTGAGCGTGGGTACGTCGCCCGTTCCGTCGGCGATGACCAGATGATGCGTCATGGGGGCATTGCTTTGTCCGGCTTTCGTGCACGAGCAAAGTAACGCAGCGATCGACCCAAGGGCAACCAGGCGCGACAAATTCATGCGAAGCTCCTCAAACTAAATCGAGTAGTTCCAGGGATCCCAGTAAGCCGAGATGACGGGTGAGGGGTTGAACCCTTTGAAGTCGATGTTGTACACGTATGGCGTGCGCGTGAAGTACAGGATGATCGTCGGCACGTCGAGCGCGAGCTGCTGCTGTACGATGAGGTAGTCTTTCTTGCGGCGGGCTTGGTCGACGGTCTTGAGCGCGTCGTTCATCGCGTCGGTCGCGAGGCGGTTATTCCAGAACATCGCGTTCTGACCGCCCGGCGCAAGGTTGTCACCCGAATAGATCGCACTGTCGTCGGGGTCGGCTGCACCCGCCCACGAAAAGCCGGCTACGTCGTAGTGTCCGCCCTGCAAGATGCCGTTGGTCGAGTTATCGAAGAATTCGGCCGACGGATAGTTCTTGATGTCGGCCTGCGCTCCAACTTCGCGCCATTGGCGCTGCAGGACCGTCTGTATCGTCTTCCCGTTGGTCGATTCGGTTTGCGTGCTCATCGTGAATTCGAGACGCTGCCCGTTCTTTACGCGTATTCCGTCCGGACCGACCTTCCATCCGTCCGCCTCGAGCAGTTGCTTGGCCTTTGCTACGTCGTAGGGATAATGCACGATATCGTTCGTGTACGCCCAGGAATAGTGCGGCTGCTGATCGGTATCGGCCGGAATTGCCGACCCGTGAGCGATCTTCTGCACGATTTCGTTCTTGTCGGTCGCGTACGCGAGCGCCCGCCGCACTTGAACGTCCGACACGATCGGCTGCTTCAGGTTGAAATCGATATGCGTCCATTTGAAGTCGTCCGAGCGCGTAGCGACGATCCCGTTCTTCGGGTCCCCAGCCAACTGTGCGTACTCGGGCCATTTCAAGGCGGTTCCGAGCCCAATCAAGTCTATCTCGTGGGTTTGCAACTGCGTCAACGCGGTGTTCTCGTCGGGAAGAATCTTGTAGACGACCTCGTTTAACTTAGGCCTTCCGAGATAGAAGTCGGGATTGACTTCCATGCGGACTTCTTGC
>DASRSM010000171.1:0-3349 GCA_035656415.1 Vulcanimicrobiaceae bacterium | reverse complement strand
TTCCTGGCTTCCGCGCGTGCACGAAGGACCGGAAGTCACCGGGATGATCTCGGTGAAGGCAGCACACGAGACCGGCCTGACACCCGCAACTTGGGTCGTTGCCGGCGCTGGCGACAATGCCGCGGCGGCTGTGGGCGCAGGCGTGATCGGAAACGGCGATGCGCTGCTGTCGGTCGGAACGTCGGGTGTCATCTTTGCGCACTGCTACTCACCCTTAGTCGATCCGACCGGCGCGATACAGGCATTTGCACACGCCATGCACCGGCGCTACCACGTCATGGGTGTCATGCTCGCCGCCGGTGGAAGTCTGCGGTGGTGTCGCGATACGATTGCCGCGGGGAGCGATTACGACCAATTGATTGCCGAAGCCAGCCGCGCATCGCCGGGGAGCGACGGCGCGATCTTTCTTCCCTACCTTTGCGGGGAGCGCACGCCGCACATGAATCCGTTTGCGCGAGCGGGCTGGTTCGGACTGACGTTGGCGCACGGCCGCGCGCAGATCGTGCGCTCCGTTTTGGAAGGCGTGGCTTTTGGATTGCTCGACTCACTGGTCCGCATCGAAGAACTCGGTATCCGCATTACCGCGCTGCGCGCCGTCGGCAACGGCCTGGATAATCCGGTCTGGCGCCGCATCGTCTGCGACGTTTTGAATCGGCCGCTGAGCCGGCCCGTGGTGGAAGAAGGCCCCGCTTTTGGTGCGGCAGTGCTCGCTAGCGTCGGTTCCGGAATCCACGCATCGGTCAACGCAGCGGTTACCGAAATGGTGCACGTCTCCGAAGTCCCCGACGAACCGAATCCAAGCACGCATGCGATCTATGAGGCGTCGTACGAGCGCTTTTGTGATATGTATCTCGCCCTTTTACCCTTCATGGACGAGGAGCAGGCATGTCCGGTGTGATGAAAGCACTCGTGCTGCAGCGACCCGGCGAGATCGTGCTGGAAACGCGCGCGATCCCCGAACCCGGGTTGCACGACGTTCTCGTGCGCGTCCATCGCGTCGGCGTCTGCGGTTCCGACGTACATTATTATACGCACGGAAAAATTGGTCCATTCGTCGTGGAGAGCCCGCTGGTGCTCGGTCACGAAATGGCCGGCGTCATCGAGCGTGTCGGCGCGTCCGTTCGTTCCCGAAGCGTCGGGCAGCGTGTGGCGGTCGAACCCGGCATTCCGGATCGCATCTGCGACTGGTGCCGCGCCGGGCGCTATAATCTCTGTCCGAACGTCCAGTTCATGGCGACGCCGCCGGTCGACGGCGCGTTTGCCGAGTACGTCATCGTGCCGGAAGACTTCGCGTATCCGCTCCCCGATAACGTTTCGCTCGACGAAGGCGCGATGATGGAACCGCTCTCGGTCGCGGTCTACGCCGCGCACCGCAGCGGGCTGCGCCCCGGACAAACCGTTATCGTTCTCGGAGCGGGGCCGATCGGTTTACTAACGCTCCAAGTCGCCCGCGCCGCAGGCGCGGGTTCGATCGGCGTCGTCGACATCAATGCGAACCGCCTGAAGCTTGCGCACAGTCTCGGCGCGACGCAGACCGTCGACGCGGGTAACGGCGATCTCGTCGGGCAGGCCGACGTGGTGTTCGACTGCGCCGGGTCGGCGAAGACTGCTGCCATGGCCGTGCATCTGGCCGAGCGCGGCGGAAAGGTAACGATGATCGGCTTGCCGCCCGAAGACAACTTCCCGTATCCGCTCGTCGCGGCCATGGCGAAGGAAATCGACATCGTCACGGTCTTTCGCTACGCCAACGTGTACCCGTCGTCGATTGCGCTGGTCGCGCAGGGGCGAGTCGACGTTAAAGCGCTCGTCACCCACCGGTTCTCACTCGAACGCGCGGAAGAGGCGCTCGTGCTCTCTCACCGCCGCACGGACAACGTCGTCAAAGCCATGATCGACGTTTCCTAAACCGCGTTCCGCGCCTCGCGAGCTTGCCCGTGAGGCGGGGCTCTGCACCGTCTGTTTGTGAAATAACCGAGCCGGAAGCCGTCCGGCGCGATCTCGATTATTATGCTTCGCGCGTTGCAAACGCCCGGCCATGACGCAGTCGATCTGCGCGATCCTCGACGAACGCTTGGGCAAGCCCGAAAAGGCGTACTCGACGTTCACGCAGGAATACCGGCTGCATCAGGTGGGGCCGTTTGGCGCTCTTTCGGAAGTCGCCGACGGAGACAACGTGTACTTTGCCACCGGCGCAGGCGGCTTCTTGCAAACGAAGCTCTACGGTTTCGGTGGATCGCAGATCACGCAGCGGGGATCGTGCAGTTAACAACACGGTTGCCCACGTAGGTACTCCGCCGATACCTGCGGTCCGGTTTTATGGGACACTTTAGGGTGTCAGAGACAGTCAGATCGCCTCTGACCAAAGGCGGGTAAAAAGTGGGTACAGCCACGGCGGTGAGACGGCAACGTGCGCGCGAGGCGGGGCTTTGCATCACGTGCTTCAAGGCGCAGCCTGGCCCGGGCCGCACGGCGTGTGCGCTCTGCAGCAGAGCCGCGGCGGAGCGAACGGTTCGGCGCCGCGCGCAGAAACAGATGTTGGCGCTGGCGAGGGCGACGCTCGATACGCACGAACGAGCCGGAGACCAGGCAAACGCGTTTCACCGCTACGTCGAAGCTGCGAAGCACTACCAAAGTGCGTTGAACGTACCCGCGATCGGTCACGACGATTGGACCCGGGTGTCGGAAAAGCTGGCCCACGCCATTGCTTTGGGCGCGAATCCGACGGCCGCTATTCCGCTCATCGACAGCGTTCTCGCAACCTACCTTCGCGATCCGGATCAGGCCAAGCACTGCGTCGAACTTCTCTTGCAGCGTGCTCGCCAGCTGTTTATCGATGCGAGAATTCAGGAAGCGATTCCGGTTATCCAAGAGGCCATACACCTCGCGCTGACCATTGATGATAGGGACCTGTGCAAGCTCGCGAACGGCAGAATGGCGAGTTACCTCACGGCTTTGGGACTTCACGACGAGGCGCTCCGCCATCTCGATGCCGTCGGCGGCGTTTCGGAGTCCGATAGTCCGGCGACGCGCGCAACCTATTTCGCGCAGCGCGCCGTGCTCGCAGGTGTTTTTGGCGACGCGATCGGTTCGTACGGCTATTTCGAAAAGGCTGTTCGCACCGCGGACGCGGACGACGATGTGTTTCATCTGGTTCGCATCTGGTGCAATTACGGAACTTGGGCGGTGCGACTCGGCAATATCGAGCTGGGCAAATCGTGCTACGAGCGCGCGTTATTTGCCGCGCGCCATTTCAACGTTACGGTTCTGCTGCCTGACGTAACCATTGCCTACGTACTCGTCCTGGCGTGCGCCGGGCAGTACCGTCCGGCACACGAGTATCTGCTGGACG
>DASRSM010000170.1:0-8909 GCA_035656415.1 Vulcanimicrobiaceae bacterium | reverse complement strand
TTTACCCGGACGGTAAACCAAATCCGAATCTCGGTGTCGTCACCCGCTGGAATACCGAAATCGCGCTCGACGTCCAGTCGGCGCACGCAATTGCCCCAGGCGCAAAAATTCTGGTTGTCGCAGCCAATGGCCAGGACAGCGAAGCTCTGCAGTATGCGATGCAATACATCATCGACAACAAGTTGGGATACGCCGTATCGGATAGCTGGGAAATCGATATCGATTATGACGCCGGTCCGGAGGAGTTGAAGTCTTTCGAAAACATCCTGATCAGGGCAGCCGCGAAGGGAGTGTCGTTTCAGTTCTCCACCGGCGACAGCAGCGATACTGGATTTGGCACCCCGGTCGGCAACGCAGAGGTGCCGGCGGATTCGCCCCATGCCACAGCCGTTGGCGGCACCGCCGTTCTGAACAACGTCGGGGGCTCGGGGTTCACTTCGGTTGGCTGGGGCGACGGAGCGGCCATACTCGACGAACCCAAAAGCGGCCCGTGGGATCCGCCCTCCGCCGCGAGTTGGCAACGCGGCGGAGGCGGCGGCTCAAGCGTCTACTGGCCCAAGCCAAAATGGCAGTCGGCGCTTCCTGGTTCTTACCGGCAGACGCCCGACGTGTCGGCACTCGCCGATCCGTACACCGGGTTCCCGGTCGTGGTGACCGCGAGGGGGAACAAGGAACTTTTGATAGGCGTCGGCGGCACGAGTCTATCAAGTCCGATCTTCACCGCGATGTGGGCTATTGCCCAGCAAAAGGCAGGCCACCCGCTAGGCCAGGCCGCGCCGACACTCGCCCGCATGAAAACCGGGTTGACGGACGTACTGCCGCTCCGTAGCGCTGACAGCCTGCGCGGATCGATAACCGACGAGAACGGGACGACGGCTTATTCTACCGGGCAGATTTTTGCGCCGCTCGACCGGCCCAACCCGGTGTTTCTCGCAGCACAGTGGCCGGACCACACTAAAGCCGCATACCATGAAGGCGTCGTAACGCTCGGCTGGGCTTTCGGTCTGGATTTGACGCTGACCGTCACTCAGGGTTGGGACAACGTAACGGGATACGGTACACCCGACGGCGAGTTCGTTACCAGAGCAGCAGCCGGTAGGTAGCGCGACACGTTTGCGCTTCGAATTCGGATCCGATCTATTTCGAAGCCAACGCTTTTCAAAGACGCGAACGATCCAACTATCAGCGATCGACGCATCCATTTGAGGCGACCACGTCGGATCCATCCGGTTTGCTTGTTCAAGCCTCATCCATGGCGCGCGCGAGCAGAACTCGACTTGCTTGATTTGGCACTGGCACGACAACGCCGGTGGTTTCTCCGGGATTAGCAAGGGTCAACGCTTCGTAGCTAAACGTACCAATTGACGACTCTATTTCCGCGGAGTGGAACATCGAAATCACGGGAGTGATAGTTTCGGCGAAGTGCTCGCCGTGCATCTTGCGCGCCGCCGGCTCCAGGAACAACCGTTCGATGGCATTGAAGGGAATCTCGTTCTCACCGATACCCCAAACGCGACATCCGTCACGTCGGGAACTGCCGATCTTCCCGTAAGCGCCAAGAGATAGTTACGTTCGGAGTCCGAAAGCCGAAGAGCATCCGCGACCGAGAGTACCGTCGCTTCCGAAACGTCCTTGGCATTGTAATCGGTCTTGTTGAGGATGAGGGATCCACGATGAACATTTCGTTTGTTGACAAAGTTGCACTCGTTACCGGCGCCGCATCAGGCCTCGGCCTTGCGACCGCTAATGCCTTTGCGGAAGCCGGAGCCTCCGTCGTGCTCGCAGACCGCGACGAAGCGGCTTTGCAATCTGCGGCGAACCTGCTGACGGCCCAAAAGCACAACGTGCTAGCGGTTGAATGCGACGTTTCCGACGACGCCCAGGTCGAATCGATGGTTCGACAGACAGTCGCGCACTTCGGAAGTATCGACGCCGCATATAATAACGCGGGCATTCAGAACGTTCTCGCGGAGACCGCCGATGCGACACGCGAGGACTTTGACCGAGTGATCGCTGTGAATCTTCGTGGCGTGTGGGCTTGCATGAAATTTGAACTACAGCAGATGCGTAAGCAGGGAAGCGGTGCGATCGTAAACTGTTCGTCGATAGGAGGCCTTGTCGGCGGTGCAGGTCGCGCAACATACCATGCAGCCAAACACGGAGTCCTTGGGCTTACGACAAGCGCGGCGCTAGAATATGCTGCGCGGGGCATTCGGGTAAATGCGGTATGTCCGGGACTCATCGATACGCCAATGAGCGACCGCATGAAGGCCGCCGGCCAAACCGAGGCTCTCAACGCAATGCTAAAGGACGTTCCAATTGGGCGACTCGGACGCGCCGAGGAAATCGCCAACGCAGTTCTTTGGCTTTGCAGTCCCGCTGCAAGCCTAGTCGTCGGCCACGCTCTCGTGGTCGATGGCGGCTACACCATTCGCTAAGGAACGAGAGACAAATCGTGCTAGGAGCAACATTATACGGGCCGCGCGACGTCCGATTCCAGGATCGAGAAGAACCCAAGATCGTGGAGCCAACTGACGCAATTATCAAGGTTTCGGCAACGTGCGTTTGCGGGTCAGACTTGTGGCCTTATCGCGGCATTGAGCCGGTTACCCAGCCGACCCCGATGGGTCATGAGTATTGCGGTATCGTCCAAGAGGTTGGCAGCGCCGTGAGCTCGGTCAGGCGTGGTCAGTTCGTCGTCGGTTCATTCTTTGCGTCCGACAACACCTGCCCTAACTGTAGAGCCGGATACCAATCAGGCTGCCAGCACGCCGAGTTCGTTGGCGGTGCGCAGGCCCCGTTGTTGCGAGTCCCGCTTGCGGACGGCACACTCGTAGCAGTCGAGGAAGCGCCCGCAGACGCCGACATCCCCGATATGCTGGCGCTCTCCGACGTGATGGGCACGGCGTGGTTCGCCGCCGACGCAGCGAATATCAAGTCCGGTATGACCGTCGCCGTCGTCGGCGACGGTGCGGTAGGCCTGTTGGCCGTGTTGTCCGCGAAGCATTTCGGTGCCGAGAGAATCATCGCGATGAGCCGCCATGAATCTCGGCAGAAGCTTGCTCGCGACTTCGGTGCCACCGACATTGTGAGTGAACGTGGCGACCAGGGTGTTGCACGCGTCAAAGAGTTGACGGCCGGCATTGGTGCCGACGCAGTGTTGGAATGCGTCGGAACGCGAGAGTCGATGATGCAGGCGATACGCTCCACTCGCCAGGGCGGCTATGTAGGTTACGTCGGTGTCCCGCACGGCGTCGAGCTCAACGGCGAGGAGCTATTCTTCGCACACGTCCACCTCCATGGTGGACCCGCTCCGGTGCGCCGTTTCCTGCCCGGGCTGATCGACATGGTAGTCAGCGGAAAAATCAATCCGGGCAAAGTCTTTGACCTTGTCTTGCCTCTCGATCGAGTCGCGGAGGGCTACCGCGCGATGGACGAGCGTCGCGCCATCAAGACGCTGCTGCGTCCCTAACGAAGGAGGACGATCGGTGACGAAATGGTCGAAAAATTATCACCACGCGAAACGCAGGTGGCTCATAACAGATCTCTTTTTGGAGTAACAAGAATGGACGTTCAACATCCCGGGTCGCAGCCTTCAGCCAAGGGTCCAGAGGAGTTTTTCACAGGCGCTGTCCGAATCGACCCAATTTTCCCGGCGACGGAGCCATCACGTGTAAGCGCTGGCCTCGTTACCTTCGAACCTTGCGCACGGTCCGCATGGCATACGCATCCCTTAGGGCAACGACTTCTCGTTACCGCCGGCTGCGGGCGCGTGCAGCGCTGGGGCGGACCGATCGAAGAGATTCGGCCGGGCGACGTCGTCATCGTTGCTCCGGGTGAGAAGCACTGGCATGGTGCCGCGCCGACTACGGCGGTGACGCACATTGCGATCCAGGAGACGCTCGACGGCAGAAACGTGGATTGGCTTGAGAAAGTAAGCGACGAGCAATATTGTCGAGGCTCTTAACTGACCGAACTTCGGTTCTGCAAACCTGCCGCAATACGCAGCCCAAAGTCCAACCGGAAGGGGCCCGTAATGGTCCCGATCGCTACGGATGCGAGGATCGCCGAAAGCAGGAAGTTGCCGGGCGCCTCGGCCCGTCGCCACGCGATGAGCCCGGCGAATAGAGCGAGCAACAGTATCCCGCAATACCAAAAAAGGAAGAACCAAAATCGGCCATACTCCCACGGACGCGGCGCGACCTCCCGTTGCTGAGAGACTCGCTGTAGCAGAAGCGTTATCGGGCGCTCGGACATTGCGTTCCCCGACAATAGCTGCCAACGCTCGACCAGTGCGTTGGCGCGAATGTCGAAGCGATCGCCCGAGTGAAGGCCGGCACGGCCTGCTGCTCCGTTGGGATCGACAGTTAGGATGGCTGCATGAAATGGCTCTTCCGACGGGCCCAAATTCCGGGATTTCCGGACGCCACTTCGCGGGTTTTATGACGATGTCTCGCGAGGCGATGGCATTAATAGTTAGCGCACATCCTCGAGCCTAGTTCCAGTGCCGCGGCGCAGGCTTTGCCGAGCTTGCTCGATCCGCTGGAGGAAACGCGGATCGTGCTCGAGGCGATAATCAAACCATTCCTCTTCTGATTCAAACCCAATGAGTACGCCGGCGGGCTTCCCATGGCGCGTTATGACGATCTCCTGTTTCTCAGCCTCGCGAAGGAATCGCGAGAGATCGTCCTTGACCTCGGAGAGTGGAACTTGTTTCATTGCGGTCCTCCGAATTGCGCGAGCCATGATTCTGCGTCCGACTTGGCTACGATCGCCAAGACTTCTACCGTCGAACCCGTGACGTCATAGAAGATCCGAACCTCGTTGACTCGGAGCCGGTATTGCGGCCTACAAGTGTACCAGAGCTGTGGGTGGCCTGGCGATGCCGCCGGCCCTACGCTGAGTGTGCTGACCACTCTAAGTCGGGTCGCAAAGCGCGACCGGCGGCTTCTCAAGCCGCGAAAGGAATATCATGAGTACCGCACCATTCGAGAACTCCGCTGCGGCAATGACGATCACCGAGCATGAAATGCAGCAGGTCGTACGCGCAAACGCTACCGGCCTCCAGCCAGTTGTGTTCGTCCACGGCCTGTGGTTGCTGCCAAGCAGCTGGGACCGCTGGACGAATCTGTTCGAGGAAGCCGGCTACACGACGCTCACGCCAGGTTGGCCCGACGATCCTGACACCGTCGAGGAGGCAAACGCGAACCCCGACGTTTTCGCACACAAGACCGTGGGCGGAGTTGCCGATCATTACGACGCGATCATCAGCGGACTCGACAAGAAGCCGGCGATCATCGGCCACTCGTTCGGCGGCCTACTCGTACAGATTCTCTCTGGGCGAGGCCTCGCCGCCGCGACGGTAGCCATCGATCCGGGGCCGTTTCAAGGCGTGTTGCCGTTGCCTTTCTCCGCGTTGAAGTCTGCGTGGCCGGTACTGGGTAATCCAGCAAACCGTAACCGTGCGATCCCGCTGACGTTCGAGCAATTCCGATACGGCTTCGCAAATGCCGTGAGCGAAGAAGAAGCGCATGAGCTATACAAGACGTACGCCGTCCCTGCGTCTGGAGTTCCGCTTTTCCAGGCCGCAACCGCAAACCTGAACCCTTGGACTGAAGCCAAGGTCGACGTCAAGAACCCGGAGCGCGGCCCCGTGCTGATCATCTCCGGCGAGAAAGACAACACCGTCCAGTGGGCGATCGCGAACGCCTCGTACCACCGTCAGAAGCTCAACGATGGTGTGACGGAGATCGTCGAAATGCCCAACCGCGGTCACGCGCTCGTCGTCGACAGTGGCTGGCGCGAAGTCGCCGACACGGCACTCAAATTCGTTCGTCGGTTCGTCTAGCCGGCGAGCCCTCCCATAGCCGACGACGGGCCGCCTGTGCACGCCCGCATTCGCGGGGCAGTCCACTGCAAGAGAGGATCAAGTTCAATAGGTCACTCGGGTGGTCTGCCCCGATTATCCTTCCTCGCCGCGGCCTCGCGGAGCCACCACGAGAAGTGAGACATTCTTGTTCCGCAACCTACGCCGTCATCGCGGCCGCAATACGCTCGCGCTCGCTTTCCGTAAGGATGCCGTTGATGGCTGCAGCACGGCTCGATGGTCCCAAAGAAATGCTTTCACGCGCAGCGTGAGGTCGCAGGGCCTTAGCAGCGCGAGCGCACCGTGCAACGCTGTCACGTACCGATGCGGATCGATCGATTTGTGCCAGGTCGTAAGTGTGTGCTCAGGTCGGGATCCAAGCCAGTTCTCAGGTTCGTTGCCGATGCCTAATAGGCGCATTTGCGCATGAGGAGGTTACCATGAGCAATGTCTCGGGCATTTCTGGCTCGTCGAACTCGGTGAGCGTCATGAACGCCGCCGTAACGGTCGCAACCAATCCGCTGCTGCAGCAGTCGGGTCCGTTTTCAAACCTGAACCTCACTCCGGCGCAGCAGAGCCAACTACAACAGGATCTGCAAGGACGTCATCATCACCATCATCATGGCGGCGGTGGGTCGAGTTCGATCGGGAGCGACGGTACGGAAGCGTTCGGCATTCCCTCATCCATCTCGGCCGGGAGTTCGACGGCGACGCATTCCATCAGCGATGTCGCAGCCGCGTTTTCGCTGCAAGCGCAACTTCAGAGCAACAACAACGAATAGCGACGGACCCCACGGCGGGAATCGCTTGCACGAGGCGCTACTGGCCGAATGCGAACACCGGTGGCTGGAAAGTTTCAACCTGTGCTCCACGGTGCTCGCGCTCGAACCCGAACAGCCGGACGCGCTCAATCTGCTCGGGCGCCTCTGCGGCGTTGCGGGCGACGCCCCTCGAGCGATCGGTCTGCAACGCCGGGTGTTGCGGCTCGCACCGGATCACGCTTGCGCCACTCGCGATCTCGTCGACGCGCTCTGCGCGGTGCGATCGTCCGATGAGGCGCGTCAAGCCTACGATGCGGCGGTCGCAATCGAGCCCGATATCGTGGCTCATCACCGGCTCCCCGGCGCGCAGCAGCGCTTCGTGGGAATCGATTCCGCCGAGGCGTACCTGCGGCGCGCGATCGAACTCGATGCGTCGTTCGCGCCGGCGCAAGCCGCGCTGGGGAACGTTTTCGCCCGCCAAACTCTCTTTGCGTCGGCAATCCAGGCCTACGGGTTGGCCGTTCTACTAGATTGGGATTTCGCCGACGCGCACTTGGGCCTCGGCAATCTTTGGGAACTTGTTCGCGACGAAGCTGCGGCCGCTCGGCATTATCGCGAAGCCCTTTCGCGCAAGCGTGTCTATGTTTCACCCGAGCGCAGCGCCGTTCGCCGTGTGCTCGTTCTGAAGGGGCCAGGCATGGGCATGAACAATGCGCCGCTCGATTTTGCCGTGAACCCGGCTCGCACGGCGCTGCACCTTTGCTACGTTACCGGAGGCGACGATACGGCGGCGCCGCTGCCCGAACACGAGGTGATCTTTTGCGGGATCGATGAAGCGGAATCGTCGGATTCGTGCATGGAAACCGCCGAACGACTCATCGCGTCCGACGGCAAACCGGTAATCAATCGCCCCAGCCACCTTCCAAAGCTGCGGCGCTCGCAGTTGCGCTCCACGCTCCAGGACGTCGCGGGCTGTACCGTGCCGCTGACGATTCGCGTGAACGCTAAGGGCGCACGGGACCTCTTTGCATCGCCGCAAACCGCCGGACTGCGATATCCGTTGTTAATCCGCCCCGTTGACACGCACCGCGGCGACGGGCTGCAACGTATCTCTTCGCCACAATTCGTGCCGACCGACTTGAACGTTAATGAGTGTTTCAACGTTTCGCAGTTCATAGACTATCGCAGTAACGATGGATTCTATCGAAAATATCGCGTCATCGTGATAGCGGGGCGGCCGTTTGCGTATCATTTGGCCATCTCCGAGCACTGGATGGTGCATTACATCAGTAGCCCGATGGCCGACAATGCGTGGATGCGCGACGAGGAAGAGCGGTTCTTGCGCGATCCCGAATCGGTCTTCCCCGATTGGGAGCGGACGTTCGGGGCGATCGCCGATGCCGTCGGTCTCGAGTACTTCGGCATCGACTGCGCGAGAAATCCCGACGGCGGCGTGCTGGTCTTCGAGGCCGGCCCTGACATGCTCGTGCACTGCACCGATCCGGCTGATGTCTTCGCGTACAAGTACCGCTACGTTCCGCGTATATTCGACGCCCTTGAGGAACTCCTCGACGCTAGAAGCGCGGCGTGCTTTTATCCGAATCGCGCCGCGAGCATTGAGATGGATCCTCCGTCCACGCCCTCGACCGGAAATTGGACGGATTCTCCTTCCTTTCGCGCACCCAACACGTAGAGAAGCGGCAGGTAATGGTCGGGGGTTGGTATGGAAAGTAAAGCATCGGCACCCAGCGTCTCATATTCGATAAGCGAACGATGCTCGCCCAAACGAAGGAGCTCTCGAGCTCGGCTCTCAAAACGAACCGCCCAAGGGTACGGCTCGGTGCTATGTTGCCCCCACGCATACGCTTCGAGATTATGTACGATGTTGCCGCTTCCGAGTATGAGAACTCCTTCATCGCGAAGAGGCGCTAATCGCTTGCCAATGTCGTAATGAAAAAGTGGCGACTGCCTTTCATCGATGCTTATTTGAATCACCGGCGTATCAGCTTCCGGAAACATATGAACCAATATCGACCAAGCCCCGTGGTCAAGCCCCCATCGTTCGTCAGCGCTAACAGATAACGGCTCAAGCGCTGCTTGAATCTTCCGCGCCAACGCCGGACTGCCCGGAGCGGGGTAGTTCACCTCGAACAGCTCTCTAGGGAAGCCGCCAAAGTCGTGAATCGTCCTGGGCCGTTGCATTGCGGTCACGGCGGTGAATGGAACGTACCAATGGGCGGACACACAAAGGATTGCTATCGGTGTAGGAATCTGCAAGCGAA
>DASRSM010000169.1:0-4349 GCA_035656415.1 Vulcanimicrobiaceae bacterium | reverse complement strand
AAACGCTCGAGTCCAGCTTGCGAAGCGCGTTTGCCACCGGAAGCAACCCTGCGCCGGCGAGCCGACGAGCCACCCCATTGCGCATCAACCATTGTCTGAACCGAACGTAACCGCGATAAGCAAGCATGACTATGTGGGTATCCTCTTTAGGCTATTGAGCGTAACACGCAGGAGCGAGCGGTACGGTATCAGATCGCTCTTGCGCAGGCAGAAGAGCTTCGAAGGTGCGGTTCCCGTGCGGCGCACGAAATATCCAGCCGATAGCGCGAAGCTCACTAAGTACGAGATCGACGTTGCGATTGCTCCGCCGACGATGCCGATTCGCGGTAGCAGCAAAACCGTCACCACCGCGCAGATCACGGTCGTAATCAGGCGGAAAATCAAAGGCAATCGCGGCTCACCGAGTTGTTGCGTGTAGAACGTCGAAAGCGATCCCATCATGCTGTACGCAACGATACCGGGAAGCAGCGCCCACGTGACCACTACCGATTGTTCGAACGCGCGCCCGTACACGCGCGGAACGATCGGCGGGGCAAGGAGCGCTACGAAAATCGCTGCAACGGTCACGAGCGTAAACGCATGCCGCATGATGGTAGCCGTCGTCACGGCAGCGGCGCGTTCCTCACTTCGAGCGATGCGTCCGAAGGATGCCGTGACGATCGATCGGTTAAGCTGCCACAGCATTTCAGCGATGCCCAATCCTACCGAGTACAGACCTAGTGCGCTCTGCCCGAGCATGAAGATGATGATGAAGACGTCGATTCTCAAACTGAGATAGCCGGATAAGCTGTTTATCCCCATCTGCGCGGCGTACTTGAGCTGCTCCCAGACAATGGGACCATCGTCCTCTCCTGACGTGCGTGTGGCATATCCGCGCACCTTCACCGCCATGTAGACGGCACTTCCAATCGAACCGCCAACCCATAGTGCCAGGACCACCCAAATCGATGCGTGCGCGAAAATCAGCAGTGGGACGGACGCCGCGATTGCAAGAACGGCAAACATCTGACAGTTGTTGACCGTTCGAACGTCGGAATCCGCGAGAAAGAATCCGGTCGACGATTGCGTGAAGAGCGCAAGCGGCGCCGCGACGGCGACGTAGACCAGCGCTCGCTGCTCCGGGAGGAGCCATCCGATCAGCGCGAGGGCGATCGAGATGGGAACGACGACCGTCGCCAGGATCTTCAGCATGGCGCGGAAGATCGCCGCGGGAGAGCGATGTCGCTTCGTGTACTGCCAGGCAATTGCCGAGACGAGGCCGTTTGGTACGACGATCACTCCAAGCGTCACCGTGGCGTAGGTGTAGATGCCCTTTCCACCGGCCCCCAGAGTGCGCGCGACTACGATCGATCCAACGACACCGGCGACCAGTATCAGGATACTACGAAGCAGAGTCTGGAGGCTCTTCTTGCCGATCTCGCTCATGGCTTACGAGGCAGCCGGCGAAACGCGGTTCCGCCGCCGCCCGCGAAGGCGTTGTGCGCGTGAAACGAGGCGCGGCCAAACAGTCGATCGAAACCACGCAATGCCTGGAGCGGGATCGTCAAACGCGAACCAATGCAGCTCGCGTACGCCCTGCATCGATTTCAACCATTGCCAAAACGTGAGCTTTCTTTCACGCATGCACCGAAGTGCGCAGAACGCGTCCTGTTCGAGCATCCATTTTCGACCCGGTAAAACCACCGACTCCGGCAGCTTCTGTCCGGTGAGATCCAGATAGCACAGGCGCACGACGTCCATTCCGTCGACGGCTCGGAAGAGACGAAATACGCCGCTCAGGCGAGCGTTGACGTCTAAGAGTTTGTAGCGTCCGTCGCGCGGATCGTATTTGTACCCGACGCCCGCGAGGCCGCGGTAACCGGTGCCCTCGAGCAGCCGGCGCGTTTGATCGGCGACGGTCGGATTCGATTCGGTAACGGCAAGGCTCGCGATTCCCGTGTCGTTTACTTGACGAAGTTTTCTGCCTGTGTACGCAGCGCGGCACCGCGCCGAAGCGTCCAAGTACGCGTTGCACATCCACACCGAATCGGCACCGCCCGGAATGTATTCCTGAAGGACCATATTCGCGTCGCCGGGGGCGGCCTCGTCGAACATGCGAAGCAGCTCGGCCGCGTCGCCGGCAATGCCTTTGGGCGGCGGGTGCGCCGCCGCCGGGTCGGCAGCCTTGACGACGACCGGAAACAACGCGCCTCCGATAAAGTCGACGACGTCTTGCCGGGTGCGCGGCATCCAGGTTCGCGGCGTCGGAATGCCGAGCTCGTTCGCGACGCCGAACATACCCCACTTGCTGATCAGTTTCTCGAGCGTTCCGGGTGCGGCTTGCGGAAAGTCGTAGTATTCTTTGAGCCGGCCGGCATATTCGTCGACGAACATCGCGGTCCAATCGGTAACGCCGAGCAGGATCGGACGCGCTCCGATGCTTTGCGCGACGCGTAAGAAGAACTGCAGCGTCTCGTCGCGCGGTGAGTCGAAATCCCACCAGAAACGGTCGGTCCAATAGCGCGACTCCTCGATGCCGATGCCGGTTCGCTCGCCCGCGTAATAGACGCGCACGCCCAGTCGCCCGAGCGTACGCGCCGCCGCTAATGCGGCGTTGCCGCCGCGATAAGCGACGACGACGGGCGTATCGACCTTCACCTCACGCTCGCCGGTTGCAAGCGGCGATCGCCGCGGCGCGACGCGTACCAATCCACGACCGCGTCGATCGAATCGACGCCGTGGTTTTGGGGAAGCGGTAACGACTGCGTGCCTTCGCCGCGCATCTCGCCGTCGATGAGGTATCGCGTTCCCAGCTTCGCTTGCGCCCAATTCAGCACGGCGTCGACCGCAGGCGTTTGCACGCCGGCGATTTCGGCGAACGCGCGCGTAACCGCTAGGCCGTACGGTACGTCTTCGCCGAGGTAGCGATAACGAAAGTCCGGAACGAACTCGCCGGGCTCGCGCTCGAGCATCGGCGCCTTCCGGTGCTGCAAGGGCCCGGTTCGAAAACACGTGGCGACGCTTTGCACGTCCTGCGTTTGCGTCGGATACGAGATGCGCAGCCAATCGTGCACGCTTAGAACGCCGGACAGGTCGAGGGTGTCTCGAGAAAGCACTTCGATGCGGCGCGCGACGCGCAAGATATCGTTCGACAGCTCTTCGACGAACTCGCCGATGCGATCGGTCGCGTCGGCATAGAAGTGCGGAATTTGCGCATCGCCGTACGTTTCGCCGCTCCACGCTCCGAAAAACCCGTACATCAATCCCGGGTGGATGATCTGACCGGGATTGCCGAGCGTCATGTTGAGAAAATTCGGCGTTGCGACGAACTCGGTGCCGAGAAGACGCGTCAGCAGCCGCGCGATCCTTGGCGCGTGCGACGAAGGCATCGTTGCCAGCAGCACTTTGGCTTTGAGCGCTCCGAAATGGACGCGTTTGCCGACCTCTTGCACGCGCGTCGACCAGGGAAGAGTCTGCAAACCGAAAATCGTCCCGCGGCCTTTGGCTTTGTCGCCGAGTATCGCCGTCACTTCGAACTCGAAACCGCTGCGACTGGGCAGCACGCCGAGGATCGCGTGCGGCGACAAGTGCGGCGCTATTTGCTCCAGCACGATGGCGTGAGCGAAGGCGGGTACGGCGATCAAAACGATGTCGGCTTTCGGAATGATTTTTTCCGGATCGGCCGAGATGAGCGCAATGCGGTCGGCGCGTCCGGAGATGACGCCGGCAGATTGGAGGCCTTCGCCCGAAAACACCGAGCTGGAAAGCGCGTCGGCTTTCTCTTCGGATCCGGTGAGCCAGTAGACGTCCCCGTCGAAACGCTGCGACGTAACTACGGCTAATGCGTGGCCCGCGTTCCCCGCGCCGCAAATCGCAAGGATTGGCTTGCTTGCGTCCGGTGCTTTGGAGACGGTCTCGATGATACCGCTTTTCATTGTACCGACCTCTGAGGTAGCGACTGGTAGCGATAGCGTATCAGCGTATCGCGGAACGCATGAGGGCTTACTAGCTCAATCAAGCGTGCATAATTGGACTGGTCCGTGGTCCCGAGAGGGTTCTGGGAAACGGTCGTTTCGGGAAGCACGGGCTAGGCGACGTCAGTCGAGAGCCGCTGGTGAATCCAGCAGTGTGGGAAGAGATGCCGCAGATCCCGCGGTACCCGGTCGTGGCACAAAAGCCAGCCGTCTAAGGAATTTTCGCCGGCTCAGCATCCGCAACGCGACGCCGATGCGCCACGGACTGAAGATGTAACGCCGCGCGTCGATCACGCAGACGCCGCCCGCTGCCGAAATCGTGTGTATTCCTTTGGAGTACTGTCCGAACGGCGGCCGGATGGTGCCCACCAGCGTTTCGTGGAAATCGCGCTCGTT
>DASRSM010000168.1:0-25776 GCA_035656415.1 Vulcanimicrobiaceae bacterium | reverse complement strand
GGAACCATGCCTCCTTACGAGCGCGCGATCGTTTTCGCGCCGCGCGACCCCGCCGCGTTCTCGGCGGCTTTCGCATCGCGCACCGGAATCGCGTGTGCCGTGGTCGACGCTAACGATTTGCAGAAGGCGAAAGTATTGGGAGCGTCGGACGGCGTGAACCGCACCGCGGTCGAGCGCGCGCTGCTGGACAATCCGCACGGCAACGGCGACGAGCAGACTCCGGTGGTCGTGCTGAAATGGCGCGGAGACGGAATTACCCCGTTGCTCGAGGGTGCCGTAGGATGAGTCCGCACGTCGTGCTGGTGCCCACGCTTGACGCGAGGACGCTTCTGATGACTGCGCCGCTCTGGGCGTTTCAAGCTGCGGTCGTCGTGTTGGTGGCGGGCGCGCTCGTGCTGCCGCTGCTGCGCCGATTCCAGTTCCGGCAACGCGCGTACGAGGATGCGCCGGAAACGCACCAGGTAAAGAGCGGGACGCCGACGATGGGCGGCGTCGTTTTCATCGTCGCGATGGCGATCGCGATGCTCAACCGCGCGCCGCTCATGGCGCCGCTAGGTTTTCTCGTCATCCTCTGCGGGCTCGTTGGCTTCGCGGACGACTATCTGGCGATTCGTCAGGGGACCAACCGCGGTTTGCGCGCGCGAACGAAGTTTCTGCTCACCGCGCTCATCGCCATCGTTTTCTTGCGCGCGCTCGATGGATCGTACAGCTTCTTTCCGCGCGACACGCTCTTTCACGCGGGTACGTATTCGTTGATCGTGCCGCATTGGTTGTGGCTGGTGCTCGGCATTTGCGCCGTTACCGGGACGATCCACGCGGTCAATCTCACCGACGGTCTCGACGGCCTTGCAACCGGCTCGATCGTACCTCCGCTGGCGGTATACGTTTTGCTGGGCGCGCAGACGATCGTTCCGTCGGCAATGATCGGCGCGGCAACCGGTGTTGGCGCCTGCTTGGGATTTCTCTTCTACAATCGACACCCGGCAAAGATGTTCATGGGCGACACGGGATCGCTGGCGTTGGGCGCGCTGCTGGCGGGCGTTGCAATTCTCAGCGGGGAGATGCTGCTTTTGATCGTCGTCGGCGGCGTCTTCGTCGCCGAAACGCTCTCCGTGATCCTGCAAGTTACGTATTTCAAACTTACGCAGGGGGAGCGTATTTTCCGCATGAGCCCGCTCCATCATCATTACGAGCTGGCCGGTTGGCCCGAAACGAAGGTGACGGCGCGCTTCTGGCTCGCGTCTTTCTTGTGTTCCGTCGTCGGGTGGGCTATCGTTCGATGACTTTTGCTTTCGATGCGAACGAAACGGTGCTGGTGATCGGGCTCGGTAAGAGCGGGCTTGCGAGTACGAACGTGCTCCGGGCGCGCGGCGTGCGCGTCTTTGCGACCGACGAGAAGCCGCGCGACGAGCTGCAAGATGCAATCGCGGTCGTCGAAACCGCCGGTGCGACCTTCGTAGCGCCCGGCGAGCTGCAATCGATTCTGCGCGGTCTAAATTCGGCCGTGCTTTCGCCGGGCGTTCCGCCGACGTCGCCGGTCGTGCGCACGGTCAACGCTGCGAACGTGCCGGTGCTGAGCGAGATCGAAGTCGCGTACCGGCTGTGTAAGGCGCCGATCGTCGCCGTCACCGGGACAAAAGGAAAGTCGACGACGACGGCGCTGATCGGACACCTGCTGCGCGAGTGCGGACGCACCGTGTTCGTCGGCGGCAACATCGGCAATCCACTCATCAACGAAGTGCTTCCGGCGACCGAGAAAGACTGGGTCGTCGCGGAAGTGTCGTCGTTCCAGCTCGAAGCGATTCGATCGTTCCGTCCGCGCGTCGCGGTATTGCTGAATCTCGCGCCCGACCACCTGGACCGGTACTACTCGATGGACGAGTATGCCGAGGCGAAGTATCGCATCTTCGCCAACCAGTCGATGAGCGATGTCTTCGTCGGCAATCTCGACGATCCGCGCATCGCGCAGCTGCACTGGCGGCACGGCGAGGCGCGCGTACAAGCGCATCAAATGTGGTTCACGTTGGCCGAGCATCCGTCGGATCTCGGCGCGGGCTCGGCGACGATGTACTTTCGCGACGGCGTCGTAACGTACGCGCCCGTCGCCGGCGACCCGCGGCCGGTGGCGATCGTGCGCCGCGACGAGATATCGCTCGCCGGCGATCACAACGTGCAAAACGTCATGGCCGCGTTTCTTGCGGCAATTGCCGCCGGTTGCGATCCGGCGGCGCTGCGCGACGCGGTCGCGACGTTCCGACCGATGCCGCACCGCCTGCAGACGATCGGCGAAGTCGGCGGCGTGACGTACGTCGACGATTCCAAGTCGACGAATCCCGGTTCGGTTGTCGCCGCACTCTTGGCGTTCGACAAGCCGATCGTGCTCATCGCGGGAGGCCGCTCGAAAGGCACGAGTTTCGAAGAGATGGGCCGCACGATTCGCGCAAAGGTGAAAGCCCTCGTCGCCATCGGGGAAGCCGCGCCGGAGATCGTCGAAGCAAGCCAGGCACCGGTAACGGTACGCGCCGCGACGATGGATGACGCGGTGCGGCGCGCGCGCGATTTTGCCGAACCCGGCGACGTCGTGCTGCTCTCGCCGGGATGCGCGTCGTTCGATATGTTCCGCTCGGCCGAAGATCGCGGCGAGCGATTCATCGCGGCCGTTTCGGAACTGCGAGAACCGGCCGGTGCGTAGCGGAGCGGCAGTAGCCCGCAACCGGCGCAGCGAGAAAGCGCCCGTGCAGTCGTACGTCGCGACGGCGCCCGACGCGGTGCTCTTTGCGCTCGTCGCGGCGCTGGTCGGTATCGGTCTCGTGATGGTCTTTTCTGCGTCGAGCGCAACGGCGTACGCCGAGCACGGCGATATCGCGTATTACCTCAAGCGCCAGCTGATTTGGCTGGTCGCCGGCCTTATCGGCGCGTATTTCGTTTACCGCATCGACCTCACCGCGCTCAAGCGCGCCGCACCGTTTTTGCTGGTCGGAGCCGTGATCGGCTTGCTGCTCGTCTTCGTTCCGCACGTCGGATTGGGCGTCAACGGCGGCCGGCGCTGGATCGGCGTTTCGTCGCTGAGCGTACAGCCGTCCGAGTTCGCGAAGCTCGCAGTCGTCATTTACTTGTCGGCGATGTTGTCGGCGCGCGGCGAACGCATTACGTCGCTCGCGAACGGACTCGTTCCGCTGTGCGTGCCGGTCTTTATCATCGCGGTTCTCGTGCTCAAAGAACCCGACATGGGCACGGCGAGCCTCATCGTGTTTACCGCGTTCGCAATGTTCTTCGCGGCGGGCGCTCGGGTCGCTCACCTCGTCGCGGTGGCACTGGTAACGATTCCGTTTGCTGCGATGACCGTGCTGACCAGCTCGTACCGCCGCGCGCGGATCTTTGCGTTTCTCGATCCGTGGAAAGATCCGCAGAATACCGGCTTCCACATCGTCCAATCGCTGCTGGCGCTCGGCAGCGGCGGCGTCTTCGGCGTCGGGCTGGGCGCGTCGCGCGCGAAGTTCTTCTATCTGCCCGAACAGTACACCGACTTTATCTTCTCGATTCTCGGCGAGGAGCTCGGGCTGGTCGGAGCGCTCACCGTCATCGTGTTGTTTATGGCGTTTACGTACCACGCGATTCGCATCGCGCTGGTCGCGCCCGACCGCTTCGGATTCTTTTTGACGATCGGCTGCGCGTCGATGATCGCCATCCAGGCATTCATCAACATCGGTGTCGTGACGTCGTCATGGCCGGTTACCGGCGTTCCGCTGCCGTTCATCTCGTTCGGCGGAAGTTCGCTGGTCGTCAATCTGATCGCCGTGGCGCTCATCGCCAACGTCGGCCGCGCGCGACGCGTCGGCCCGCGGGCGTGACCGTTGTCTTTGCCGGCGGCGGTACGGGCGGCCATCTGTATCCGGCCATTGCCATTGCCGACGCCCTAAAAAAACGCGGCGCGGGGGCCGAGTTCGTGGGCACCGCCGACCGGCTCGAAGCGAAAATCGTACCGAATGCGGGATACGCGCTGCACACGATCGCGAGCCGTCCGCTATCGAGACGATTGAACGCGGAGCTGCCGCTTACGGTGTTCGCCAATAGCGCCGGCGTGCTGCAAAGCGCCGCGCTGCTGCGGCAGCTGAAGCCGGCGTTCGTGATCGCGACGGGCGGATACGTTTGCTTCCCACTGGTGTTTGCGGCGCGCGCGTTGCGCGCGGTCGCGCTGTATCGCGGCCCAATCGTGCTGTTCGAACCCAACGCGAAACCGGGATTGACGAATCGTTTGCTCGCGCCGCTCGTCGACGAAATCTGGGGTGCGTTCGACGGCGGCGATGCGCGCTTTCGGAGAAAGTACGTGAAGACCGGCATCCCGGTACGCGAATCGTTGCGGCATTTGCCTTCGCGCGACGTCGCCGCGCAGCGCTTGGGACTCAATCCGGCGCGCAAAACGTTGTTGGCGATGGGCGGCAGTCAAGGTGCGCGCGCGATCAACGATGCGCTGACCGCGTTGATCAAAAGCGACGGGCTCCCGCCCGGGTGGCAGTTGCTGCAGGTTACGGGAGAGCGCGAATACGATCGTGTGCGCGCCGAACTCGGTACGTCGGATTCCGTGGTGCGTTCGTACCTCAGCGACGTTTCCGACGCATACGCCGCCGCGGATTTGGTTCTCGCGCGCGCGGGCGCGTCGACGCTCGGCGAGTTGGCGGCGCTCGGAAAGCCCGCGATTCTCGTGCCGTATCCGTACGCCGCCGAAGATCACCAAGCCGCCAACGCCGAGCGATTTTCCGCCGCCGGCGCGGCGGTAACGCTTCCCGACCGCGACCTCGCGGCGGGGCGCTTGCGGTTCGTCTTGGCGGAGTGTGCCGAGTCTGGGCGATTAGACGCGATGCAGGCGGCCGCCGCCCGTTTGAGCTCCGGCGATCCCGTTACGACCATAGTCGCCCGGGTCGACGCGCTTCTGGCGAGAAAGAACCGGTCGTGAGCGTACACTTCGTCGGCGTCGGAGGCATAGGAATGAGCGCGATCGCGCGCATTCTTCGCGCGCGCGGCGAAGCCGTGTCCGGATCGGACGTGAAGGAAACGCCGCTCATCGAGTGCCTGCGGGCTGAAGGCGTCGAGGTAACGATCGGTCACGATGCCAGCAACGTCCGCTCGGCGCAGACGGTCGTCGTCAGCTCGGCGATCGAGCGCCGCAATCCCGAATACACCGCCGCGCAGCGATCGGGCATTCCGGTTTTACATCGCGGCGAAATGCTTGCGAAGCTCATCGATGGCCGCCGCGGAATCGCCGTCTGCGGTACGCACGGAAAGACGACGACCACCGCGATGGTTCACGCGGTGTTGCGATTATCGGGGGTGGATGCGAGTTTGGTGCTTGGGGGCATCGACGCTTTGCTCGGCACCAACGCTCACGACGGGACATCGCCGTGGTTCGTGACCGAAGCCGACGAGTCGGACGGATCGTTCGCGCTGCTCGATCCGGAAATTGCGGTCGTAACGAACATCGAGAACGACCATCTTACGAGCGACGAAGAGTTGCCGCAGCTCGTGCGGGCCTTCGGTGAGTTTCTGGCAAAACTGCCCGACGGCGGCGTCGCGATCGTCGGTGCGGACAACGAGCTTTCGGCCTCGCTGCTGGAACACGATCTGCGCGCGAAGACGATTTCGTTCGGCTTCGGACCGCGCGCGGACGTTCGCGCGTCCAATCTTCGCTTCGACGGATTGACGGTGGCGTTCGACGCGATTGCGGGCGACGTGTGTTTGGGAACGGTCGAGCTGCGCGTGCCCGGCGAGATCAACGTTCTCAACGCGCTCGCGGCAATTGCGGTGGCGCGCCATCTCGAAATTCCCTTTGCACGAATCGCGGCGGCGCTCAACGCGTTTCGCGGAGTGCGCCGGCGCTTCGATATTCTTACCGCGACCGATCGCATGATCGTCGTCGACGATTACGCGCACCATCCCACCGCGGTGCGCGCGACGATTCTTGCGGCCAGACAGTACCACCGGGGTCCCGTGTACGTCGCGTTTCAGCCGCATCGCTATACGCGTACGGCGTTTCTCGCCGCGGATTTTGCCGACGCGCTGCGCGGCGCCGATCGCGTGTATCTCGCACCGGTGTACGCCGCATCCGAACCGGCGATGCCCGGCGTCAGCGAGCGCTCGATCGGCGAGCCTTTGGCGCGCGCGGGATCCGACGTTCGGTACGTTGCCGGGATAGCGGATCTCGAAGATCGTCTGATGGACGAAGCGCCGCGGGGAGCACTCGTTCTCATGCTCGGCGCCGGAAACATTACCGACGTCGCCGCGCGCCTCGCTCAAAATGTCATCCTGAGCGTCGCGAGCGCCAGCGAGCGGAGTCGAAGGGCAGGCGCATCGTGAGCTTGACCACGACCCAAGGCCTAAAATCGCTGCTGACGGACGCCGATCGCACGGCGCTGGGCGAGTTACTGCGCGATCGCGTCGCGTTCGACGAGCCGCTGGCGCCGCTTACGTCGTGGAAGATCGGTGGTCCGGCCGACGCGCTGGTGTTGCTCGAAAGCGAAGGCGAGCTCGCTGCGCTGATGCGCTTTTGCTTCAAACGGAAGCTCCCGTGGTTCGTTCTGGGCAGTGGAAGCAACGTGCTGATCGGCGACGGCGGAATGCGCGGGATCGTCGTCCGTCTCGGCGCGGGCTTCGCGCGCGTGACCGTACGGGAAAACGACGCCGAGGTGTTGGTCGATGCGGGTGCGTCGGCTCCCATGGCAACGGTGACGGCGCGGGCGGCGTCGGCGGGCGCGGTGGCGGTCGGGTCGCTCTCGGGGATCCCCGGAACGGTGGGCGGTTCGCTGCGAATGAATGCCGGAACCGATCGCGAGATGGGCGAGTTCGTGCGCGACGTTTGGGTGCAGTCGCCGTCGAAGCCCGAACCGCATTCGGTCAACGTCACCTATTTCTACCGCCACTCGACGCTGGCGCGGGACGCGGTCGTTTCGCGCGTTACGCTGGCCTTTGCCAAGGCCGATCCTCGCGGCGTGCGCGAGGAAATGCAGACGCGGCTCGTTCGCCGCAAGCGTACGCAGCCGATCGCGCTACCGAACGCCGGCTCGTGTTTCCGCAATCCCGAAGGCGACAAGGCCGCCCGCCTGATCGAAGCGGCCGGCGCCAAGGGATGGCGCGAAGGCGGCGCGGAAGTGTCTCCGCTGCACGCCAACTTCATCAATAACGTCGATAACGCGAGCGCAAAAGACGTCGCAACGTTGCTCGCGCGGGTGCGCAGGGCGGTGCGCGACAAGTTCGACGTCGAGCTGCAGCTGGAAGTTCACCTCGTCGGAGTGTTCGTCGATTATGAAACGCAAAGCTAAAGTCGCGGTTGCCATGGGCGGCAGCAGTGCCGAACGCGAAGTGTCGATACAAAGCGGATCGATGGTGCTGCGCGCCCTGCAGTCGCTGGGATACGAAGCGAAGTCGGTCGATTACGACGAGCGTTTTATCGACGCAATGCGCGAGCTCAAGCCCGACGTCGTGTTCAACGCGCTGCACGGGCCCGGCGGTGAAGACGGCCACGTTCAAGCATTGCTCGAATATCTGTCGATTCCGTACACCGGCAGCGGCGTCGAAGCGGCGGCGCTTTCGATGGATAAGCACTTAACGAAGAAACTGCTCGCAGCCGAGGGCCTTCCGACGGCCGCGTGGGATCTTTTCGAGCTGTCCGGCGGCACGTTGCCGTTATTGCCGGGCTCGCTCGATTTGCCGCTCGTCATAAAACCTCGCTTCGAAGGATCCTCGTCAGGCGTAACCATCGTACGTACGCACGAACAATGGACCAACGCCATGTTAGCCGCATCGAAGTCGTACTCGGAGATTCTCGCTGAGGAGTATATCGACGGGCGCGAGATGACGTGCGGCGTGCTGGGCGAAGAGGCGCTGCCGATCGTCGAAATCATCGCCAACCGCGACGGATTCTACAGTTACGATGCCAAGTACGCCGATGGCGGGAGCACTCACATCGTGCCCGCGCGCATTGACGAGGATCTCGCCGCGCGACTGCAGATGCTGGCACTTTCGACGCATCGCCTCGTCGGCTTGCGCGATTATTCCCGTACGGACTTCATCGTCAGCCGCGATAACAGGCCGTACATCTTGGAGATCAATTCGCTTCCGGGTCTTACGCCGCAGAGTCTCATTCCGGACGCCTGCGGTGCGATCGGCATTTCGTTCGAGGCGTTGATCGACCGCTTGATCGGCTACGCGCTAGAACGCGCCCAGACTCGAGACGCGGCTTAACTTAGGCGTTGGAGCGCGAAAGCAGCTTCATCGCGGCTTCGCGAAATTCTTCAGACGCCAATCGCACCGAAAAGGCGCGCGCCTCTTCCTCCATTTGCGCCGCAACTTGTTCCGCGATCGGTTCGCGCAAAAGACGTTTTGTTTCGGCGACGGCCAGCGGCGGAAGCAGCGCGAGCTGTGCTGCGATTTCGCTCGCGGTGGAATCGACCACTTCGTCCTCGACCAGTTTCGTGATCAGTCCCATCGCGTACGCGTCGTCGGCGTAGAAGAAATCACCCGACAACAGCAGCCAGTTCGCGCGCATCCGGCCGACCATCAGCGGCAACAGCAGGCTAGAACTGGCTTCCGGGACGAGTCCGAGCGGAACGAACGGCAGCCGGAAACGCGCGTCGCGCGCCGCGACGACGGCATCGCAGTGCAGCAGCATGGTGGTGCCTATGCCGATCGCGTTTCCGCGAACGGCGGCGACGACGGGCTTCTTGCAGTCGCGCAAGCGGCCTAAAAAGCGCAACACCGGAAGATCTTCGAACGACGCCGCCTTCATCGAAGCTTGCATGAAATCCATGAGGTCGTTGCCGGCCGTAAAGTCGGCGCCGCCCTCGATGACGACGACTCGGACGGCATCGTCACCGGCGATCCATTCGAAAGCGTCGGCCATGTCGGCGTACATCGCCGTCGTCAGCGCGTTTTTCTTCTCAGGTCGCGAGATCCGCACGTGCGTGACTCGGGCGGCGGTTTCGACCGTGATTCCTTCGTTCACGGCTTCTCCTAACGCTTTGCGAACATGTCGTCGTCATCGGCGGCGAGCATGTCGATCAAAGGCGTTTCGGGCGGCAGCGTTTTAGCGATTGGATACCGGGCGGCCCATCTTTCGTCCCCGATACGATCGGCAATCGTCCGTCCCGCAAGTTTTTCATTGTACTCGGCATATGTCGAGGGTGCGGTGCGGCCGCGAATCCAGCGCACGATTTCGGATTCGTCGCTTGCCTTGGCGATAACCGCGCGCAAGTCGGCTTCCGGAATTTCCAACGCGTTGAGCAGACTCGAGCTAAATCCAGAAATTTGATAGGGGCCGATATTTCCGCCGGGCAAGGTGGCGCGGATCTTGTCGACCGTGCGGGCCATCATTAATAGATCGAGGTCACCGAGCTGCTCGCGAGGGCCGCGCGGCGCCTTTTGCGTGAGGTCGAGCGCTTCCATGCGGGACAGGTTGGCCCGCAGGATGACACCCCCTCCCGCCCGCCGAAAACCCAGGCCGTTTCCGCATTCCGCGGAGGCCGCTCCCCAGGAGGACATCGTTGCCAACCGTTGTCGATCGCGGTCTCGAAGGCGTCGTCGTCGGGTCCACGCAGCTTAGTAACGTCGAAGGTACCATCGGTCGCCTAACCTACCGCGGTTACGATATCGACGACCTCGCGCCCAACGCGACGTTCGAAGAAATCATCCACCTTTTATTGTACGGACATTTGCCGAACCGCCACGAACTCGATGCGCTCAAGCGCGAACTCGGCGCGCGCCGTTCGCTTCCGGAGCCGCTCATCAACGCGATGCAGAACGTTCCAAAGACGGCGTGGCCGATGGACGTGCTGCGCACGGTCGTGAGCGGACTAGCGCTCTTTTCGCCGGTGAACGCGCACGGCGAGCATCTCTCCGACGTGCACACGGCGATCGAGTTGATCGCAAAGCTTCCCACGATCGTGGCCGCCTGGGATCGCATTCGCCGCGGACTCAATCCGGTCGAGCCGCGCGCCGATCTTTCGCAAGCCGGCAACTTCCTTTATATGCGCTCCGGCAAAGTGCCTCACGCGATCGAGGAAGACGCGCTCGACACGTATTTCGTTCTGCTCGCGGATCACTCGTATAACGCCTCGACGTTTTCTGCGCGCGTAACCGCATCGACACGGGCCGACGTCTACGCGTCGATTACGTCGGCGCTGGCTACGCTGCAAGGCGATTTGCACGGCGGCGCCGCGAGTGCCGCTTATCACACGCTCACGGAAGTCAAGACGGCCGATCGCGGCGAGCAGTACGTCCGCGACGTGCTGGGTCGCGGCGAGCGCATCATGGGAATGGGTCATCGCGAATACAAAGTGCGCGATCCGCGCGCCCGGCATCTCGAAGCGATGGCGCAGAAATTGTCGCAGCACGTCGGTGACACCAAGTGGTACGACATCGCGCGCTCGCTCGAGGAATCGAGCCGCAAAGTGCTGCAAGAAAAGAAGCCCGATAACACGATCTACGCGAACGTGGACTTCTACACGGCGCCGGTTCTCGCAGACCTCGACATCCCCGGCGACGAGTTCACGTGTATGTTTGCGTGCGGGCGAATCGCCGGCTGGACCAGTCACGTGCTCGAACAGCTTGCCGACAATCGTTTGATTCGTCCGCAAGCAACGTACGACGGCCCCCCGCCCGGTCCGTATGTTCCGATCGAAAAGCGTGAAGCAAACGGAGTTAGGAGCTAGGAGGGACCTCGATGCAAGTGATTCCCGCCATCGACCTGCGCGGCGGCAAGTGCGTGCGCATGGAACAAGGCAACCTCGAAACGTCGACTGCGTACGACGGCGACCCCGTCGATCGCGCGAAGGCGTTCGTCGACGCCGGCGCGCAGCGTTTGCACGTCGTGGATCTCGACGGCGCGCTCGGCTCGGGCGAGAATCAAGCGGCGGCCGAAGCGATCTGCCGCGCGGTCGACGTTCCGGTTCAGTTCGGCGGCGGAATCCGCACCGTCAAACAAGCCGAAGCGGCATTCGGCGCCGGCGCCAGCGAGATCATTATCGGGACGATCCTGGTCGAAGACGAACGGATGGCGCGTCACATCATCGGAAGATTTCCGCAGAAAGTGATTGCGGCGATCGACGCACGCGGTCAAGAAGTCGCAACCCACGGGTGGCAAGAACGCAGCCCGGTCAATCGCGACGCGCTGGTGAAGCGCGTCGCGCAGTGGGGTGTCGCGCGCATCCTGTTCACGGAGATTCGCCGTGACGGTATGGGCGAAGGCTACGACATCGACGCTCTCAACGAAGTGGCTAGCGCCGCCGAAGTCAAGATCACTGCCAACGGTGGCGCGCGCAGCATCGACGATCTGAAGCTGCTCAAGCGTTCCGTGCCGCTCACCGTCGACGCATGCGTCGTCGGCAGCGCGCTCTACAAAGGTACGATCGACCTCAAGTCGGCCATCGCCGCGGTTAACTAACCCGCAAAGCTATGCTACGTACTCGCGCGGAATCTCACTCGGTAGACGAGTGACGATTTCGTAATTGATGGTGTCGCTCCAGCTTGCCCAATCGTCGGCGGAGACTTCGGCGTCGCCGTCGCGTCCGATCAGCGTGACTTTCGAGCCTGCACGTGCGTTCCGAGCGGCCGTAAGATCGATTTCCGTCATGTTCATCGCGATGCGTCCGACGATCGGGCAGACGGCGCCGTCGACGAGCACGTGGCCTTTGTTGGAAAGTAGGCGCGGCAGCCCATCGGCGTAACCGACGGGCACGACGCCGATGCGCATGTCGTGAGGCGCGTGAAACGCGCCGCCGTAACCGACCGACGCGCCCGCCGGAATCGCGCGCACGACGATAACCTTCGACGCGTACGAAAGCGCCGGGCGAAGATCGAGCGGCGATTCGAGTGCCTGACGCGTCTGCGGCGACGGCCACAATCCGTAGAGCGCGATGCCGAAGCGTACCATGTCGAGCCGCGTTTGCGGCCAGAGCATCGCCGCTGCCGATGCGGCGATGTGGCGCACCGGCGCGAGTTGGCGGCTGTCGAGCAGCGGTTTGGCTTGCGTGAGCGCTCGATCGAATGCAGAGAGCTGATGCATCGTGTACGGAGAATCGATTTCTTCGGCCGACGCGAGATGTGAGTAGATTCCGGCGATCTCGATTTCCGGATGGCGGAGGTACTCTTCGAGTGCGTCGACGAGCTCGTGCGGCTCGAGTCCGAGACGATTCAGATCGGTATTGATTTTGATATGTACGCGCGCGTGCGTGATGCGTTCGCGTGCCGCACCGGTTACCGCGCGCAAATATTCGTTGGTATTCCAGAGCGCGATTTCCGTTTCGGCAGCGAGCGCGTCTTTGAGCAAGTGAGGCGGAATCGGTCCCAGCACCAAAATCGGCGCGGTGATGCCGCCGTCACGCAGCTCGAGCGCTTCCTCGACCGAGAAAACGCAGATGCGCGCAGCGAACGGCTCGATAGCAAGCGCGGTTTCGACCAAACCATGGCCGTAGCCGTTACCCTTGACGACGAATGCCGCGCGGGCCGGTGCGATTGCTTCGCGCAACAGCGTTGCGTTGTGCCGCAGCGCGCCGAGCGATACCGCGATGGTTCCGATCACGCGGTTACCGGAGGCGTCAGCGCGCGTACGACGTATGCGATCGGCATGCCGAAGAAGACGGTGTGTCCGGCGAGCACGATGACGAACGCGTTGGGCGTCGCAGGCGCCGCGAAGTGTCCGCTGCCCAATAGGATCAACTGCATCAAGACGTAGACGACGACTCCGTACGCGATGCCGGCGACGATCCAGTGCCGGTTCGTTGCCGGCTGTGCGTTCGTGAAGTAGACGTAGCCGGCGGCCCATCCGATGCTGACGATGAAGTGAATCGCTAGACCCGCGAAGGCGTACGACGGACTGGAAAACGCAACGTTTCCGAACACGGTCGAAGCGATGAACTGCCACGCTGCGATCATGCTCTGATGAGCCGGCAATACCGTCGTCAGCCACAAGTAGATATCGAGGACGATAGCGCCGGTTATTCCCGCCAGTAGTGCGCGTTTTACCATATCGCGCTGCATTCGCGTAGGCTTGCCGGTCGCCTGGGCGAACTCTAGCGAGCGTGGACCGTTTCGACGAATACGTTCGATGGGCGCTCGCCGCTCCGGTCTACGCGTGCGCGTACTTCGCCGCCGCGTCGGTCTTCTGGTGGATGGCGCGTCGCCGCGGATTTTTACCGAACGTCGGCGGCCCGATCATGGCTGCCGGACTTATCGGCGGCCTCGTCGGCGCGAACCTCGTGCAGTGGCTAGCGACCGGCCTTCCGGGCAAGACGATCGAAGGCGGCATCGTCGGCGGCTGGATCGCGGTAGTCATCGCGAAGCGCGCGATGGGCGTGACGCGTTCGACCGGCGATCTCTTCGCATTGGCGCTTCCCGCAGGCGAAGCGATCGGACGTATCGCCTGCTTTATCGGCGGCTGTTGTTACGGCAAAGTCGCGGCCGTTGCGTGGGCCGTGCACGATCACGACGCGTGGCGTCATCCGACGCAGCTCTATCTCTCGTTTGGCGCCGCGATAAGTTTCGCGACGCTGTATGCGATCGAGCGCCGCACGCGTTTGCCGGACAACGCACTGTTTTATACGAGCGGAATGTTGTTCTGTGCGCAACGATTTACCGTTGATTTCTTTCGCGACGCCGCCGCAACGCCGATCGGTTTGACGGTCGCGCAACTCGGATGTTGCGCGGGATTCGCGTTCTTCGCTTTCAAGCTCGCCGCGCTCGTGTTGCCGCGTCGTGTCACAGCAGCCGCCGGTTAAAACCGACGTCACCGCGTTGGTCATCGGCCTGGTCGTCGGCTTGCTGCTGGGCGGCAGCGTCGTTACGCTGATCCTGTTCTTGCTGTTCGGTGTCGCAATGGATCAAGCAGCGAAGACCAACGGTCCCGCCCTGACGTTTATTTTGGAATACGTCGTCGCCGTCTTGCTGGGCGTCGGTGCCGCGGTCGCGCTTCGCCGCAGCGTCGGCTTTGGCAGCGGATTGCTGCTCGGGCTGGCTGCAGGTTTGCTCGGCGGAACGGCACTGTGTAACGTTTTGGCCGGCGGCTTAAACAACATGCACTAACGCGAGGACACGAACGTGGACGAATCCGCTCGAGCGCAACGTGGCACCGAGATCGAAGGTTATGCCTTCACGTTTTGCAAGGCGGCGTTCTTGGCGCTGCTGTTCGGGAAGTACGCAGTGCTCGCGCTTTCCACGATGGCCGTCATTTTATACCTGGCGGCCTACGCAATGGGCGTCAAAGAGTGGCGGTGTTGGGCGAAGCCTCCGTGGGTGGTGATTTTCTATGCCGGGATTGCGGCACTGCAGGCCTACTTGCTATTTTGGCATCCTTCTCACGTAATTTTGTAAGAAAAAACTCAGCCAACTCGCTCTTTTTTAAGCAACCCTTAGGACTCGCGCGGTATTATGAGCGTCCGATGATGCACGATGATTCGTATCGCGAGCCGGCGGACTACGTGATCTGGGCCACGTCGGCGATGCTCGCGCTTCTCGTAGGCATGGCCGTGGCGTTCCTTTTGTGGGTTGGTCTTCACCGAGTCACGGAATCGGGCATGGCTTTGGCCGCCGTAGGGACGCTGGGCGCCGGCACGGTCCTCGTCGGGCTATCGCTCGACCGGCCCCTCGTAAGGGTCTTCCTAGTCGTTATGGCGGCCGTCTTCGTCTTGGGGTACACCCTGGGCGGCCCCGCCTTTTCGCACCTGGTAGCTTAGCCCGGCCGACTGTCCTTTGACTCCCGCCCTCCGGGCGGAGTCTATCTGAGCGAGCGCAGCGAGTCGAAGGGCTCAGAATGACACGCGACATCCTGTGGCTTGCAGTCCCCCACGGAGTTTGCTAATATAGCACGGCTAGCGCTCTCGCGCTGAGAGTGCTAATAGCCTGTACAGACTAGACTGTTGGAGGTTTTCTGTGAATCTCAAGCCTTTGCACGATAACGTGGTTATCGAGCACGTCGAGCAAGAGGACAAGACGTCCGGCGGCGTATTTCTGCCCGACACCGCCAAGGAGAAGCCCCAAGAGGGCGTGATCCGGGCAGTCGGCGGCGGCCGCACGCTCGACAACGGCACCAAGCTCGCGATGGGCGTCAAAGCCGGCGATCGCGTGCTCTATCGTAAGTACTCGGGAAGCGAAGTCAAGGTTGACGGCACCGAGTATCTCATTATCCCTGAAAAAGACATCCTCGCCATCGTCGACAAAGTCCCGGCCGGCGTCTAAGGAGTTTTGAAAGTTTATCATGGCTGCAAAGCAACTCGTATTCGATGAAAGCGCGCGTCGCGCGCTCGAGCGCGGTGCGAACATCCTTGCCGACGCCGTCAAAGTGACGCTCGGACCCAAGGGCCGCAACGTCGTACTCGACAAGAAATTCGGTTCGCCGACGATTACCAACGACGGCGTGACCATTGCCAAGGAAATCGAGCTTCCCGACGCCTTCGAAAACATGGGCGCCCAGCTCGTCAAGGAAGTCGCTTCAAAGACCAACGACGTTGCCGGCGACGGCACGACGACCGCGACGGTGCTCGCGCAAGCGATCATTCGCGAAGGTCCGCGCAACGTGACCGCCGGCAGCAATCCGCTGCAGATCAAGCACGGCATCGAAAAAGCCGTCGAGATCGCGGTTGCCGAGATGGAATCGTTCAAGAAGAACGTCGACACCAAAGACAAGATCGCGCAGGTCGCGTCGATCTCGGCCAACGATACGGAGATCGGCGATCTCATTGCCGAAGCGATGGAGAAGGTCGGTAAAGACGGCGTGATCACGGTCGAAGAGTCGCGTACGCTCAAGACCGAAGTCGAAACCAAAGACGGCATGCAGTTCGACAAGGGCTACATCTCGCCGTACATGGTCACCGACTCCGAGCGTATGGAAGCGGTGCTCGACGATCCGTTCATTCTCGTGACCGAGCGCAAGATTTCGGCGATCGCCGATATCCTGCCGTTGCTCGAGAAGGTCGTTCAGATGCAGCGTCCGCTGCTGATCATTGCGGAAGACGTCGAAGGCGAAGCGCTCGCGACGCTCGTGGTGAACAAGCTCCGCGGTACGTTTACGTCGGTTGCGGTCAAGGCGCCGGGCTTCGGCGATCGCCGCAAAGAGATGCTCAAAGACATCGCCACGCTCACGGGCGCGACGGTGATTTCGGAAGAGCTGGGACTCAAGCTCGACAAGGTGACCACCGATCAACTCGGCCGCGCCAAGCGCGTAACGGTTACCAAGGAAGAGACGACCCTCGTCGACGGCAATGGCAAGCAAGATGCCATTAAGGGCCGCATCGACATGATCAAGAAGCAGATCGAGGAGACCGATTCGGACTTCGATCGCGAGAAGCTGCAAGAGCGTCTCGCGAAGCTCTCGGGCGGCGTTGCGGTTATTCAAGTCGGTGCCGCGACCGAGACCGAGCTCAAAGAGAAGAAGCACCGCATCGAGGATGCCCTCAGCGCGACCCGCGCGGCCGTGCAGGAAGGCATGATCCCCGGCGGCGGCGCTTCGCTCGTCCACGCGGTCAAGGCAATCGACAAGTACGAACCGCCGAAGACCAACGGTCACGCAACGACGTGGGCCGACGAGAAGATCGGCATCCAGATCGTGCGCAAGGCGCTCGAAGAGCCGCTGCGCCAGATCGCGGAGAACGCCGGGTTCGAGGGATCGGTTCAGGTCAACAACGTTCGTTCGAAGACCTCACCGTTCGGTTTCAACGCGATGACCGGCGAAGTCGTCGACATGTTCGAAGCGGGCATCATCGATCCGTTCAAGGTGACGCGTGCGGCGCTGCAAAACGCTGCGTCGATCGGCGCGCTCATCCTGACCACAGAGACGCTGATTGCCGACAAGCCCGAGCCGAAGAAAGAGCCGGCAATGTCCGGCGGCGGCATGGGCGGCTACGACATGATGTAGTAGCGCCTCAGTGTCACCCTGAGCTGTCGAAGAAGGGCGACCCGCAGGACATACATCGAAAGGCCTGGCAGTTTCGCCAGGCCTTTTGCATACCAATTTCTTCGGAGGTACGAACGAATGTCTCTCGCCAGAAAGCAGTTCGTTGCCGTCGCGTCCTTGGTGGCAAGTGCCGGCGCGGTTGGAGCCCAGCCGGCGGTCGCAGCGTCGCCGATCCACTTTCACTCGTCGGTGCGCACGAGTTCGATCGCGAACGCATGATGAAAAACGCTCGGCGTGCAAAAGAAAAATAAGCAGACGTTTCAATCGGTCACGCCGCTCGCGATCGCCGGCGTCGCGAGCCTGTATCTGCACATGCAGAACAGGATCAACGCGTACGAGTTCTCGTACGGCATGGGCGCCGGTAGTCTCGCGACGCTCGGCATCTTGACGGGACCGTCGATCGTGTACGCGCTCAACGACGACGTGTGGAAGAAGTACGGATTCGGTACGGCGTTCACCCTGGCCGCAACCAACGTCTACTACCAAAAGGCGGCGCAGTGCTCCAGCCATACGGCGTCTCCCGCCGTTGGCTGGTGGTGAAGCGCCGCCGCGGTGATTAGGCAGGGCCCCTCGCACACGGCCACCCAGTTGGCACTCACGCCTGGTAGCGTGAGGATCGTGGATCTCGTATCGCGCAAAGTTGTCTATCGACTCTATCCCTCGCGATCGCAGGAAGCGTCGCTGCTCGAGATGCTCGGTTTGCACCAGCGGCTCTATAACGCAGCGTTGGAACAACGTATCGCGGCCTGGCGGCTGCAGCGCAAAAGCTTGTCGGCCTACGATCAATGCCGCGATCTCACCCAACTCCGTGCCGAGGACGAGCGCTACGCCGCGCTCAACGCGCAGTCGGCGCAGGTCACGCTGCAGCGCCTCCATCTCGCGTTTGCGGCATTCTTTCGGCGTTGCAAATCGGGCGCGGTGCCCGGCTTTCCGCGCTTCAAATCGTTCGAGCGTTTTAGCGGGTGGGGATACAAACATCACGGCGACGGTTTCGCGTTCACGCCTGGAGACGGCAATCGGCACGGCAAGCTGCGTCTCTCGGGTATCGGCACCATCGCGGTGCGCGGCCGCGCGCGTACGCCCGGCGACGTCAGGACCTGCGAGATTGCACACAAAGGCGGTCGCTGGTACGCATCGCTCTCGGTGGAATGTCGGCCACAGCGCGCGGGCGGCGATCGAGCCATCGGTATGGATTGGGGCGTGGAGACGTTCGCGACCATCGCCTACGAGGACGACACGTTCGATGCCATCGACAATCCGCGTTTCTTCGGTGCGATGAAATCTCAACTGGAAGCTGCTCAACGAGAACTGGCATGCAAGGCGAAAGGGTCGAAGAATCGCACCAAGGCCCGTCGCCGTGTGTCGGCGATCCATCGCAAAACCGCTGCGAAACGCCTCGATTTCCTGCACCAAACCTCGGCAAAACTCGTCGCCCAGTCCTGGCTGATCGCCACCGAAGCGCTCGCGGTCAAGAATATGACTCGTTCCGCGAAAGGAACGATCGAATCCCCCGGGCGCAACGTCGCTCAAAAGGCGGGGCTCAATCGCGAGGTGCTGGCCACCTCTCCACATGCGTTTCTCGCGATGACCCGATACAAAGCGGCGGAAGCTGGTGTCGGGTTCGCGAGCCTTCCGACGCGCAAGGTCAAGCCGAGCCAGACCTGCTCGGGCTGCTGGAAACGCCGGAAAAAGCCGCTCTCCGAACGGATGCACGTATGCAGCTGTGGTCTGATTCTCTCGCGAGATCAGAATGCCGCGCGCGTGATGCTGCGCTGGGCGTTCTGCGCCATCATCGCACGTTTAACATTCATCGCCGGCCGGGAACCGACCGGGTGCCTCGCGCAATCCGCGTGAGCAACACGAAACTTCACGTGCACGCGCAAGCGTCAGGTGGAGTAGTTCATCAAGACTGGAGCGCGGAAGCCGTGCTGCATCGAGGCGGTGCGTTCATGGTGTGTCATAACGCGATGACGGCTATCGGTGCGATGCTCTCTGAAAAGGCGGGCACGACGCCGGCAGCGGCGCTCGAGGAGTTCGTGCGCGGCACGCTGCCGGGATTTCAAATCGTTCCGTCGGGCGTAGCCGCGACGCAGGCCGCGCTGGAACGCGGCTGGCAAAACTATCCCGTAATCTGATCTAGTGAAATAGGCCGTCCGCTTTCAACGTCGTGACGATCGTTTTCACGAGCGGGCCGGAACGGTTCTGGTCTCCGCGCGGCTGACTGTTGAGGCCGATCGCGATCACCACGTTCTCCTTCGGGAAGTACGCGTGCACCATGCGATAGCCCAGCGTCATGCCTTCGTAGAACCAAAACGACCCGAGTCCAGGCATATACATCTTCGCGACGCCTAGGCCGAAGCCGCGCGAGTCGCTCGGAGTCGGTTCGGTCATCGGGTCTGCGGTCTTGAGAGAGACGAGCGTCTCCATACGCGTACGCTCGGCCGGCGTTAGCACGCTGCCCTGATACAGCTCGCGCGCCCACGCAGCCATCGCGTGCGGAGTGGCGACGATAGCGCCGGCGGCTTGAGCCCAGGATAAGCTGTAATCGCGCTGGTTCTTTCCCAGCATCGGTGCCAGTCCCGCGTTGTCGGCTTCGTCGTTATCGAAGTAACCCGCGACCGTTCGGCTGCGCAGTTCTTCGGGGTAAATATTGGGATAGTAATAAATGTCGGCGATCCCCGTGGGCGCGATCACCTCGTCGCGAACGAGATCGGTGTAACTCCTGCCGGTCGCCTTCTCTTCGATCATTTGCGTGAGAATATAGCCGGTATTTGAGTAAAGCCATTCGTGCTTGAGCGGCGAGGACGAAGGGACGTACGAAACCAACTGCCGTGCGCTATAGTCGTGATAGGGATCGAGGCTGAGTGCTTTCTGAAACGTCTGCTCGTTATCGTACGTCGGGATTCCGGTGGTCATGTCGAGCAGCTTATGGATCGTCGCAGCTTTCCAGGCAGCGTACTGCGGCAGCCATTTGCCGAGCGTGTCGTTCACCGCGAGCTTGTGCTGCGCTTCGAGCTTCATGGCGAGCACGGCGGTAAACGCCTTGGTGTTGCTGCCGATTTGAAACAGGTTCGAAGGCGTCACCGGTTCGCCGCCGCCGTAAGCCGTCGTTCCGGCGGCCACGTCGATAAAACGACGATTCGGCAGGCTCACGGAGACCGAAACGGCCGAAATATGTTCGGGCTTGCTGCGCGTTTTCAGATAGTCTTGCAGGTCGGCCTTGAGCTGCGCGGCGACCTTCGCGGTGGAATCGCCGCTCGTAGCCGCTGCCGCGTAGCCCGAGCATAGAAGCGATAGCGCGGCGCTGAGCGCCATAACCCGGTATAGCGTCGTCATGCTGCCAACGTTTCTCGCTTAGCCGGCCGACGTCCGCCACATCTTGGGGCAGAGCAGCGTATCGATGGGATCGGTCGCGAGCGCGTCGATCATGTCCTCGCTGACGTTGAGCTGAATGCTGCTCGGCCAGCGAGTCGGCGGCATCGGAAACGGAACCGGCAGGCGGATGTAATGATGCTGATGCGTCGGCGTCTGCAGCTTTAACGCGAGCACTTCGCTGTTGGGCGGACGCGACGCGTCCACGTTGTAGAACCACGCATAGTAGGCATCTTGGTCGTTCTCGACGTTGATGCGGGCGTTCAGCGGCGTCGAAATCGGTTTGCCGCACGCGACCGCGTTCTTGTCGAAGATGACGAACGTGGGGTTGGAATACAGCATCGCTTGCGGCGCCGTTCCGCTCAATATCACCGGAACGTCGGGGGAAGGCGCCGACGAGTCGAGCTGCTCGCTGACGGCGCGCGTGTGATCGCCCATGAAGACCAGAAAATCCGAGGCGTAGCAGCCGTATTTCGGCGTCTCCACGTCGAGGCGATACAAGCCGAACGAACTGTCGAACTCCAGGACCGCTTCGCTGCCGTCGCCGCGATCGACGCGAAACGTGCGATCGAGCGTCGGTCGCCCCGTTCGGTCGAACAAGCGAACGCGAATTGGGAGCGAGGTCTCCGGCCGCAGCCGAGCGATGGCGCTGCAAAAGCCGACGTGAAGAATGACGTGCGCGAGTCCAGGTATCACAAGCTACAGCTTGATGGCCGAGCCGATCTTCCCTGCGGGGGGACCCCGGACGAGCGGCGGATAACCCAGAACGCATGCCCCAACGAGCGGTTAACGATTTTACCATTCGAGTGGCAACGGTCAACGGTTCGGGTAGTCAATCTTCCAATCTCGTTCTGACCAATGCCATTTTTCGCATGGGCGTTCCCGTCGCGCCCAAAAACGTCTTTCCATCGAACATCGAAGGTTTGCCGACGTGGTTCGACGTGCGCGTCACCTCCAAAGGCTATCGGTGCCGAACGCGCGACGTCGACGTGCTCGTCGCGCTCAACGGTGCGACCTGGAACCAGGACGTTGCCGGCGTCAAGCCCGGCGGCGCCGTCGTGCACGAAGCGACGTATCCGCTAACCAACGAAACGCAGCGCGACGACCTGACGTACTATTCGGTTCCGTTTACCTCGCTCGCCAAAGAGCATTTCGGCGACAAAGGTGACTTGCGCAAGTATTTGATGAACATGATTTACGTCGGGGCGCTCGCGCAACTGCTCGAGATTCCGACCGAAACGGTCGAAGAAGGCCTGCGCGCGCAGTTCCGCAGCAAGGCCGCAGCCGTCGAGCTGAACATGAAGGCCGTTACGGTCGGTTTCGACTACGCGCGTGAGAATCTCGAGAAGCGCGACAAGTACTTTCTCGAGCGGATAAGCGGCAAAACCGACGGATACATGTTCATGGAAGGTAACCGCGCCGCAGCGCTGGGATGCGTCATGGGCGGCTGTACGGTAGCCGCATGGTATCCGATCACGCCGTCGTCGTCGCTGTGCGAATACTTCATTCAATACTGCGATAAGTATCGCGTCGATCCCGAGACCAAAGAGCGTAACGTCGCGATCGTACAAGCCGAAGACGAGTTGGCCGCCGCGGGAATGGTGTTCGGGGCGGGCTGGGCCGGCGCACGCGCGATGACGTCCACGTCGGGCCCGGGCATCTCGCTCATGGCGGAGTACGCCGGCTACGGCTATTACGCGGAAATTCCGGGCGTGATTTTCGACGTCCAGCGTGCGGGACCGTCGACGGGTCTGCCGACGCGGACGATGCAGGGCGACGTGGCGTTTGCTTACACGTTGTCGCACGGCGATACCAAGCACATCGTGCTGCTGCCTGCGACGGTGCGCGAAGCGTACGAGCTCGCGATGGAAGCGTTCGATCTCGCCGATCGTTTTCAAACGCCGGTCTTCGTCTTGTCCGATCTCGACCTCGGCATGAACTCGTGGATGACCAAAGCGCTGCCGTATCCGAAGAAACAGTTCGACCGCGGCAAGGTGCTCGCTGCCGAAGATTTGAGCTCGATGAAGTCGTGGGGGCGTTACCGCGACGTCGACAAGGACGGCATTCCCTATCGAACGCTTCCCGGTACGCAGCACGCCAACGCCGGTTTCTTTACTCGCGGCACGGGTCACGACGAAGAAGCGCGCTACTCCGAACAGCCCGACGTTTGGCAACGCGGACTCGATCGCCTATTGCGCAAGCTCGAGACGGCGCGTACCTCCGTGCCCTCTCCGGCAGTAGACGACAAGGGTCATCCGGTCGCGATTCTGGCGTACGGAACGACCCACCACGCCGTGGTCGAAGCGCGCGACAAGCTGGAAGACGCCGGACTCGAAGTCGACTACATGCGCGTACGCGCGCTGCCGCTCTCACCCGAAGTCGCGGCGTTCGTCAAACGCCACGAACGCGTGTACGTCGTCGAGCAGAACCGCGACGGTCAGCTCTACGCCATCTTGCGCACCGAGCTACCGCCGCACCTCATCGGCAAGCTGCAATCGATTTGCCACTATAACGGCGTGCCGATCGACGCGCACGTCATCGTCGACCCGGTGCTCGAAGCCGAGCGCGCGCCGGCCGTCGTTGCGGAGTAAAACACTGTGACTGCAAATGTCAACATCATCGGACTCACCCGCGAGGTCTACAAGGGACTTCCGACGACGCTGTGCGCCGGGTGCGGCCACAACTCGATCACGAATCACCTGATCAAAGCCCTCTACGACTACGGCGTCGAGCCGCACAAGCTCGCGAAGATGAGCGGTATCGGCTGCTCTTCGAAGACGCCGGCGTACTTCGTCGAACAGGCGCACGGATTCAACAGCTTGCACGGGCGCATGCCATCGGCGGCGACGGGTGCCAAGCTCGCCAACCGCGATCTGCTCGTGCTCGGTATCAGCGGGGACGGCGACACGGCCAGCATCGGAATCGGTCAATACTGCCATCTGATCCGGCGCAATCTCGACTGCACGTATATCATTGAAAACAACGGCTGCTACGGTCTGACCAAAGGCCAGTTTTCTGCAACGGCCGACGTTGGTTCGAAACAAAAAGGCGGCAAGGTCAACGAATATTCGACGATCGACGTTTGCGGTTTGGCGATCGAGCTCGGCGCAACGTTCGTCGCACGCTCGTTCTCGGGCGACGGTAAGCAGCTCGTCCCGCTGCTGCAGGCGGCGTTCTCGCATCGCGGCACGGCCATCCTCGACATCATCAGCCCGTGCGTGACGTTCAACGATCACGAAGGATCGACGAAGAGTTACGCGCACGTAAAGGATCACGACGTCGTGCTGCACACCGTCGATTTCATTGCCGGGAGCAAGGAAATTCAAGCCGACTACGAGCCGGGCACGGTTCACGACGTCGAGCTGGAAGACGGTTCGCACGTGATTTTGCGGAAACTGGACACGGATTACGACCCGACCGACGCAATGGGGGCGCTCCGGACGATTCACGATTCTACGGCGCGCGGAGAGTTCGTCACCGGCCTGCTGTTCGTGGACACGCATCAGCACGATCTCTGCGAGCGCGAACACCTCACGAAAAAACCGCTGGCGACGCTGGATGAATCGGCGCTGCGTATTTCGAAAGCCGACTGGTCAAAGCTGATGGAGACGTAGAAACCCCTCGAGACGAAGGAGTTTTCCCGATGAAGCTACTCAGAACGCACCTTCTCTTCGCAATCGTCGTCGCGTCGTGCACGCCTTCCGTGCTTGCTGCGACTCAGAACGCACCCCAGCATCCCGCCGTGTGGAGCGCGACGTACGTGGCCGCGTACCAGCCGCAGTTCGGCACCCAAGGCGTTCCGTACGCGGGCATCATGAAGCTCAAGTTCAATCACGGCATCATCAGCGGTACGTACGACTCGCAGTCGGTGCGTCCCGATCCGCTGCGCGGACGCATCGTCAACGTAACGGGAACGATCGGCAGCGACAACCACGTCTCGTTACGCTTCGCGACCTCGAGCTTTACCTTGCCCAGCGGCACGATCGGCGCTCACGGGACGATTAAAGGCACGGCAAACTACAACGGCCATCTCTACAACTTCGAGGCCAAGATCAAATCGATGCCGTGACGGCTCGAGCCGAACCCGCCAAGAACGTATGGGTCGCATTCACGTTGCTGAGTGCGACCTTCTTCATGCTCATCGTCGACTTCTCGATCGTCAGCATCGCGCTGCCGTCGATGGAGTCGGAGCTGCACATGACCGCCGCGCAAGGTCAGTGGATCGTCAGTACGTACGCGATCTTCTTGGCGGGGTTTTTGATGCTGACCGGACGGTGCGCCGACCTCTTCGGGCGATTCCGCTTCTTCGTCGCAGGCCTCACGATTTTCACGTTGGCATCGCTCGTGGGCGGCTTGTCACAGAGCGGAGCGATGCTGATTACGATGCGCGCGCTGCAAGGTTTAGGCGCCGCGCTCGTCAATCCGGCGGCGCTCGCGATCGTGCTATCGCTCTTTCCGCCGGGACCGCAGCGTTCGCGGGCGATCGCGCTGTGGGGAACGGCGGGCAGCCTGGGCGTTGCCGCCGGGATGCTGTTCGGCGGCATTCTCGTGCAGTATCTCGGATGGCGTGCGGTGCTGTGGGTCAACGTGCCGGTCGCAATCGTCATCGCATCGCTCGTCGCGCACTACGTGCCGCGCGATAGCGGCGCGTCGCAACGATCGAAGCTCGACGTCACCGGCGCACTTCTTCTGACGGCCGGACTCATAACGTTCGTCTACGCGATCGAATCGATTCCGGCCAACGGTGCCGGTTCGCCCGTGTCGTGGCTCGCGTTCGCCGTAGCGGTTGGCTTGTTCGTCGCGTTCGCGGCGGTGGAGCGACGTGCCGCCGAACCGATCTTGCCTTCGCGGCTCTTCCGTTATCCCGACCTCGTCTCGGGGGCGGCGGTCGTCATGCTGCAGCCGGCGTCGTACGCCGGCGTGATGGTATTTGCATCGGTGTACCTGCAGCAGGTTTCGGGCTACTCGCCGCTTGCGGCCGGGATGGCGTTTCTTCCCGAAGCATTTTTTATTTCGTTCGTCGCGGCGCCTCTGACGATGCCGATCGTGCGGCTTTTCGGCGTAAAGACCATGGGGATCGCGACGGGACTGCTGATGGTCGCGGGCGAGGTGATTTTACTCTTTATCCAGCCGCACTCGCCGTATTGGGCGATTCTATTGCCGGCCACGTGCCTCGGCGGTTTCGGCGGCATGCTCGCATATCAAAGCGGCATGATCGCGGGGTTAGCCCACGTAGACGACGCCGATGAAGGAAGCGCGTCGGCGGCGATGAGTTTTGCCTTACAGCTCGGTATCGGTCTTGGCGTCGCTGTCGGAGCCGCCGCGCAAGATTTAGTCAGCCCGCCGTTAGAAGCGGGTCTTCATGCCGCGTTTTGGGTAACGATCGCGTTCGGTGCGTTCATGATGCTTGCGATCCTCTTTGGATTGCGTCACGCCGCTAAGGCCGAACTTCCGTCCCGGCGATACATCCA
>DASRSM010000167.1:0-53842 GCA_035656415.1 Vulcanimicrobiaceae bacterium | reverse complement strand
GAAGACCGGTTCCGATCTTGGAGCACGGCGAGTTGCGGCTCGATCCCAGCCTGCGAACGATCACGTATCTCGGCGAAGCCGTGTCGTTTACGGGCTCGGAATACGCGATCGTCGAAACGCTGATGCGCAATCCGCGCCAAGTGTTTAGCCGGGATATGCTGCGCGAAAAGATCGCGAACTACGACGCCTTCGACGAGCACGATTCGATCAAGACGCATATTACCAATATCCGGCGCAAGGTCCGTACCGCCGGCATGAACCGCGACGTCATCGAGAATATCTACGGCGTCGGTTATCGCCTCTGCCCGCTGAACGGAAGCTAGCCACGTTCCTCGCGATCGAACGCCGGATCTTACTTTCATTCCTGCTCGCGGTTGCGATCATTTTGACGGCGTCCGCCTTTGCGATCCGTTTCACCGTTGTCCACCTCGTACGCCAGGGGAACGCGAGCCGGCTTGAGGACGTAGCGCGCGCCGGATTACGAAGCATCGTCTTCAACGACGGCACGTTTGCAGTCGATCGCCGTCACATCGCGATGAGCGGGCTACTAGCCGAGACGCAGGGCCTCCGATGGTTCGACGCGGACGGACGCCTCGTGAAATCGCAAGGTCTCGTTCCCAATCCGATGATGGCCGGTGAGTTCCATACGTATGCGATGCCTATCGTCGATCCCGCCACCCGCAAGCGCGTCGGTACCGTAGCCGCGAGCTTTTGGACCGGCGACAAACGCGACGAGTTCGCGTATCTCGATTTGGGGCTCGTCGTAGGAGCCGTGCTGGCACTGGCAGGCAGCGGGCTTGTCGGATGGGCGTTCTCACGCTGGGCCGCCAAACTGGTGGAAGAAAGCGTACGCAAATTACGTGAGTTCACCGCCGACGCGTCGCACGAGTTGCGCAGCCCCATTGCGGCGATCTCGGCCAACGCCGGCGCGGCACTGCGCGATCCGCAACGCGACCCCGTGCGCGATCTCCGGCGATTCGAAGCAATCGCCGACGGTGCAGCGCAAATAACGCGCCTCACCGGCGATCTGCTGATTTTGGCAGCAGTCGACCGCCCGCTAGATCGCGATGTTTTCGCTATCGATCTTCGAGACGCGCTGCAAAAAGCTGCGGAGGAGTACCGTCCGCAATTCGAAGCCGCCGGCCTGCACTTTTCCGTCAAGACGCCGGCGATCCCGGTGTACTACGGCAGTCCCGACCAGATCGACCGCATCGTCGCAAATCTCTTAGAAAATGCCGCGCGCTATACGCCCGAGGGCGGTACGGTCTGTCTCGAAGCCGAGCAGAGCGGGCCCAACATTCACATTGCCGTGCACGATACCGGAGTGGGAATTCGCACCGAAGACCTCGACCGCGTCTTCGACCGCTTTTGGCGCGCCGATCCGTCACGCGTCTCAAACGGTACGGGACTCGGTCTCTCGATCGTTCGCGCGCTCGCGCGCCGGCACGGCGGCGACGTAAAAGCTATCAGTACGTACGGAGCCGGCAGTACGTTCGTCGTCGTTTTGCCGTTGCGATTACCGCTTCGCGAAAAAAGCTCTTGACGATGTCTTGACTATCAACGCTTATTATCGCCTTCCAATCTTCGAAACTGACAGATTTTTTAAACGCACGCAATACAGCAAGGGGTGGCTCGCTTGCGACCCCAACTCTGGAGGGGGATGATGAACGTCGATACGGCCGCGCAGCTGCGCGTAATCATTGTCGAGAAGGAACTATTATTTGGGAGAGCCGTGGCGCACGTGCTCGCCGCAGATCCGGGAGTAAAAGTGGTCGGTGTCGTCGCCGCGCGCGACGCAATGCCCGCTATTGCAAACGCGGACGTCGTCGTTATCGACATCGATAACGAAAACGTCGACGAGGTCGTAGACAGCATCAAGAAAGGTCCGTCGTCCAACGTACGGATATGCGCCATGTCGGCACACACGCAGGGCGAGTTGATGCAGCATTGTCTTAGTCTCGGTGTCGACGCTTACATCGTCAAAGATTCGTCGTTACAAGAGCTCTTCGCGGCGATCAAAACGCTGGGCACCGGCTCGAGTTACGTGGATCCGCGCGTCGCTGCCTCGCTGCTTCGCCGCCGCGGACCTTCCAACGCACGATCCACGAGCGAGCTTTCAGCGAGAGAACGAGACATCATCCGACTGATCGCCGAGGGTCATTCAAACCGCGAAATCGGCCGGCGCCTCATTCTTGCGGAAAAAACGATTAAAAACCACGTCAGTCATATCTTCGCGAAAATCCACTGTACGGCGCGCTCGCAGGTAGCCGTATACGCGGTTCGCTCGGGACTCGCTGCCGGTTAGGTCGAAGAGGGGCCTATGATACCGGCCCTCCTTCTAGCGTTAGCCACCGCGCCTCCGGCGCAAACCACGTCGGGGATACCCCTCGACGCGCCCTGGAAGGTCACGATTTACGAACTCGCGCGGACGAAATTCCATCACCCTGCCTGGGGCTGGCAGCATTCCGAACGCGACTATCAAATCGCGATGCTGCTTGCAAAAGGCGACGGGTTACACGTCGATACCGACGTGCTTTTCGCCGCGGCGATGCTGCACGACATGGCCGCCTTCATGCCGTGCGGGCAGCCGAAGATGGAACACGGCGACTGTGCCGCTCAGCAAAGCCCGGCGATGTTGAAAAGCGCCGGTTTTCCGGCTGAAAAGATTCCGGCCGTACAAGCGGCCGAACGGGGACATATGTACTACAGCGATGCGGGAACCGAACCCGAAGCCGTCGTCCTGCACGATGCCGACTCGCTTGACTTCTTAGGCAATATGGGCGCGGTACGCATGCTTTCGCTCACTGGCGAAAACGCCGAAAGTTTCGACGCAGCGATCAAAGCGCTGCGCAAGTTCGTTCGCGACATACCACCGCATTTGATTACTTCGACGGGCCGAAAGATGGGTGCGGAACGCGCGGCCGAACTGCAGCGCTTTCTCAACGGGCTCGACGCCGAGCGCTATGGGACGTAAGCGCTACGCGGTTCCGGTAATCTCCGCAAGCCTGCGGCGAAGATCCTCGATCTCGCGGCGCGCTCGCTGCGCGTCGAGGTGATCGAACGTTGCCGCCGCGCTTGCCACGAGCGACCCGAGCAGCGCGCGTTCTTCCGAGTTCAACGTCGAGCCGTCGCGATGCGCGCCGTATAACGCGAACGCGTAAAGATCGCTGCGGGCGAGCGCCGGCACGGCAATGACGGGTGCCTGCGCGCCCCGCGGCACGCCTTCGTGCGCCCAGCCGATTTCGCGAAGCGACAGCGGCTCGCGCTCCGACCGCAGTTGCGCGATCAGCGCGTCGTCCGTAGAGATCGTAATCATCGCGTCTTGCGGCCACAGTCGCATTGCGGAGCACGTGTAGGCGTTACGATCATCGTCGAGTTTGAACAGCGCCGCCGACGACAGCTCCAGCGCCTCCAGCGGCTCGTCCAAAATCAGCTCGATCGCGGTTCGCTCGGTGGTCACGAACGCCAGAGCGCGCGCATCCCGCTTGAGACGTTGTTCCGCCAAGAACTCTCGCCGGAAGAACAGCCAGTCGAGTACGGCATCGATGCGGTGATGGATTGCGTTGAACGAAAACGCGCCCAAGAGTGCCGCAGCGAGCGTCGCGTACGCCGCGAGATGCGAATCGGCAAAGAGTTCGCCGACCGACCACTCGGACACCGCCATGAAGAGGACGAGCAGCGCCGACGTAACGGCGTAGCCGCCGGCGCGACCGATAACGAAGCCGATATCGATGATGTGCTCGTTAACGAACGCGTAGGACACGACGACCGCGCCGATGAACGCCGCCCACGGTTCGAGCGCTTTGTAGAGCGGCGTCCAGCTGAGCGCGCTGCTGTAATGAAACGCGATCTCTTGGAGCAGGCCTTGCAGCGAATTCAAAATGATGACGACCGGCTGCAGGGCGAGCCCCGTTACGATCCAGCGCACGCGCCCACGCGATTGTTCCGGCGCGCGTCCGACGAGCGTCCATACGACCGAAAGAACCGTCGCCGCCAACGCGATGTCCGCGATTTGTCCGCCGACCGATGCCGCCAACGGCCGGTGCCACCATGCCAGCGCGTAGCCGACCATGAAGTAGCTCCACACGAGGAAATCGACGACGCAGAGCACGACGACCGTCGTTTCTCGCTTCGCTTGTCGCTCGGACTCGGGGCGCAGGATGCGCGTCGAAAATAGCGTCAACGTGAAGAGCGCGCCAACGAACGCGAACGCTTGGAAACTCTGAACCGCGAGACGTCCCCACAACGGTCCTTCGACGTAGAGGTAGTTTTGGAAGCCGCACATCGTCGACAGCCAAACGAATGCGTAATACGTCCACGTCGGACGGCCAGGACGCAATAGAACGATCGCCGTCGCCAAACACAGCGCGAAGAAAACGAGCAGCGGATAGGCATAAACGTCGAGCGAGCCGGGAAATCCCGAAGGACGATCCAGGTCGGCCGTCAGTTTAATTGCGTTCGGGCCGTGCCCGACGATCGGCACCCGCATTTGCTCGCCGGCATTGGGGAAGAGAAACGCGAGCCGGTCTTCGGGTGTCAGTGCGTCGAGATTGACGCGATCGCCGGCGACGATCCCGGCACGCGCCGCGGGACCGTTTGCCGCGACGTCGTGTACGCTGCCGGCGGTGTCCCAGGTCAGTCCGTACGAACCGGAGTCGATCGCATTCCACTCGACCTGCGCCAAGGCCAGCAGCGCAAGCAGATTGAGCAGCGCGAGCACCCCGATGCCGAGCGCGTGGTGGCGTTTCATCGCATGCGGAAAGCCGAGCTCCCCGGATAGCGTGCGGCAGGGCCGAGTTCGTCTTCGATCGCCATCAAACGGTTGTATTTCGCGACCCGGTCGCTGCGCGAAAGCGATCCGGTTTTGATTTGGCCCGCGGCGGCTGCCACGGCAATGTCGGCAATCGTCGTATCCTCGGTTTCACCCGAGCGATGCGAGATTACGGTCGTGTAGCCCGCTTTGTGCGCCATATCGATGCAGTCGAGCGTTTCGGTAAGCGTCCCGATTTGATTGACCTTGATAAGGATCGAGTTCGCGACGCCTTCCTCGATACCACGCTCGAGGAACTTGACGTTGGTGACGAAGAGATCGTCGCCCACGAGCTGTACGCGATCGCCGAGCGCTTCGGTAAGTCCGCGCCACCCCTCCCAATCGTCTTCCGCCAAACCGTCTTCGATGGAAACGATCGGATAACGATCGCACAGCTCGCCGTAGAGCGCGATCATTTCCTTCGCGCTGAGGCCCTGCTCTTTCGAAAGCGCGTAGTATTTACCGTCGGCGCGAAACTCGCTCGATGCGGGATCGAGCGCGATGGCGACGTCGACGCCGGCGTTGTAACCGGCAAGATCGATGGCCGCGACGATTAAATCGAGCGCTTCCTGCGGCGTGTGCAGCGGCGGCGCGTAGCCGCCCTCGTCGCCGACGAGCGTCGGCAGATGGCGATCGTGCAGCAGTTTACCGAGTGCGTGAAAAACTTCGGTACCGCAGCGCACCGCCTCGGCTTCGCTCGCGGCGCCGACCGGAACGATCATGCATTCCTGGAACTGCAGGGCACCTTCGGCGTGTTTGCCGCCGTTGATCACGTTCATCATCGGAACCGGCAGCGTCGACGCCGACGGACCGCCCAAGTACCGGAAGAGCGGAAGCGATAAACTCGCTGCGGCCGCGCGCGCAACCGAAAGCGACGTTCCCAGCAGCGCGTTCGCGCCCAAGTTCGCCTTATTCGGCGTTCCGTCGAGATCGATGAGTTTCTCGTCGATCTCGCGCTGCGACGTCGCATCTAAGCCTTCGAGGGCCGGACCGAGCACGTCGTTCACGTTGGTGACGGCTTTGAGCACGCCTTTACCGCCGTAACGCGCCTCGTCGCCGTCGCGAAGTTCGACGGCTTCGTTAGCGCCCGTCGATGCGCCCGACGGAACGATCGCTTCTTCCACCGCACCGAAGCTCGTCGCGCAACTGACGGCGACGGTCGGGTTTCCGCGAGAGTCGAGCACCTCGCGCGCGTGAATGCCTTCGATCAACGGCCGACCGCCGGCCCGCAGCGATTCGAGCGACACTATTCTTTGATCCAGCGCTCGAGGTCGTGACGGCGCGAGACGAAATCGCTGTCGCTGAAGAAAATCGCCAGCTCGCGATCGGCACTGGCTTTGCTGTCGCTGCCGTGAATCAAGTTACGGCCAATGGTTTGCGCAAAATCGGCGCGGATCGATCCGGGCGCCGCGCTCAGCGGATTCGTTGCCCCTATCAGCTGGCGGCAGCCGTCGACCACTTCCTGACCTTCAACCGCCATCGCGACCAGTGGTCCGCTCGTGATGAAGCTCACGAGATCGCCGAAGAACTGCTTGTCTTTATGCTCGTCGTAGTGTCGGCGCGCGCGCTCGCCGTCGAGCTGCATCAGTTTCATTGCGGAGATGACGTAGCCGCGCCGTTCGAGGCGCGCCACGATTTCGCCGACCAAACCGCGCGAAACGGCGTCGGGCTTACAGAGAATCAACGTACGTTCGATAGCCATAGGACCGCGCAATACCACCCGCCAAACGCCTTTGCCTCCATGCAAGATTCTGGTCCGTACTCCGCCATCGCTAAGGAACTGGCCGGCAGCGCGTTCGCGCCGATCCGCTACGTGACGGAAACTGCGAGCACCAACGCCGACGCCGCCGCCCTCTTGGGCGACGAGGAGGCCCGCGGCCTCACGATCGTCGCCGAGCACCAGACGCACGGAGCCGGCCGTAAAGGCCGCACCTGGCTGGCGAAGCCCGGGACGTCGCTGCTCTTCACGACGATTCTGCCGCGGCCGCTCCCGGCCGCGGACCTTTGGATCGTTCCGTTTTGGACCGCGCTCGCGGTAAAAAGCGCGCTGGGCGAATGCGGCATCGACGCGTCGGTCGTCTGGCCGAACGACGTGCTCGTCGCGGGCGGAAAAGTCGCCGGCATTTTGTGCGCGTCACGCGTGAGCGGCGACAAAGCGTGGGCGGCGTGCGGCGTCGGCATCAACGTTCATCGTCCCGATCGTCCGCTCGACATTCTGCCGGCCCCCAGTTACTGCGACGACGTCGTTTCGCTCGAGCGCACGCAGTTGCTCCGCGCGATGTTACTCGCATACGACGCCTCTATCGGAGCGCTCGATAATCCGCAGCGGGTCGCGCGCCTGTGGGAACGCGCTGCCGGCATTCCGGGCGTGCGGTACACGCTGCTTGCCGATGGAACGAGCGAGCCGTTCGCAGCAACGGCGCTCGGTTTGGCAACCGGCGGGGGACTCGTCGTCGCGCGCGACGACGGAACGCGCGAAACCGTCTCGCTAGCCGACGTGCGGGCGTTGAGGTGAAGTAGCCTCATTTCGTCTAGCTCAAGGAGCCGAGGGTCGAAGTTTACTGCGGTAAATGAGGCCCGAGGCGACAACGAGATAGGCGAAATGAAATTACTTAACTACGCCGCCCAGGGAGACGCCGGCGGTAGTCAGAGCGGTCTTCGCTTGCGATTCCACGCCCGCGTCGATGCTCAAGCATAAGTTCGAAGCGGCCGAAACGTTTGGCGGTTTCGGAATCATCTTCGCGCTAAGGCCCGCGTCCTTAAGCGTCTTGGTGGCGATCATCGTATCGGCATTCGTACCGAAGAACAAAATTACGTCGGCCATCGTTGCCCCCTAGGACGACTCGCCCGTCACGAGTTGATTGAGGCCGCCGGCAACGTCGTTAAGCTCCGCGACTCGGTCAACTGCCTGCTTCATCCGGTTCGCCATCTCTTGCGAAAGCGTGTCGATGACGATCATGTCGCTTTGCAGCTCGTCGTTGAGCGACTTCAGCTCGCCGACCTTGCTCAAATCGCCGCCGCTGATCTGCGCGATCACGCCGCCGCTCTTTTCGACCGCCGCTTTGGTGGCCGTAACTTGATCGCCCGAGACTTCGGCGCCGACGACGATGACGCCGAGTTCTTTGGCGGCGTCGCGAACTTGATGGCTGCGCTGCGTCAGGTTATTCGAAACCGCCTGAACGATCGGTATCGCAATCGCGAGCGCGAGGATCATGGCGATGAAGCCCCACAGCACGAGCGTGAGCGTGGTGTGGTTGATAATGTCGTAGATGCGCGACATGGGAATGCCGTACCAGCGCGCGCCGATGACGTTGTTTTGATCGTCCGCTACGGGGTCGATGTGTACCAGGTACTCGATGCCGCCTTGCGTGTCGCTGCCGGTGTACGCTTGACCGGTCTTGACGACGCTCGCCGCTTCGGGCACGACGACGTCGACCGCGCGCGTCCCGTCGGGCTGCTGAATGGTGCTGGCAACGATCGCGTCGCCGTCGAGCAGCGCCGCCGCGCCGCCCAGCGCGCGCGTCGCCGAGTCCACCAGGTCGTAATAATGGTTCATCAGGATGCCGCCGTAGATGGCGCCGATCGTGCGCTCGTTCTGATCGCTGATCGGTGCGGCCGAAACGATCGCGACGCCTTTGTCGACCTTCTCGGCAGTCTTACCGGAGGAGTCCTTGATATCGGACTGCGCTTGCGGACCGAGTCCCTCGCCCTGAAGGAACGCCGGATCGAGCAGCGCCGCCGTACTGACGGTTTCGCCGGTCAACGCGCGCTCGATGAGCGCGTTGTTCTTGAGCGAGCCGCGTTCGGGTCCGTTGGCTCGCGCGACGACGTTTCCGTTCGCGTCGACGACCGTTAGGAACGATAAGCCCGACGTGCGCGCGACGTTCGAGAGTTGATCTTGCAGCGCGGCGACGTTTCCGGATTGCACCGCCTTGCGAAGCGCGTCCGACAGCGCGTCTTGGGCGACCAGCAGCCGGATTTGGTCTTTTCGGGAGTCCCAATAACCGCCGAACGCGCCTCCGCCGTTAGTGACCTGGGTCTTCCCCAAATCGACGAGATCGCGCTGGAGCACCAGCCGCGCCGCAACGACGCTGATGACGAAGAACAACACGATCGCGCCGATGATCGTCCCCAGAAGCCGGACCCGTAGACTCATCCTCATGCTTTGACTTCCCCCGTCCCTGTGTCGCTGACTTTGAACTCCCTAAATCGAGTATCGATCTGTTTGGCTAAATCATTCATCTGCTCGACCGACGTCAGGATGCGCTGCGCCGCGTCGGTGACTTCCTTATTGACGTAGGTGAGCACCTCGACCGACGATGCGTTCTGCTGCGATATCGAAGAAATATCGGAGAATGCCTTGTTGACCTCGTCTGACTGGCGCGTCATCTGCTGCGTAGCGGACATGTTGACGGCCACGGAGCGCGTGATTTCCTCGATCGAGCGGATCACTTGATAGGAGTTCGCACTCATCGCCCGCGCCACCGAGCTGATCTCGCCGATCTGCTGGTTTGAGGTCAAAACAGCGGAAACGATGTCCTGTAGGGCGCCCGACGCCGAGGTGGTACTGTTCGCGCCTTCCTCGACGCGCTCGGTCAGCCGCTCCATCGCGGTCACAACCTCGCCGATGACGGCCTGAGTCGAGGAGATGTGTGCGGCGATTTCTTTGGTGGCCTGAACGCTGCCGTCGGCGAGCTTCCGGATTTCGCTCGCGACGACCGCGAAGCCGCGGCCGTGTTCGCCGGCACGTGCCGCCTCGATTGCGGCGTTGAGCGCGAGCAGGTTCGTCTGCTCTGCGATGCGGTCGATGACTTTAACGATGTCGCCGATCTGGTCGGAGTTGCTGCCGAGCTGCGAAATGTCGGTTGCCAATTCGGAAATGGTCGAGCGGATCGTATGCATGCCGTCGACGATCGTGCCGACGGCGCTTCCGCCGCGTTCGGCGGTGTGCGACGTCTCGGTCGAAATCGTCGAGAGGGAATCGACTTGGGCGGCAACTTGTTCGATCGAGCTGGCCATGTTGGAAACGGCGAGCGCCGTTTCGTCGAGACTGCGGGTCTGCTGTTCCGCTGCCGCGGCGATCGACGCGATCGCTTCACTGAGCGATTGTACTTTGGCAACGGCCTCTTCGACGATCTTGCCTTGCTCTTGAACGCCCTCGTCGAGCTGACCCTGCGCTACCGCAGCGCCTTCGATCACCGCGAGCGCGGTCGACGCGGTGGTTTGCAGCTCGCCGCCGGCCGAACCGAGCTTCGCCGCACGGTCGTGCAGCTGGCCGAGAAAGCTGCGTATCCCGAAGATCAGCTTATTGAGCGCGATGGCGAGATCTTGAAGGGCCGCCTCCGAGACGGCGATGTTCTTGGTGAAATCGCCCTGAGCGACTTCGCGAACTCCGGCGGCCATCGTCGCGAGGCTGGTGTGCAGACCGGCGACGCTGTCGCCGCCGCGCGGCAGCGCTACGCGCGAGCCGCCCAAGAACGCCACTTGGCCCGGCGCGGTATCGCCCCACTCGTCGTACGGCGGCGGGTCGCCGTGAAAGATCATCGCCACGCCGATGCCCACGAAGACGAGCACGACGGTCACCCAAGTCGCGCCGGGAAGCTGGTGTGCCGTGCGCGCCTCGTACTCGGCGATCCCGGCGACGAGCGCGACGATGGAACCGAAGGGGAACCCTACGAGCGCCGCAGAGAGGGCAATCAGCGCGAGCAGCACGATCTCGATCACGGGGGTGTTGCCGTATGACGCCAGTCCGTACCACGCCACCGCCGCGCACAGTGCGGCGGCCACCGCTGCCAGCACGATACGACTCGGCAATGAGAGACGAGCTCGCAAGCCGGAAAAGTAGGCGTAGATCACGGCCTACATTATTATGGAAAGACTAAAGGATCTCCCACACGCGGAAGCTGCCCCCCGTCTACGAGCGTTGGTTTCGGGCCCTGGCTATGCGGCGGTCGCACACCTCGCAGAAATGCGGCATCTTGTTGTCAGTCTCGAAGATGGAGTTCGAGTTGTACATCGCGCAGCGCGCGTTGTAGCAATGCTTCAGACCGAACGTGTGTCCGAGCTCGTGTACCGCCTCTTTGAGCGTCCGCTGGAACAGGAGGTTCGCGTCGGGCTCTTCGCCATAAAATTCCGCGCGCAATCGATGGAGTGAAACGGCTGCGACGCCTTGCGCGTCGTCGCCGGCGCCGAAGATAAAACGATGCGACGTCTTGTAGAGATCGTAATCCGTGATCGCCAGCAGGATGCCGTCGTCTTCGGGAAAGGCCCGCAGCACCTTCGAGGTCAACGTGGCGAGAAAGAGTTGCTGCCGCGTCGCGTTGAGCGCGCTGCGGGGGACGACGAGCGATCGCTCGACCCGCACGCTTGCCAGAAAACGTTCCTCGAGGCATAGCGCAAAACGGTCCAAGAATAGCGCGTCGATGGTGTTGATCGGCACGATGCGAATTCTGGAATCCATTCGTGGAGGATGCTTCGACCCCGCGGCGGGATACTCCGCCATGATCGTTGGAATCGGCATCGATCTCGCCGAGGTCGATCGTTACCGCTTCGACGCGCGACGGCTCGAATGGTTCGCGCGCAAAATCTACACCGAGGTCGAGATGCGCTATGCGATGCGTAAGCGCAACTGGCCCGAGCGTCTCGCCGGCTTCTACGCCGCCAAGGAAGCGACGCGCAAGGCGTTCGGGCACGCGATACCCTGGCGGTGGATCGGCGTCGCGCACGAGCGCAGCGGCAAGCCGATCGTCGAGCTCTACGGCGACGCGCGCCGCTTGATCGCCGAGCGCGGCGTCACGAACATTCACCTAACGATCACGCACACCGCAAGCACCGCCGCTGCCGTGGTAATTCTCGAGCGATGATCTACGTTCTCGAGCCCCAGGCAATGCGCGCGGCCGACGCTGCCGCTATCGCCGAAGTAGGCGAGGACGCGCTCATGCGCAATGCGGGTACGTGGATCGCCGATCGCCTGTGCGCGATGGCGCCGAGCGGCGGACGCATCGTCGCGTTTGCGGGACCCGGCAACAACGGCGGCGACGCGTTTGCCGCGCTCGCCGAGTTGAGTCCGGCATACGACTGCACGGTGTACGCACTCGCGGGCGGGACCCCGTCGGTCGCGCGCGCAGCCGCGGAAGCACGCGCGCGTGCGGCAGGCGTTGCGACGCGCGCGCTGCCTACGACCGAGCGCGAGGCGCGCGCGGCGCTGGAAGACGCTATCGGCGTCGACGGTCTGTTCGGCACCGGTGCGCGCTTGCCGCTTCCCGAGGCGTACGTTGCGGCGGCGCGAGCGCTCGACGCGCGCAAGCATCTGGTGTTGGCAATCGACATTCCCTCCGGCGTCGACGCGCTGACCGGCGCCGTCGCCGCCGATGCCGTGCGCGCTACCGTTACGGTAACGCTCGGAGCGGCAAAACCGGGATTGCTGCTCGATCCGGCGCGCGAACGTGCCGGCGAGTTGTGGTACGCCGAAATCGGCATCTCCGATGCGATACTCGCGGCACCACCGCCAACGTTTGCCGCGCTCGACGACGAAGCGTTCTTACGCGCTTTGCCGGTTCGCGCTGCCATCGCGGACAAACGGAGCTCCGGCGCGCCGCTCATCGTCGCAGGCTCGGGGCAGTTTCCCGGCGCGGCGGTTCTCTGCGCGCGCGCTGCGGCGCGCGCCGGTGCAGGATACGTTACCGTCGCCGCACCTTCGAGCGTGGCAGCGACGCTGCGCGCGCACTTGATCGAGCAAGTCGTCATCGAAATCGCCGACGAAGCTCCGGTGCAGCGCGCCGTCGAGGAGCTGCTCGAGATAGAAAAGCGCAACGGCTCCGTCGGCATTGGGCCGGGTCTCGGCCTCGACAATCGCACGGGCGAAATCGTCGCGGAGTTCCTTGCGCGCACAACGCTGCCCGCGGTCGTCGATGCAAGCGCGCTCTTTCATTTATCGAAGCGGCTGGAATCGTTGCGCGGGAAGCCGGTCGTCGTCACGCCCCACGCGGGCGAGTTCGCACGCCTCTCCGGCAAAGGTACCGTCGCGCCCAAGGAGCGCGTGGCGCGCGTGCGCGAGTTCGTCGGGCGAACCGGCATCACGACGCTGCTCAAAGGGCGCGACACGATCGTTTTCGACGGCACGACCGTCCACGTCAACGTCACCGGCACGAACGCGCTCGCGACGGCCGGGAGCGGCGACGTGCTTACGGGAACCATCGCGACCTTGCTCGCGCAGGGATTGGCGCCCGTGGACGCCGCTAGGATTGGCGCCTACTGGCACGGCCTTGCGGGTCAACTCGCCGCGCGACGCCGCCCGGTCGGCGTTATCGCCGGAGACGTTGCCGACGCGTTGGCCGGCGCGCTCCCCACCGTCGACACCGAAGGGCGTGCCGCGTTCGCGCAGCCCAAACGCCGCGGCCTCTGGCGGATTTATTGATTCTTCATCTATTGGCGCTACGAGTACGTCGTGGAACGTATTCGTCCGACGCTCTTTCTTGTCGTAATTGCCGCTGGAGCGCTCTTAGCTGCGTGCGGCGGCGGCACGACTCCCGCCGGAATGTTCTCTCCCTCGGCCGCGCCGCTTCCGGATCTTCAACCGGATCTCCAGGCGCACGCCGCCGGAATCACGACGAAGCCGCGCGCGCTTTCGTTCGCCGGCATCGGTCAAACGTTCGCCCAAAAAATCGTCGTTTCCGAAAAAGCGTATACCGGAAAGTTCGTCGAGCACGGCACGTGCAAGGGTATTGCAAAAGCACTGCCGCTATCGGGCAAAGGTCCGAAACTGACGGTGAAGATCACGCCCGTCGGAAACGGATCGTGCACGATTACCTTCAGCGACAAGAAAAAGCACAAGGCGAAGCTGTCCATTACCGTCGCGGATACGAAGCCGACCCCTTCGGCCTCGCCGACCAACGGTCCGACGCCGACACCCACCCCTAGCGGCCCGACGCCAACGCCCGGTCCAACGCCCACGCCGAATCTGCCTGCGACGATCTTCGTTACGTACACCGCTGCGACAGCGCATCCCAACGTCGTCGCCTACGACGCGCAGGGTAACAAGAAATCGACGGGATCGTGGCAAGGCGCCGGCGTGACTCCGCAAAGCATCGTGTGGGCGCCTGGCGACCTGAACTGGTTCTATCTCACGAACGGCGCGACAAATACGGTGAAAGTGTACAGCTCGGGCGGCGGCCAACTGTCTTTTTTCAACAGCGTGACCGGTACCGGAGCAATCGCGTATCCGTCGGGAGTGAGTAACTTACTTTACGTTGCATCGCCGGGCACCCATACGATCCATTCGTACGACGAAGACGGTAACGTAAAGTCCACCTCGTTCCCAACCAATATCGATACGAGCCTCGGCGGCATGACGTACGATTCCCACGATAGCCGCCTTTACGTATCAAACACTTCCAGCGTGGCCGTTGAATACTATTCGACGACGGGTACGCTGGGCAGCTCGATCTCCGCGCCCTGCACATGCACGCCTGGGCCGATCGCTTTCGACTCGGCGAATGACGACGTCTACGTTTGGTGGAGCGGAAGCGGCGGCGGAATGTTTGCATACGACGAAACGGGCGCTGAGGTCAGCCTGACGGGCAGCTCGGGAGCGCCTTTCGGTGGCCTATCGTCGCCGCAAGCGATCGCGTACGACTCGGATAACGGCCATCTCTACATTACGGACGGAACCAGCGTCAAAGTCTTCGATGCAACGGGAAGCACGATTGCCACGACGGGAACGTTCTCGCCCGGATTTGCCGCCACGTCCGCAAACGGCATTACCGTCAAGCCGTAGCCTCGAGTACGGCCGAGCATCCGATTCATCCGATACATTAAGGGTGAGCGCTCGCCCACACTGGTTCTTGCTCGCAGTATCTGCAGTCGTAAGCCTGCTTGGCTGCTCGATGCAATCGTCCGTTCCGAACGCAGCGCACTTTGAAGCGGCCGCGTTAAGCACGTATCCCGCGCATCGCACGTATCATTCGCCGCAAACGCCCGGCGTGCTGATACCGCTCTACGCGTATCCCGGTAAGATTTGGAACACCGTCATCGAGACGAAGCTCGCGCATCCGTACGTGCCCTTCGCTTTGATCGCCAACGTCAACAACGGACCCGGGACGAACGCCGATTCCAAATACGTCAGTTACATCCAAAAGGCGCAGATGGCCGGCATCTACGTGCTGGGCTACGTCTATACGAAGTACGGTAAACGCTCGGCGGCCGCGGTCGACGCCGACATCGCGCGGTGGGAAGCGCTGTATCGTCCCGACGGAATCTTTCTCGACGAGATGGCGCCGAACGCCGCATCGTACTACGCGGCCGCGACGCAGTACGCCCACAAGCATTCGCTGTGGTTCGTTATGGGAAATCCGGGCGTCGACGCGCCGGGCAGTTCCGGACCGGATGCGATCAACTTCTACGAGCGCGCCGGTTATCCAAAGCTCGCATTCTTGCGCAAACCGGCGCACGTTTCGTTCGGCAGCGGCAAGTGGAGCTATATCGCGGGCGAGGTTCCGTTTAACTCAGCGAAGATCAAAGCAACGGCAAAATACGTCGGCTATCTCTATGCAACCGACGGAAAAGAGCCGGAGTGCTATTGCAAGCTCCCCTCGTATTTCGCTTCACTCGTCGCGCTGCTCGATCCGCATTAAGCGAGCAGCGCTTTCAGTGCGTCCTCGTCGAGAAGCTCGATCCCGAGCTCCTGCGCCTTGGTGAGTTTGCTTCCGGGTTCGCTTCCCGCGACGACGTAGTCGGTCTTTTTACTGACCGATCCGGTTACTTTACCGCCGGCCGCGACGATCATTTCCGTAGCTTGTTCGCGCGTAAGCGTGGGCAGCGTTCCGGTCAAAACGAAGGTCCTTCCGCTTAACGCGCCGGCCTGTGCGCGAACGCGCTTGGGCGCAGTGACGACGACGGCGGCCTTGCGCAGACGGTCGACCATCTTCACGTTTGCCGGCTGCGCGAAAAAGAGCCGAACGCTCGCGGCAACTTCGGGACCGATCCCGTCGCTTTGCTGCAGCACGTCTTCGGTTGCCGCTTCGATCGCGTCGATCGATCCGAAGTCGCTTGCGAGAATCCCCGCGGTTTGTTCGCCTACGAAGCGGATGCCCAGACCGTTGAGCAGCCGCGCCAAACCGCGCTGTTTCGAGCGCTCGATCGACGCAAGTACGTTGCTCGCGCTCTTCTTCCCCATGCGCGGCATGGACGAGAGCGTATCGAGATCGAGCGAGTAGAGGTCGGCGATGTCCTCAACGTATTCGCCCGACGTCAACTGCTCGGCAAGGACGTCGCCGAGGCCTTCGATATCCATCGCGCCGCGCGACGCGTAGTGGCGAATGCGTTCGTACACTTGTGCCGGACACGAGGCGTTCGTGCAGCGCGACATCGCTTCGCCCGGCGGATGGTCGACCGCCGAACCGCACACCGGGCAGCGATCGGGCATTTTGAAAAGGCGCTCCTTGCCGGTGCGCTCCGACGGAATCGGCCCGACGACTCGCGGAATCACGTCGCCCGCACGCGTTACGAGGACCGTATCGCCGATGCGAATATCGTTGCTGGCGATGTACTCGGCGTTGTGCAGCGTTGCACTTTTGACCGTGACGCCGCCGATCTGTACCGGCTCGAGCACGGCGTTGGGATTGAGCGTTCCTGTTCGCCCGACCGTAACGACGATATCGCGCAGCTTCGTGCGCGCCTCGCGCGGCTTGAACTTAAACGCGATTGCCCAGCGCGGGTCGCGCGCGACGACGCCTAACTTTTCTTGCAGCGCGAGATCGTCGACTTTGATGACGACCCCATCGATTTCATAATCGAGTTCGTCGCGACGCTCTTCCCATTGCCGGCAGTACCCGACGACGTCTTCCATCGTAGCGGCACGCCGAACGTTGGGGTTGACGGGGAATCCCAACCGCTTGATCAGCTCGAGCGACCCCCACTGCGATTTCAGCGCCGCGCCGTCGCGCAGCTCCGCGATTTGATACGCGAAGAACGACAACCGCCGCTCTGCGGTAAGCTTTGGATCTAACTGACGCACGCCGCCCGATGCGGCGTTCCGCGGATTAGCGAAAACCGGTAATCCGTTTTTTTCACGCCCCGCGTTGAGTTTCTCGAAGTCGCTCTTACCGAGAAAAACCTCTCCTCGGACCTCAATGAACTCCTGCTGCCCCTCGACAAGCCCGGGGGGACACGGGCGCAGACGGAGCGGAATGGTTCTTATCGTGCGAAGGTTTGCGGTGACGTCTTCACCGATGCGTCCGTCGCCGCGCGTGCCGCCGCGGACCATCGCGCCGCGCTCGTAATCGAGCGCGATCGCTAGGCCATCGATCTTGAGCTCGCACACGTATTCCACGGGACCACCCGCCGCTTTACGCGCGCGTTCGTCGAAAGCGCGCAGCTCATCTTCGGAAAAGGCGTTCGCCAAGCTGAGCATCGGTCGCGCGTGTTCGTACGGTGCGAATCGCTCAGACGCGACCGCGCCGACGCGCTGCGTCGGCGAGTCGGGCGCGAGAATCTCGGGGTGACGAGTTTCGAGCTCGATCAGCTCGCGCAGCAGCGCGTCGAATTCGGCGTCCGTAATGGCGGGATCGTCGAGGATGTAGTAGCGGTAGTTCGCGTCCTCGATTTGCGCGCGAAGCTCTTCGGCGCGTGCCTCGGGCTTTATCGAATTCACGAATTCAGCGCGGCGATTTGAATCGGGTATCCGTCCGGATCGCCGATCACGGCGATGCGGCCGAACGATTCCTCGTACGGATCTTGAAAGACGGGTACGCCGAGCGCGACGCAGTCGGCGACGAATTTGTCGACGTTCTCCACCGTGAAGCCGAGCTGCAGCGAACCGGGGCGTACGGCCAGCAGCTCGCTTTTATTGTGCAGTCCCAACGTGGTGCCGTCGCCGAGCTCGAACTCCACCCAGCGCGGCATGTGATCGGAGGCGACGCGCAGCCCCAACACGTCTTTGTAAAAGCTGCGCGAGCGCACCAGGTCCGAGCAGACCAGCATGACGATCGAAAATCTAGCCATAGCGGTGAGAGCTAGGCTTCGACGGCGACCCGGTCGCCCTTCGCGAGATCGTCGAGAACCGAAAGATTCTCGCGCTCCAAGCGTTCGAGTTCCGCCGCGTCGACCACGTGATGCCCCACGGCCCTCTCGTCGCGCAGCACCGGGGCCAGATACGCTCCCGTAAACGACCTGGGTTCGGTCGACACTTCTTCCGGCGTGCCGTTGGCGATGACCGTGCCGCCACGATCGCCCCCTTCGGGGCCGAGGTCGATCAAGTAGTCGGCCGTCTTGATCACGTCGAGATTGTGCTCGATGACCAGGACGGAGTTGCCCATGGTGACCAGGCGCTGCAGCACTTCGAGCAGCTTGTGGATGTCGGCGAAGTGCAGACCCGTCGTCGGCTCGTCGAGCACGTAAAACGTTCGTCCCGTCGACCGGCGCGAGAGTTCCGTCGCCAACTTGACGCGCTGCGCTTCGCCCCCAGACAGCGTCGTGGCCGGCTGGCCCATCTTGATGTAGCCGAGCCCGACGTCGCAGATCGTTCTAAGCTTGTTGTGAATGCGCGGGATGTTTTCGAAGAAGGCGTTGGCTTCGTCGACGCGCATCTCGAGTACGTCGGAGATCGTCTTCCCCTTATACTTTACTTCGAGCGTCTGCGCGTTGTAGCGTTTGCCCTTACAGACTTCGCACGGCACGTAAACGTCGGGAAGAAAATGCATCTCGATTTTGATGATGCCGTCGCCTTCGCACGAATCGCAGCGTCCGCCCTTGACATTGAACGAGAAGCGCCCGGGCGTGTAACCGCGCATGCGCGCTTCGGGGACCATCGAGAACAGCTCGCGAATGTGATCGAACGTGCCCGTGTACGTCGCGGGATTGCTGCGCGGCGTGCGGCCGATCGGCGATTGATCGATCACGACGAGCTTGTCGAGTTGATTTGCCCCTTTGACGGTTCCGTACGTTCCGCCCGGCGGCTGGCCGTGTAGATACTGGTTCAGCGCACGCACCAAAACGTTGTTGACGAGCGTCGACTTACCGCTGCCGCTCACGCCCGTGACGCAGGTAAACGCGCCGATCGGAAAGCGAACGTCGACGCCGCGGATGTTATTGGCGTTCGCGTTGCGGACTTCGAGCCACCCGCGCGGCGGGCGGCGGCGTTTCGGAATCGGAATGAACTTCCGGCCCGACAGGTACGCGCCCGTTTCCGATATGGGGTTCGCAACGACTTGCTCGAGCGTTCCTGCCGTTAAAATCTCGCCGCCTTCGGCACCGGCGCCCGGTCCGATGTCGACGACGACGTCGGCCGTGCGCATCGTGTCCTCGTCGTGCTCGATCACCAGCAGCGTGTTGCCGAGGTCGCGCAGCGTCTTGAGCGTCGCGAGCAGACGGTCGTTGTCGCGCTGATGGAGCCCGATCGAGGGCTCGTCGAGAATGTAAAGTACGCCCACCAGCGCGCTTCCGATCTGAGTTGCCAGACGAATGCGTTGCGATTCGCCGCCGGAAAGCGTCGTCGCGGATCGCGAGAGGGTCAAGTAGTTCAGGCCGACGTTCGTGAGAAAACCCAGGCGCGCGCGAATTTCCTTGACGATTTGATGCGCGATCTGCGATTGTCGCTGCGTCATCTGCAGCCTGCGAAAAAACGACTCTACGTGCTCGATCGACATGCGCGTCAACGCATCGATGTTCGAATCGCCGACCGTTACCGCGAGTGCTTCGGGTTTGAGTCGTGCTCCTTTGCATGCGGGACACGTCGACGCCGACATGTATTTCTCGATGTCTTCCTTGACGTACTCGCTCGAGGTCTCCGAATAGCGCCGCTGCAGATTGTTGACGACGCCTTCGAACGACGACTTGTACTCCCAGGTCTTGCCGCCGCGCGACGTGTACTCGAACGTCTGCTCGCGATCGGTGCCGTAGAGAATCAAATCGACGACCTCTTCGGGCATCTTCTCGATCGGCGTCGACATTTTCACGCGATACTTGCGCAGCACGCGTTCGAGTTGCTGCAGATAGTACGGATTCATCGACGGGTACTTGCCCGTCCCCAGGCTGCGACTCCACGGAACGATCGCGCCGTCCCCGATCGACTTACTGCGATCCGGGATCACCTTCCACGGATCGATTTCGATTTTTTCGCCGAGGCCGCTGCACGACGGGCACGCGCCGTACGGCGAGTTGAACGAAAACAGCCGCGGCGCGAGCTCCTCGAACGACAACCCGCAATAAACGCACGCGAACGCCTCGCTAAACGTCAGCTCGCGCGGCGTTTTGCTGCCGGGCTGCTCGGCCAGCACGGTCACGATGCCAGTAGACAGCCGCAGCGTCGTCTCCACCGAATCGGTGAGCCGTTTCCGGACGTCGGGTTTCATCACCAGCCGATCGACAACGACCTCGATCGTGTGCTTGCGCTTCTTATCGAGAACGATTTTCTCGCGAAGCTCGCGCGTTTCGCCGTCGACGCGCACCCGCGCGAAGCCCTCTTTTGCCGCTTCCTCGAAAAGCTTCGTGTACTCACCCTTACGCCCGCGCACCAGCGGTGCCAAAAGCTGAATCCGCGTCCCTTCGGGGAGCTCGAGAATCGAATCGACGATCTGCTCGCTCGATTGCGAGCTGATCTCGCGACCACATTTATAGCAGTGCGGCGTTCCGATCCGCGCGAACAGCAGACGCAGGTAATCGTAGATTTCGGTAACGGTTCCCACCGTCGAGCGCGGGTTGCGCGAGGTGGATTTCTGATCGATCGAGATCGCCGGCGACAGTCCCTCGATGTAATCGACGTCGGGCTTCTCCATCTGACCCAAGAACTGACGGGCGTACGAAGAGAGCGACTCGACGTAGCGCCGCTGCCCCTCCGCGTACACGGTGTCGAACGCAAGCGACGATTTCCCGGAACCCGAAAGTCCGGTGACGACGATGAGCTTGTTGCGCGGCAACACCAAGTCGACGTTCTTGAGATTGTGCTCTCGCGCGCCCTTAATAACGATAGAGTCTAGCGGCATCTACTTCCCTACGAGACACTCCGGGAGGGCGGGGGGTTGCCGAGCAGTACCGCCGACACCTCTAGGATCGAGCTGCAGGTCGCATCGGGTGGAGTGCAACCGTGCGGCAGGGCGTCGTCCCGGACTTTCAGGTAGACGGTGAAGAGACCGGCCTCGGCGGCTCCCTTGATGTCGCGGTCGTACCGGTCGCCCACCATAGCACTGCGCGCGGGGGCGCTTCCCAGCGTCGCGCAGGCGTGCGCGAACAGCAACGGGTTGGGCTTGAGCATGCCGACTTCGTCGGCGATGAAGACCGCGTCGAAAAACTCGCCGATGCGCAGCAGCGCGATCTTCTCGTGATGCGTTTCGGCAAAGCCGTTCGTGACGATGCCCAATTTCTTGCCGGCCGCGCGCAAGCCGGCCAGCATCTCGACGACGCCCGGAAAAACCTCGTAATACTTCTTCCGGTACTCGTTATACAAGCGCGCCGAGTGGTGTGCGAGCGCTTCGTTTTCGAGGCCCACGCTTTCGAGCGCCGCCCCCCACAGCTGCGGCCGGACGTTTGCGAGCTTCACCGCAAACGCTTCGGGCGAAAGGCGCTTCCAGAACCCCTCGGCTTGCGCGATATACGCTGCCTTGAGCTCGAGCGCGTCGACTCCGTGCTCGGCCGCGATTTCGTGCGCCACGTCTTCGGCCGCGCTTTGATATGCGAGCGTGTCGTCGTGCAGCGTGTCGTCCAGATCGAACAGCACCGCGCCGATCGTTCGGTTCAAAATCGCACCCGGAACGAGCGCAACGCAAAGGGGGCGATCGTAAACGTCAATGACTCGGCTTCGATGGCAACGTCGCCGGCCGGTCGTTCCAGCGCGTCGATCGCGACGGCCGCGCGCATGCGTCCGCCGCAGCGCAGCTCCGCGCGCGCGCCTGTGCCGTTGCATTCACGAACGCGAACGACCACGCCGTCGCCGTCTTCGGCCGGCTTGCATGCGACGACGGCAACGTTCGGATCGTCGCTCGTAAACAGCCGCACGCCTTCGCCACCCGCAAACCGGAGCCAAAGCCGTTCGACGTTTGCGGTCGACGCGTCGCGCAACGGCGCGAACGCCCACGATAGCGCGTGCTCGCCGCGATCGGCATTGGGATCCGGCCACGTCGTCGACCGCAGCAGCGAATGCCCCAGATGAATGCCGCCGTCGCCGAGCGCTCGGGCGCTCCATCCGTACGTATCGAGCGCGAAACACGCGATGCCGTTTCCGTCCGCCGCGACGATCGAAGCGAAACGTTGGCCGGGAACCTCAAACCGCGCGCGCTCGTGCGGCGTATCGGCACGCGTGCTACGCTCGACGCTGCCGTGCGGTGCGCCGTAGCGCACGGTTTGCGCGTCGACGGCGAACCAATTTTCCAGACGCAGCAGTTTGCGGCGTTCGCGCCAATCGATCGCCAGATCCGCGCGGAGGAACGAATCGTCGCCGCCCAGTGCAACGCGCATCGTCGCGCGCGACGCACCGATATCGAACGGAACTTCGAGCGCGCCGTCGACCACGCGCGCCGGCTGCGGTTTTGCCGCACGGCGCGTCCGCTGATAGCCGTCGTCGATGTTCCACGCCTCCCATCGTTTCGGAAGATCGCGATACCACGCCAGCAGATTCGCCTGCGCGACGAGATTGCGCCCGCCCTGGGACACCAACTCGACGATCGCTCCCGAAGCACGTACGCGGGCGCGCAGCGTCCGGTTTTCAAACGTGAAGTCGCCGTCGCCGTTTTCCACCGGTACGACCGGCGGCGAAGGTTCCGGCCCCCGCGCCGCGCGCGGCAACATCGTTTGCGTGGATGCGGCGGCCGCTTCGAGCAGTTCGCGCGCTTGCGCGTATTCCGCGTTCGCATCCAGGTACACGTCGCCGATCGACGTCCCCGGCAGTACGTCGTGGAATTGATTGCGCAGCACGATCTCCCACACGTCGCGCAGCGCAGCGCGCACGCGCGCGAGCGCATCGGCGGGCGCGCGCACGGCGACGCACCACGCGGCAAGTTCTTCGACGTCGCGAAGCCGGCGCTCGAGCCACGCGTTCTGTGCCTTGATATCGTGATGCGTCGTCTGGACGCCGCGATGATATTCGAGGTACAACTCGTCGTCGTGTACCGGCAGTTCGTTACGCCGCGCCTCGAGGCGTTCGAACCACGCGCGCGGGCGTTCCCACCGGCCGCCGGCACCGGCTTGCTCGATTTGCGCGCGCGTAGGGCCTCCGCCGCCGTCGCCGTAACCGATGACGAGCGGTTCGCTGCGTTTGCGCGCCGTCGCGAGTCCCGAGGACACGTACCGGCAATCCATTCCGGCCAGCGACGCCGACAGAATCTCCGCTCCGTCGGGGCCACGCCACACGAACTGCTGAAACGGAAAAGGCGTCGTGTCGTTCCAACCGAGCTTCGTCGTAGCGAAGTAACGGATGCCGGCGTGCGCGAGCAGCGTCGGCAGCGTGCGCGCAAAACCAAACGTGTCGGGCAGCCACGCAATCGCAGGCTCCACGCCGAATTGTTCGACGCAATATCGATGCGCGAACAGCATCTGGCGCAGCAGTGACTCGCCGGATGGAACGTTGCAGTCGGGCTCGACCCACATCGCGGCAACGTCGGGATCGAATCGCCCCTCCGCGACACGCCGGCGCACGCGGTCGAACAGTTCGCCGTCGCGCGCGCGAACGAACTCGTAAAGCTGCGGCTGACTCTGCATGAAGACGAAGGCGCCGTCGTCGTCCATCAGCGCCAGCGCGTTGGCAAACGTACGCGCCGCTTTCCGCTTCGTCTGGTCGTAGCTCCAAAGCCACGCGACGTCGAGGTGGCTGTGTCCCCAAAGCGTTACGCCGTCGCCGTTTGCGGCCGCCGGCGGGAGAAGCGACGTAAATTTCACGTCGAGCATGCGGGCCGGCCTCAATCCGGCGCGCCGGTTGATCCACATCCACCTTAGTCCGGGTCCGGGCGGCAAGCCGTTGGTCGGCAGCGAGCGTCGCTCGACTTCGAGGAGCAGTTCGCGCGGCTGCGGCGCGGGCGGAAGCGCGACGTCGTGATGTTCCAAATCGAACGCGCCGGCGGTGCGCCCGTCGACGCGCAGCAGCGCTCCAGCCGGCGCGTCGTAGGCGACGACGGCAGGAAGCTGCGAAGGCGGAAGCGTCGCGCTGAACGTGACGGTTGCCTTGCTTCGATCGCACTCGGCGAGACGCAATTTCACATGCCGGTGATGCGCGACGGCGCGGGTCCGTTCCCGTACGCTCGCGAACCTTCATCCATGCTAGCGCCGGCTCTGGCCGCCGCAACGCTTCTAGCGCTCGGTACGCCATCGTTGGATCTGCGCATCTCGGTCACGCGCGAACGCCTGGTCGCGGAATCGCCGTGGATCCGAAGCGAAGGCGTCAACCCATACGACTTCATCTTTCGCCTCGACTATCTGCGCGGACAGCTAGAAGCCGTTACGGACGCGCAACGGCGCGCGGACCTCGAACAAGAAGCACAGCTCGAGCTAAGGCTCGACGCCGAGCTGCTCGTCAACTTATGTCCGACGTTCGAGGCGATCGACAGCGGATTCGACGAAAGCTTTTACAACGACGACCCGCGTTCCCCGCCGGATCCCGTCGCGTTCTACCTTCCAAAAACCAATCCGCAGAGCAAGTACGCACTCGTTGTGGTTTTGCACGGCCGCCAGCAGACGGAGACCGACGTCGTCTCGCGCGAAGTTTTGCGCGCTCTCGCCGATCGCAGGCACGCGATTCTCGTCGCGCCGTTTGGAACGGGCAGCGTCTTGTGGAGTAAAGAATCGGCGACGGAAATCGTCGCGATCGTACGCGAGATGGTGCACGGTTTTGCAATCGATCCCCAACGCATATACTTAGCGGGCGTCGGGCTAGGCGGCGAAGGGGTCTTTCGAATAGCGACGTCGCGCGCGGAGCCGTTCCACGCATTTTTGAGCCTCGAGGGCGCGCTGGAACCCGACGACGCGTTTGCCGCAATCGGCGCGCTGCGCAGCCGCTTCGTCTACCTCGTGGGCCAAAGCGTCACATACACCGTGCTGGCGCGGAACTGCGTTCCGGTTTCGTACTATCCGACGAGCGAAAACGGGACCGGACTCTATCAAACGGACGCGCAGCTGCAACAGGCGTGGGACGATATGTTCGACGGCGTCATTCGCAACTCGAGCACGCGCGAGTGCTCCGCCATTTAGCCGCTCGTCTTGTCGAACGTCGCCACCCAGTTCGTTTCCCAATTCTTGCCGCCGTCGCCGGAAAAGGCTTGCCGGAACGTAAAGTGCCGCCGCGTCACGTTCGAGAATTCGAAACGCACCAGAATCGGCTTGCCTTTGTAGGTGTCGTTTCCGAAGAACAGACCTTCCCCGTTGTGAAATCCGCCCATCATCGGATTGGTGACCGTTCCGTCTCCGGCGTTGACCCAAGAAACGTTCCATCGCCGGTCCGGTGCGTCGTACGTTCGGATCGTTAAACCTTGGATCGCTCCGGCCGCGCCGCGGACGTCGAGCTCGCCGACGTTTTCACGGCCGCGCAGCAGTGGGTGAACGAGCGACCTGCCATCGTACGCAACCCACGCAGTGTCGCCGTCGAGCGGGTGGCGGAGGCGTTTGAGATGCGCCGTCCACGCGCCGAATTCGAAATCGAAGTCGTGCGCGCCGCCGGACGGGGCCACCGATCCCGGCTGCTTGGTATACGTTGCGACCCACACCGGGCTCCACGTTTTCCCGTTGTCGGACGATCGCGAAATGACGTCGCGGTATGACGCGGAGAAAAGCACGGTCGATTCGGAGCGCACGAGAACGGTCTTTCCGTCGACGGTTTCGGTTTCTCGAAAATCTCCGGCGCCGTCGTGAAACGCTCCGACGCTCGGCCTGCGCAACTCTCCGTCGGTGCTGCTCGCAAACGATAACGCCCACGTCCGCGTCGACGGATCGTACAGCCGAAGCTGTAGACCTTCGATGCTGCCTTGCGATCCGTGGATTTCGAGAACGCCGATGTTCGCACGACCGTTCCACAAAGGCGTAACCGAATGCGTGCCGGCGTACGTCACCCATTTCGAACCGCCCGTCAGTTGCGAGACGCTCACATTCCACACGCCGAACTGATAATCGAAGTCGTGGCTGCCGTCGCGTGCGGCGGCGTGCGACGCCGGCGGCGCCGCGGCAATGCAAAATGCCAACAGGATTGCCCGGAATCTCATGGCACGATTCTAGGGGAGGAGTGGCACCTTGTAACGTGCCACTTCTTACCAATATGATGGAGCCACTTCGCCTCGAGCCGCTCTTCCCGGAACGCGGCACCGGCGAACCGCTGGCCGCTCAGCTCGCACGGCGCCTACGCGACGCCGTCGAGAACGGGACGCTCGCGCCGGGAACCAAGATGCTCGGAAGCCGCCAGCTCGCGCTACGTCTGGGCATCGCACGCAACACCGTGACGCTGGCCTTCGAGCAGCTCGTCGCCGAGGGCTATCTCACGTCGCGCTCGGGGTCGGGTACGTTCGTGACGCCGTCGCGTTTCCAGCGCGCTCGCCGGCCCACCGTCACCCGATCTTCACAGGCCGAACGCGCGCGTTTTGCAGCGCTGCGCGGCCGTTTCGATGCGGCCACGGGGCGTGGGCCGCTGCGGCCCGGCATGCCGTCGCTCGCATCGTTTCCGCGCGCTGCTTGGAACCGGTGCGCTCGCCGCGCGCTGAGCGCGTACGCCGGCGACATCGGATACGGCCATGCGAGCGGACTCGATTCGCTGCGCCGAGAGATCGCCACTCACGTTCGCCAGTTCCGCGGCGTCAGCGCGCTGCCCGAACAAGTCATCGTTGTCGAAGGTGCGCAATCCGCCTTTCACCTCGCGAGCGTCGTGCTCGCGCGCTCCGGCGATTCCATCGCGATCGAAGATCCGTGCTACGCACTTGCACGCGCTGCATTCGAGCTGTACGGTCTGCAGCTGCAAGCGGTGCGCGTCGACCGCGACGGAATCTTGCCGGGCGAGCTTCCCGCAAAGGCGCGATTCGCGTTCGTCACGCCGACGCATCAGTTTCCGCTGGGCGGTACGTTGCCGCTATCTCGCCGGCTGAAGTTGCTGGCTTGGGCAAAACGCCACGAAGCCTACGTCATCGAGGACGATTACGACAGCGAGTTCACGTCGCGCGTACGCCCGCTTCCCGCGCTACAGAGCTTAGATCGCGACGAACGCGTGATCTACGTGGGCAGCTTTAGCAAAACGCTAGCGCCCGGCTTGCGCGTCGGCTATCTCATCTCTCCGCCGCACTTGGCGAGCGCGTTTCGCGTTGCACGGGCGAGTACGAGCCTCGGCGTTTCGCTCCATCTGCAGGCGACGCTGGCACAGTTCATCGGCGGAGGACATTTCGCTCGACACATCCGGCGCGCGAACGCCGCTTACGAGACGCGCCGGACGATTCTGGCACGCGCTCTGGATCCGCTCGCGGATTCGTTCGAGACCGGTCCGATGCAAGTCGGCCTTCACGTGGCGCTTATTGCCAGACGGCGGTTCAAAGATCGCGCGGCGTCTGAAATTAGCGAGGGAGAGCGGCTGGTTCCGCTGTCGGAGCTCAGTGTTGCGCGAAGCGATTGCCGCGGTTTCGTGCTCGGCTTCACCAACGGCTCTGACGACGAAATCGCCTCAGCTGCGGATCGCGTCTGCCGCCGCTTACGGAATTTGGGTTAGATGCTGCTGCAAGGCGACCCAACCGTCGTCGGAGATGCTCACCGAGCCGCTAAACGGCGAGTCGAACTCGTCGATGACGACGAACAGCACCGCGATCAGTCCTGCTAGAATTGCCGTCATAACCAGCTGCGCCGGCCGGTTTTCCGATCCGAACAGAAACGCGAATGCCAGCATCGACATCGCGCCGATGACGAGCGCGAACCACAATACGCCCGGAACCGAGGGTGCCGAGTGTATCAATCGCTCGCGCCGCGAGTCGAAGAGGCGCACGACCTGTTCGATCGCAGCTTGCTGGGCGTTGGACTGCGCCACCGTCCTGGGAACGAACGTTTCGACTTGATGCGCTGCGGTTTCGAGAATGAGCGCGTCGGGGTTGACGTTGACGTCTTGCGACATCAGCGGCCATTCGGCGGTAATCATTTGGTCGACGTATCGCGTGAGTTCGTCGCGAATCTGGGAGCGTTGCGGCTCGGGATACGTCCCCACGGAACGATAGAGATCCGCTACGGCCGCTACTTCGCTTTCGACGTTGGACACGGTGGCGTCGTACTTTTCCCAAACGACGACGACGACAAAGCCGAGCACCACGGCGTAAATGACGCCGACGGCCGAGAACAAGAATCCCGCGACGTCGTTATGGCGCCGCAGAACGTCCGGCTTGAACCGGTTCTGGAAGATGGCGTGAAGTACGACCGCCACGGCGACGACGGCAAAAACGATAAAAATCTCGCCCGCCGCCTGACCCACGTAGAAGTTCGAGCGCGTCAGTGTCAGTCTGCCTCCTCGGCCGTCAGCTCTCGACCAGTTCTGCCAGCGCCCGATCGAATATCTTGGGCGCCTTCCCTCCGAAAAGTATGCTTTCGCTGCCGCCTATCTGTTTACGCAGTTCGATCAGTTCGTCGCGAAGCGCCGCCGCCTTCTCGAACTCGAGATTTGCGGCGAATTCGCGCATCTTGCGTTCCAGCTCTGCGGCCATACGGAGGGCGACCTCCCGCGGCAGCTTCTCCATCTTGGCCTTCTGGGCGGTCTCCTCGGTCGCGCCGATCATGCTGAGGATATCGCGCACTTCCTTGCGCACCGACCTCGGCTCGATGCCGTGCTCGGCATTGTACACGACTTGCCTCTCCCGGCGCCGCCGCGTCTCGCCGATCGCGCGAGCCATCGATTCGGTGACGCCGTCGGCGTACATGATGACCTTGCCCTCGACGTTGCGCGCCGCGCGTCCGATCGTTTGGATGAGGGACGTGCCGCTGCGCAGATAGCCTTCCTTGTCGGCATCGAGGATGCCGACGAGCGAGACTTCGGGCAAATCCAAACCCTCGCGCAAGAGATTGATGCCGACCAGCACGTCGAACGCGCCGATGCGCAAATCGCGCAAAATGGCCACGCGCTCGAGCGTGTCGACCTCGCTATGCAGATAACGCACCTTGAACCCCATCTCCAGCAGAAAATCGGTGAGATCTTCCGCCATCTTCTTCGTGAGCGTCGTCACGAGCACGCGTTCCTTGCGTTCGGTGCGCAAACGAATCTCTTCCATTAAATCGTCGATTTGATTGCGCGTCGGCCGCACCTCGACTTCCGGATCGACCAGTCCGGTCGGCCGGATGATCATTTCAACGGTCTGCGCGCTGCGTCCGAGTTCGTACGCACTCGGCGTCGCCGAGACGTAAATAACCTGCCGAATGTGCTCGTCGAACTCATCGTACGTCAGCGGCCGGTTGTCCAGTGCGCTCGGAAGCCGGAAGCCGTGCTCGGCCAGCACCTGTTTGCGCGAGCGGTCGCCGGCGTACATGCCGCGCACCTGCGGAAGCGTCACGTGCGACTCGTCGACGAACAGCATCCAATCCTTCGGGAAGAAATCGATCAAACACCACGGCGTCGAACCGGGCTCTCGACCGGTCAGGTGACGCGAGTAGTTCTCGATGCCGTTGCAGTATCCGACTTCGCGCAGCATGTCGAGATCGTAGCGCGTGCGCATCTCCAGCCGCTGCGCCTCGAGCAGCTTTCCGTGCTCTTTGAAGTACTTGAGCCGCTCGTCGAGCTCGACTTCGATCGAGCCGATCGCGCGGCGCAGCTTCTCCTCGGGCGTGATGAAGTGCTTGGCGGGAAAGATCGTCAGCTCGTCTTTACTCTCGACGTACTCGCCCGTGAGCATGTTGATCACGTTGATCGCTTCGATTTCGTCGCCGAAGAACTCAATCCGATGCACCAACTCTTCGTCGACGGCGATGAACTCGAGCACGTCGCCCCGAACGCGGAAAGTTCCACGAACCAAATTGATATCGTTGCGCCGGTACTGCATGTCGATGAGCTTGCGAAGCAGGACGTCGCGGTCGAGGACGTCGCCGACGTTGATCCGGATCGACATCTCCGTGTAGTCCGAGGGCGAACCCAACCCGAAAATGCACGACACCGACGCGACGATGAGCGTGTCCGGTCGCGTCAGCAGCGATTGCGTGGCGGAATGGCGCAAACGCTCGATTTCGTCGTTGATCGAGCTGTCCTTTTCGATGTACGTGTCGGTCGACGGAACGTACGCCTCGGGCTGATAGTAGTCGAAGTACGAAACGAAATATTCGACCGCATTCTTAGGGAAGAAATCGCGAAACTCGGCGCAGAGCTGTGCCGCAAGCGTCTTGTTATGGCATAGGACGAGCGTGGGCTTTTGCACCAGCTCGATCGTCCGCGCCATCGCCATCGTTTTGCCGCTGCCGGTGACGCCCAAGAGCGTCTGGACGCGATCTCCTCGCAGCACGCCTTCGGCCAGCGCCTGGGTTGCTTTCGGTTGATCGCCGGCCAGCGCAAAAGGAGAGACCAGCTCGAATCGTTGGGCCATCGTCCTCATCTTTAACAACCGTTCGTGCTCCCCCGTATGCACAAGGGCAATCCTTGCCGAAGGCGCGGGGTCGCGAGGCCGTGAAGACCCACGGCAGCCCGCTGCTCTCTACCGCCGGGAGAATCGCCGTGACGCATAATCCGCTGCTCTTTAGCGGAAACTCGAACCCGCAGCTTGCCGAAGAGATCGCCAAGCGGCTTAAGTTGCACGTGGGGAAAGCGCTGGTCACCGAGTTCAAAAACGAAGAAACTCGCGTCGAGATCGGTGAAAACGTCCGCGGGTCGGAAGTCTTCGTCATCCAGTCGATCAGCAAGATGCCCAACGGTAAGAGCGGCAACGACGCGCTCATGGAGCTGCTCCTGATGATCGATGCGCTGCGCCGGGCGTCGGCCGCGCGCATCAGCGCAGTGATTCCTTATTACGGCTACGCAAAGCAAGACAAGAAGACGAAAGGCCGCGAGCCGATCTCTGCCAAGGTCGTCGCCAATCTGATTAAGGTCACCGGCGCCAAGCGCATCGTTACGATGGACCTGCACGCGGCACAAATTCAGGGCTTCTTCGACATCCCAGTCGACAATCTGATGGCCATGCCGGTCCTGTGCGAATATCTCAAGCATCAGGGACTGTGCGACGATCGCATCGTCGTCGTCTCGCCGGACGCCGGCGGCGTGCACCGCGCCGAGCTTTTCGCCAAGCGCCTCAACGCTTCGCTGGCGATCGTCTTCAAGCGCCGGCCGCAGCCCGACGTGGCCGAGGTAACCGACATCGTCGGTGACGTGAACGGGCGCATCGCAGTGATCGTCGACGACATGATTTCGACCGGCGGCACGCTCGCCAAGGCGGCCGAAGCGATCAAGGCGCGCGGCGCCACCAAGGTTTACACCGTCGCTTCGCACGGCATCTTTGCCGGCGACGCGGTGCAAGTGCTCGAGCAGTCCGAGATCGAGAAGGTGATCGTTACCAATACGATCCCAATCGCAAACGTCGAGCAGCATCCCAAGTTCGTGCAGCTGTCGATCGCGCAGGTGTTCGCCGACGCGATCAGCCGCATTACGACGAACCGCTCGGTCTCCGAGCTGTTTGCCACGAACGAAGAAAACCCTAAACTGGACGGGCCGGTACTCGTACCGGAACCCGTCGTTTCATAAAGGAACGTTGTGGCTACCAAAGACTTGAAACTCCCGATCGAATCGCGCGAACGCCTTGGAACGACTGGCGCTAACTCGCTGCGCAAGCACGGAAAGATTCCGGCCATCGTGTACGGACACGGCACCGCACCGCAGAATATCGCCATCGACGCGCGTGCGTTTAACGATATTCTGCACCACGGCGGCCGCAACTCGATCATTACGCTCACCGACGGCGGAAAGAAAGGTGAAACCGCGCTCGTGCGCGAGCTGCAATTCGATCCGGTTTCGCGGAAGGTCATTCACGCCGATCTTCTGCGCGTTTCGGCCGACGAGGCCGTCACCGTCGAGCTCCAGGTCGTGACGGTCGGTACCCCGCGCGGCGTGAAGGATTCCGGTGGCGTGATGGACGTGCTGATGCACGCGCTCGAGGTCGAAGGACCGGCCAACCGTATTCCGGAGCATTTGGAAATAGACGTAACGGAACTCGGCATTCACGAACACGTCAGCGCCGGCGACGTCAAGCTGCCCAACGGATTTACGATGGTGACGCCGGGCGATACCGTCGTCGTCGCGATCGAGCCGTCCCGTACCGAGCGCGAGCTCGAAGAAGCGACGGCCGGACCGGCTGAGGCGGCCGAGCCCGTAGTCGTCGGCGCCGAAACATCGGAAGCGAGCGAATAAAGCTCGTTGTCGGGCTAGGCAATCCCGGCAAAGAGTACGCACAGACGCGACACAACGCAGGCTTCATGGCGGTGGACGAAATCGCCCACCGCTACGGCATTTCGCACTGGCGAAAGAAGGACAGCGCCGAACAAGCCGCCGACGTGGCGCGCGGCGTCGTCTTCGTGAAACCGACCTCGTACATGAATCTTTCCGGAACGCCGGTGCGCCTGATCGCGTCCTGGTATAAAACGCCGCCCGAAGACGTGCTGATCGTCGTCGACGAGATGGACCTCCCCTTCGGCAAGCTGCGCATGCGGCCGTTCGGCGGACACGGCGGCCATAACGGCCTTCGGTCGATCGTCGCGACGATCGGCGATCGTTTTCCGCGTTTGCGTATCGGCGTCGGGCGGCCGGCATTCGACGAAGCGATCGATCACGTACTCGGCCCGTTCAGCGCGGATGAGAAGCGGAGTTGGCCGGCTGTGCTCTCTGCGGCCGCCGACGGTATCGAGCTGTGGCTTTCCGGAGATTTCGACCGAGCGATGAACTTCATCAATACTTGGGAAATACCGAATAGAGAATAGACGGGGGCCCCGCGGGCTTTTGAGGAGGGATTCGCACGGACGGTAGGTTTGCGGGAAAAACGATGGTCCTGCGCGTCGACGAAGCGAGCGTGCAGGCCGATACGTCGACGTTTCTCGACGATCTCGCTGCACTCGCCGAAGCCCTGATCCGTCCCGTCGTCGTCGCACCCGAGCCGGCCGCCGCGCGACACATCGTGCGCGCGATTAATCGCAGTACGAACACCGCCGTCAAGCTGAGCGGTTCCGACGCCGCCATGCTCCCGCACGCGCCCGGCGGAATCGGACGCATCCAAACGGGCATCCTGACGACGCTGCTCGACGCCGGCTACGTTCCGGTCATCGAGCCCACGGGATTTTCCGTTTTCGCGCAAGGCGACGCGCCGTTGATGGCCGACGAAGTCGCCGGCGCGCTAGCGCTTGCCATGGAAGCGGTACGCGCGATCTTCTTTCACGCGTCCGGCGGCGTACCGGATCCTCAAACCGACGCGCTCATCGCGGAGCTGACGCCGAGCGAAGCGCTCGAGCTCGCGCAAGACGCGCGCGTTGCCGAAGATTTACGCGACGTGATTCGCGTCGCCGCATTAGGCGTACGCGGCGGCCTTCCGGTCGCCCAAATTCTCGACGGCCGTATTCCGCACGCGACGATCGTCGAACTGCTGACGTCGCAGCACGTCGGAACGCGCGTTACCGGCAGCGTTACTTTAGCAGCCTAAGGACAGCCGCTTTTCACACCGTTGATTGCCGCGATGCGCGCACCCGGGCTCGGGTGCGCGTAGAGAAACAGCGTCGCCGAAAGCTCCGGACACACTTCTTCGATATGCTGATCGGCCTCACGCACGAGCGCGCGCACCGCGGCGACCTTATCGCCGGTCAAGCGAACCGCAAACCGGTCGTTGTCGAGATCGTACGATCGCAGCGACGCGTTGCGAACCGGCACCGCAACGATGTAGATCAAGGCCAGAAGCGCGCCGGCAAGCGCCAGTCTCGAAAGCGGATCGTCGTCGCGCCGGAATCCGATACGATCCGCGATGACGACGGCAAGCGCCGAAAACACGATCACGATACCGCCTTCGATCAAGGCAATGTAGATTGGATCGCCCTGCACGATTGCGCCTATCGCGACGCCGGCTAAGAACAACACCTCGGCCGGCGTATTTCCGGCAACCAGCGTGTCGGTGAGCTCCAGTCGCCGCGACGCTCCCAATCCAATGACGACGGCTCGATCGACCGGCGAGTTCTTCGACTGCTGCACGAGCACCGGCAACCCTGGAAGTCCGGCACGGTCGACCTCGGCCGTGAGGCGCGGTCCGAGTGTGCCCGCTATCGCCGACGGCGCGCCCGATCCCGGTATCTGGAAATACGGGCTCGCGAACGACCATCCGAGACTGACGGCAAGGATGATCACGATCGTGTAGATGTACCATTGATGCGTACGCTCGACGAGCGAAAGCACCAATGCGGCGAGCAATCCGGCCACCACCATCGCGAGTATCGTGTGACCGATCCAAAAGAGCGCCCAAACGCGCGTAAGCTCGACCGATAGTCCCATGACGCGTTCGACGCGATAAAGATAGAAGGCCGGCAGTAGTGCGGCAACGCGTGCAATCAGACCGAGTATCGCCCCGAACGAAAAGCGAACGCCCCATTCGCTGCCGACATGCCGTCGCAGCCGATCGCGAACCGCCGCTGCGCGTCCGGTACTCCAAAAGTACGCAAGTGCGACCGCTTCAAATAGCGCCATCGCCAGCCAACCGGGCAGCGTCAAATGCGCGAGGCGGACGGCCGCCTCCTGACGCGTCGGATCCACTAATACGATGGCCGGCTGCGTTAACAGCGAGTGTGCCGAAATCGCGTCGACGCGACGATCGAGTTCGTTCGGCCGGTCGACGGCAGCGACGGCCGGCGCCAACGACGCGAAAAAGATCGCTACGAAAACGACTCCACGGAGGATACGGCGCGCGGCGATGGCCATCGTTCGTGGCTTCGCGATGGTTGCGTTTCGGCCTCTGCTGCCAGCGACGCAAACCGCCCGGGAGAATCGACGAACGAAACCCGATTGCGTCCGTTACGTTTGCTGTGATACATTGCGCCGTCGGCAAGCTCCAGTAAGTCGTTGGAACTCGTCGCGTCGTGCGGGTACGTTGCGACGCCGACGCTGGCCGTTACGATCGCGGGCACGGCAAACTCGTGACGGCCGACCGCTTCGAGAAATCGCCGCGCGCGCTCGACCGCGGCAGCCTTGCTTGCGTTTCGAATGAGCGCGCAGAACTCGTCGCCTCCGTTGCGCGCGGCAACGTCGGTTCCGGGAACGAGATGCGCTTTGAGAAGGCTCGCCATCGTTTGGAGGACCGCGTCGCCCGCGGGATGGCCGTAGCGGTCGTTGATGCTCTTGAATCGATCGGTGTCGACGAACCACAACGAAACGATCGCTTCCGGCGCGCCGGCAGCGACGCGCGCGAGTTCTTCGTGCAGCTGCCGGCGAAAGGCGCGCGGTGAAAGCAATCCGGTCAAACCGTCGTGCGTAGCGTCGGTGCGATCTGACTCGCGCTCGACCGCCGACGCATAGGGAACAGCGGCGGATTCGCACATCTCGACGAGCGCGTCGACGTCCGGCGACGCAACGCGCGTAGGCGACGAAACGTAGACGACTGCGCGCACGCCGGGATCGCACAGCGAGACCGCCAGTGCGTAACGGTCGCTCGCGAGCAGCATCCCGTCGCTTTCCGACTGCACGCGGCAGCGCGACGCCGCCGCGCGCGCGGGCAGCGCGCGAACGTCGTCGCGACGAAGCCGCATACGACGGTAGTGCTCGCTTCGCGAGCCGCTTGCATACGCACAGGCGAGCTCGTCGCCGGCCACCACGAATGCCAGCATCGAATCGAAACGAGGATCGCATTCGCGCAAGCGCTCGTCGAGCGCGGCGAATACCGCCGTCGACGACCGCCGCGCCGCACCGGCAAGAATTTGAACCGATTCGCGCAGCCGGCGCTCGCGGTGTATCGCGCGCGTCTGCTCGCGCAGCGACGCGGCGAGCGCGCTCGCGCGGCACGTCGAAATGGCGAGGAGCGCTAGCAACGAGCCCGAAGTGACCAACAGCGCGAAGGACGTCGTTGCAAACACGCCACGGGAGAGTGCCCTCATTCTCGACCCGAAGGACTGGGACGCGTTTCGTTCGTTGAGCCACGCCGCACTCGACGACGCGCTCGACTATTTGCAAGGCGTGCGCGAGCGGCCGGTGTGGCAGCCCGTACCAAGTAACGTGCGTGAAGCCTTACGCGCCGGACTTCCCCTCGACCCCACTCCGCTGCACGACGTCTATCGCGAGTTCGTCGAAAACGTTTTGCCGTATCCGACGGGTAACATCCATCCACGCTTTTTCGGATGGGTGCACGGGAGCGGTACGCCGACCGGAGCGCTTGCCGAGCTGCTAGCCGCAACGATGAACTCCAACGTCGGTGGCCGCGACCACGGCGCCGTCTACGTCGAGCGGCAAGTTGTCGACTGGTTTCGAAATCTTTTCGGTTTTCCCACGGGGGCGAGCGGAATTCTTACCGTCGGCACGTCGGAAGCAAATCTCATCGCCGTTCTGGTCGCGCGTACGCGCGCGTGCGGCTCCGCGGTACGCGACGACGGCCTTTTCGGGGCAAAACGTTTGGTCGGGTACGCGTCGACCGCGACGCACGGATGCGTTCGCCGGGCTTTTGAAATCGCTGGATTCGGCAGCAGCTCGCTGCGCGTGTTACCCGCCGACGCGCTCCACCGTACGGATCCCGTAGCGCTGCAGCGCGCGATCGAAGCCGATCTCGCACAAGGATTGGTTCCGTTTTTTGTCGTCGGCAATGCCGGAAGCGTCGACGTCGGAGCGCTCGACCCGCTCGACGCGTTAGCCGAGCTAGCGGCGCGCTACAAACTGTGGTTTCACGTCGACGGCGCGTTCGGCGCGACGGCGATTCTGGCGCCGAGCGTCGCGCCGCAACTGCGCGGCATCGAGCGCGCCGACTCGATCGCCTTCGATTTTCACAAGTGGCTGCACGCACCGTACGATGCGGGATGCGTCCTGGTACGCGACGGCGAGGTGCATCGCGCGACGTTCGCGTCGACGCCCTCGTATCTCACGCGCATGCCGCGGGGCTTGGCCGCGGCTACGCCGTGGTTTACCGACTACACGATCGATCTTTCGCGCAGCTTTCGCGCGTTAAAAGTTTGGTTCGTCGTCAAGGAGCAAGGCGCGCGCCGTCTCGGCGAGGCGATCGAAGAGAACGTTCGCCAAGCCAAACGCCTGGGCGAGCTAATCGACGCGGACGACGCTTTCGAGCTGCTGGCGCCGGTGCAGCTCAACATCGTCTGCTTCCGGTATCGCATTCAGGGTTACGGCGACGCAGCCCTTGATCGTTTCAACGACGATTTGGTCGTCGCCTTACAGGAAAGCGGCATCGCGGTAACGTCCTCCACGACCGTCGGCAATAAACGGGCAATTCGCGTCAACATCACGAATCAGCGCACGCGCGAGGAAGATTTGACGATCCTCCTCGACGCACTCAAAAAGATCGCGACGGAAATGCTCTAGTCCGCTACTCGCTCTTCTTCGGCAGCGGACGCGCCGGAACGCCTGCGACCCGTTCGCCGGGCGGAACGTCGCGAATGACGACCGATCCCGCACCCGTCGACGAACCGTCACCGATAGACAACGGCGCCACCAGCGAACTGTTCGACCCGATGAAAGCACCTTTGCCGATGACGGTCGGGTTCTTGTCTTTGCCGTCGTAGTTGCACGTGATCGTGCCGGCGCCGATGTTCGAATCTTCGCCGACGACTGCGTCGCCGAGATACGTGAGGTGGCTCGCCTTCACCGCGCGCGCGAGTTTCGATTGCTTGATCTCGACGAAATTTCCTACTTTCACGTCGTCGCCGAGCGACGTATTGCTGCGCAGATGCGCGTACGGACCGATGCTTACGTCCCTGCCGATCGTGCTGTCGACGACTACGCTCTCGCGAATCGTAACGTTCGCGCCGATTTTTGCGTTCGAGATCCGTGTGTTCGGACCGATGACGCAATTTTCGCCGATCTCCGAAAGCAATGAGATCGCCGTGTTGGGATAGATTACCGTGTCGCGTCCGATCGCCAGTTCCGGCTCGAGGTACGTTACTTCCGGATTAACGATGGTGACGCCGTCGCGCATGTGCTGCGCGCACAGCCGCGCATTCATCTCGCGGCGGGCGCGCGCGAGCTCGACGCGATCGTTGATGCCGAGAACGTCTACGTGATCGGAAGCCTGCACGGGTCGCACGCGCTTGCCGCGACCGACGAAGTCGGCAACCGTGTCGGTAAGATAGTACTCATTCTGCGCGTTGTCGCTGCGTAAGCGTTCGACGGCGCCACGAAGCTCGTCTTCGTCGAACGCGTAGATGCCCGCGTTCATCTCGCCGATGGCGAGCTCTTCGGGGGAAGCATCGCGTACTTCGACGATCCGCTCGACGTCGCCGCCGCGTCGCACGATTCGTCCGAAGTTCGACGGCGGCGGCATTGCGACGGTGACGAGCGCCATCGACGCACCCTCGTCGAGCGATCCGGCGACGTCGCGAAAGATTTCTTCAGCGACTAGCGGCATGTCGCCATAAGCGACGAGAATGCGAGCTCCATGGCGCGGCGCGAGCCCCTCGAGCGCGATTCGCACCGCGTGACCGGTGCCGTGCTGTTCGGCCTGCACGACGCCTTCGACGCCGAACTCGCCCACGTGCGGCTGCAGCTCCTCGTTCGTGACGGTGAGAATTTCTTCGATGCCGGCGCCGCGCAGCGCGCGAATGACGTACCAAAGCATCGGCCGGCCGCAGATTTCGTGGAGAACTTTCGGGCGCGCGCTCTTCATGCGCGTTCCCTTGCCGGCAGCCAAAACGATCGCGCGAATCACTTTACCACCGCCAATGCGGTCCGGAGCCGTTCGCGCGCGACGTCTCGCCCGAGGAGCTCCATCGAGTCGTACAGCGGAATCGACGTCGGACTGCCCGTCATCGCGACGTAAAACGGCCGCGCGACCTCGCGCGGTTTCTTCCCAAGCGTTTCGGCGATGCGCTTGAAGACGGTTTCGATCCCGTAGGCGTCCCAGACGGGCAGCGCGTCGAACTCCGTCAGCGCCATCGTGAACGCACCGCGCAGCTCCGCGTCGTCGAGCTTGCCGCGAAGCTGGTCGAGCGTAACCGGCAGCCGCCCCGCGAATAAAAATGCGAGCAGCAGCCCGAGATCGCTGAGCCGCTCGATTCGAGGCTGCGCGAGCTCTGCGATGCGATTCAAGCGCTCCGGCGTGATCGCCCACTCGCGCACGCGTTCGACGAACGTCGCCGGATCGAGCCGCTCGCGGATGTAGCGCGCGTTGATCCAATCGAGCTTCTGCACGTCGAAGACGGGGCCGCCGATCGGCACGTGCTCGATCTCGAACCGCTTCACCATGTGCGCGAGATCCATGAGCTCGTCTTCACCCTCGTGCGCGGCGTTCGCAAGCAATCCCAAGAAGTTCATCAACGCTTCGGGTAAGTAACCCATGCGGCGATAGAAAAGAATCCCGGTGGGATTCTTACGTTTGCTCAGCTTGCTCTTGTCGGGATTGCGCAACAGTGGTAGGTGCATCAGCTTGGGCGGATCCCAGCCGAAGTACTCGTAGAGCAGCAGGTGCTTCGGCGCGCTCGAGACCCACTCTTCACCGCGAAAGACGTGCGTGATTTCCATGAGGTGATCGTCGACGACGTTGGCAAGATGATACGTCGGTAATCCGTCCGACTTCATCAGTACCTGCATGTCGACGCTCTTGTATTCGAACTCTATCGGGCCGCGGCGCAAATCGTGGACGACGCACGTTCCGCGATCGGGTACCTTCATGCGCACGACGTAGGGCTCGCCGGCGGCTTCGCGCCGCGCTACTTCCGCACCGTCGTACGTGAGGCAGAGCCCGTCGTAGCGCGACGGCTGCCCGGCGGCGCGCTGAGCGACGCGCATTTCTTCCAGACGCTCCGGCGTGCAGAAACACTTGAACGCGTGACGCGCTTCGAGCAGCTTGTCGACGTACTCGCGGTAGATGCTCGAGCGTTCGCTTTGGCGATACGGCCCGTGCGGACCGCCGACGTCCGGCCCTTCGTTCCAGGTCAAGCCGCACCAATGCAACGCCTCGAGAATGGCGCGCTCGCTTTCGGCGGTGCTGCGTTGTTGATCCGTATCCTCGATGCGCAGGATGAACTCGCCGCCGTTTTTCTTGGCGAAGCAATAGTTGATCAATGCAACGTAAGCGGTGCCGACGTGCGGATCGCCGGTCGGCGACGGTGCGATTCGGGTTCTAACGCGCACGAATTTCGGTTAGCCGACGAGCTCGCGGCGTTCGCCGCACTCTCTCTCGACGAAGTCGACGATTTCTTGCAACGGCGCTCCCGGCGTGAAAATCTGGCGCACGCCCGATGCCTTCAGCGACTCCGAGTCCTCCGGCGGAATCGTTCCGCCTCCAAAAAAGACGATGTCTCCGGCGCCCTGCGCTTTGAGCTGTTCCACGACGAGCGGGAACAGCGTCATGTGCGCGCCGGAAAGAATCGACAGCCCGATTCCATCGGCATCCTCCTGTATCGCGGTTTGCACGATCTGTTCGGGCGTCTGAAAGAGTCCGGTGTAAATGACTTCCATGCCGGCGTCGCGCAACGCGCGCGCGATCACCTTGGCGCCGCGATCGTGCCCGTCGAGACCCGCTTTAGCGATGACGATGCGTAAGGGCCGAGTTACCATTATCCCTTTCCGAATCCGGAGAGTTGTTTTGCAAGCGGCTCAAGCGCAACGCTTCTTCGAGCTTGCGCTTGACTTCCGATAGCGTGCGCCGCACGCGATGACGTTCGATGTCGGTTCTCCACGGCATAAATATCTGTCTCTTTTCTTTCATGGAGCCCCTAAAAGACACTCCGCTCGGTATAACGGCCGTATACCGCAACCATCGCCTCGACGATCTCGCCTTCGGTGCAGTAGGCGTTGACGCAGTCGATGAGATGCGGCATCAGATTGTCCTTGGGATCGCGACAAGCGCGCTGCAGACGCTCGAGCGTAGCTGCAGCGGCCGCTCCGTCGCGGTTCGTCCGGACGTCCTGGACCGCGCGGGCTTGTCCCCGCTCGGTTTCTTCGGTGATTTTCAACAGGTCGATGTCTTGAACGTCGCCCTCTTTGGTGAAGGCGTTTACGCCGACGATGACGCGTTCTTTATTTTCGATCGAACGCTGATAGCGATAGCTCGCCTCGGCGATTTCTTTCTGGAAAAATCCCGCTTCGATGGCTTCGACGACGCCGCCGTACTCGGCGATTTGGTCGAAGTAGGCTTCGGCCTGGCGTTCCATCTCGTCGGTGAGCGCCTCGACGAAATACGATCCGCCGAGCGGATCGACGACGTTGGTCACGTTGGTTTCGTACGCCAGCACTTGCTGGGTGCGCAGCGCGATTTCGACCGACTTTTCAGTCGGCAGCGCTAACACTTCGTCCATCGAGTTGGTGTGCAGCGATTGCGTACCGCCGAGGACGGCGGCCATCGCTTCGAACGCGACGCGAACGATGTTGTTCTCGGGCTGCTGCGCCGTCGCGCTGCATCCCGCCGTTTGCGTGTGGAAGCGCAGCTTCCACGAACGCTCGTCTTTGGCTCCGTACTTCTCGCGCAGGTGGCGCGCCCAAATACGCCGCGCCGCGCGGAACTTCGCGATCTCTTCGAAAAAGTCGATGTGCGAGTTGAAGAAGAACGACAGGCGCGGTGCGAACTCGTCGACGTCCATGCCGGCCGCCATGCACGCTTCGACGTAGGCAAAGCCGTCGGCCAGCGTGAACGCGAGCTCCTGCGCCGCGGTCGATCCCGCCTCTCGAATGTGATAGCCGGAGATCGAGATCGTGTTCCACTTCGGCATCTCGCGCGTGCAGAAGTCGATCATGTCGACGATGATGCGCATGTGCGGCCGCGGCGGGAAGATCCACTCTTTTTGCGCGATGTATTCCTTGAGGATGTCGGCCTGGATCGTTCCACCGAGCAGCTTGCGCGGGATACCTTTCTTCTCAGCCGCGGCAACGTATTGCGCGACCGCTATTGCTGCCGGGCCGTTGATCGTCATCGACGTGGTGATGTCGGCCATGTCGATCCCGTCGAAGAGCGCTTCCATATCGGCAAGCGAGTCGATCGCGACGCCGCAACGCCCGACTTCGCCGCGCGACTGCGGCGCGTCCGAGTCGTAACCCATCAGCGTCGGCATGTCGAACGCGACGGAAAGCCCGTGCTGGCCCTGCCCCAGTAAAAAGTGATAGCGCTCGTTCGTCTGCTTGGCGGTGCCGAAGCCGGCAAATTGGCGCATGGTCCAAAGCCGGTCGCGATAACCGTTGGGGTGGATGCCCCGGACGTAGGGATATTCTCCGGGCCACGTCAGGTCGCGCGCCAAATCGAGCCCCGCGACGTCGGCGGGACCGTAGACGGTCTCGAGCGGGACGTCGGAGATCGTGCGATCGGTAGCGCCGGAACCGGGGCCGCGACGCGGCTTTCCCTTCGCAGAAGCCGCTTGCCAGCGGCGCTCCTGCGCTTCGAACTCCGGCGTCGGTGCCGCCCCCAGACCCGATGGGCGGTCGATCATTTTGGCCAAAGGTCGCTTCCTCTTTTTAAAAATGGGTGCTCGAATGCGAACGACAAGCGTTCGACGGTGCCGGGCCATTTTCCCAAGATCAGCCCCAGGAAGCAACCGCCTTTTCGGTCGCTGGCCAGAACGGCAGCTTCGTTGTACGGGCGAGGGACCGAAACTTATCTCAGGAGGGCGCCCAGATTATGAAGCGTTTGTCCCCACTTTTTGCAGCTGGAACCCTCGCGCTCGCTGCGTGCGCTACGTCGCCCACGCCACCCGTAACCACGGGAAACGTCTTCGCCGTTGCGTCCGCGCATCGTTCGGCGTCGCGTGGTCTCCAGCCGCTGTGCGGTCCGCCTGCATTGGGATCGTTCCGCTGTTTTGCGTGGGCGCACGCCGCGCGCAACGGAATCGCGGGCTTGACTCCGCGCGATCTGCAGAGCGCGTATCGTTTGCCTTCCGCGACGGGCGGCTCGGGCCAAGTCGTCGCGGTGGTCGCGGCCTACGACGATCCGCGCGCCGAGAGCGACCTCAACGTGTACCGCGCACACTTCCAGCTGGGAAGCTGCACGTCTGCAAACGGCTGCTTCGAAAAGATCGACGAGTATGGCGCTCGGGGTCATTATCCGCCGGCCGATCGCGGCTGGGCGGGGGAAATGTCGCTCGATCTCGACGCGGTATCGGCCGTCTGCCCGAAATGTAGGCTGTTGCTCGTCGAAGCGACGAGCAACTCGACGAGCGATCTCGGTTTCGCGGTAAAAGCTGCGGCTAGGGCCGGAGCGAGCGTCATCAGCAATTCGTACGGCGGTTACGAATACGCACCGTACGATCCGAACTTCGATCAGCGCGGTAAAGCGATCGTGGTCGCCGGCACCGGCGACAGCGGATACTTTCCGGAACAGCCCGCGTCGTTTGCTACGGTCGTCGCGGTGGGCGGCACGACGCTCGAACGCACGCACGACGCGCGCGGATGGACGGAGCGTGTATGGAACGATCCGGATATTGGAGCGACCGGCAGCGGTTGCAGCGATTTCGTCGCCAAGCCGTCGTGGCAAAAAGACAAAGGTTGTCCGACGCGCGCGGCGGCCGACGTCGCGGCCGTCGGCGATCCGCTAACGGGCATCGCGGTTTACGACTCGCTGCCGCTCGGAAAGAATCGCCCGGGTGGGTGGCTCGTCATCGGCGGGACGAGCGCGGCAACGCCGATCGTTTCCGGCATTTACGGCTTGGCGGGCAACGGAAAGATGCTGTCGACGACGTTTGCACGATCGATTTACGACGCCGCGCGATCGCGCGCGCTCAATCACGTCCAAAAAGGAAGCAACGGCACTTGTCCTGAGGTTTACGACTACATCTGCAACGCCGGCAAGGGCTACAACGGCCCCACCGGGTGGGGCACACCGAACGGGGTAGGCGCGTTCTAGCCCATCCCGTTGGGTTACGTTAGTCCTTTGACGGTTGCGCGTGGGCGGGATACGCGAACGTCGTCTTCCGCCGCGTCGCTCGTTCCGAACTCCGCGAGAATTCGATCCGCCGCTTCGTAAGGATCGAGCCCCGTCGTCACTTCGCGCATCAGTTTTTGGTCGAGGCGCCGCTCGAGGCGTCCGAGCGTGAGCTGCCGCACTTGATGCAGAAACGCTTGACGCCGCTTCGCTTCGATTTCGCCGCTTTCGTTGAGATAGGCGACGTGTTTTTCGATTGCCGCCCACAGGTCGTCGACGCCGTCGCCGGCGAGCGCTTGCGTCATCACGAGCTCAGGAACCCAACCAGGGAACTGCAGCATTTCCATCATCGACCGGATCTCGCGACGCAGTTGATTGGCCATCGGGTGATCGGCTTTATTGACGATGAAAATGTCGGCGATCTCCATGATGCCGGCTTTGAGCACCTGAATTGAGTCGCCGCTTCCGGGTTGCAGCGCGACGAGCGTCGTTTGCGCCAGCTCGGCGATTTCAATCTCGCTCTGACCGACGCCGACGGTCTCGACCAACACGACGTCGAGCCCGAACGCATCCATTAGCAAGACGGCGTCGGCGGTAGCCCCGGCGAGGCCGCCGAGATGCCCGCGGCTCGCCATCGAGCGAATGAACACGCCTTCGTCGGTGAAATGTTCGCTCAGCCGAATGCGGTCGCCGAGCAGCGCGCCGTGAGAAAACGGCGAACTCGGGTCGACGGAAACGACGCCGACGCTTTTACCGAGCGATCGCACTTTGCGCACCAGCGCCGACGACAACGTCGATTTTCCGACTCCGGGCGGTCCGGTGAGCCCGATCGTCGTCGCACGTCCGGTTTTTGCGTAGAGGCGCCGAATCAGCTCGGCCGCGCGACCCGCTTCTCCCCACGAAATAGCGCGCGCCAGCGCGCGCGGCTTGGCTTCGCCGAAGTCGTGCAGGAGCGTACCGATTGCCTCTTGGTTTACCAAAGCACCGAATGATTGGCGCGCGAGGTCAGCGAAGCCTTCGGTTCATGTCGAGAGCGAACTCTCGCCGGATCGCCGCGTTGTTTCTCGCGGCGGCCTTTGCGGTGGCCGCACTTTCTCCGGCGAGCGCCGAAACGCTCAACATTCCCGTCGAGTCGCACATTCGTCCGATTCAAACCGCGATTCTGTTCCAACAGATGTTCGAGAACTTCTTCCCCGAAAGCGACGGGACCACGTACGTGCAGACCGGCGATATTCCGGCGATGTGGCTGCGCGACTCCGCGGCGCAGACGATTCCGTACATCCGCTTCGTCGCTTCGTATCCCGGCATGCGCTACACGTTTTTCGGCGTGATCGAGCGTGACGCCAAGAACGTCTTGGTCGATCCGCACGCCGAAGCGTTCAGTGCCGACTACCGCGTGTGGGAGGGGAAGTGGGAAATCGACTCGTTGTCGTGGCCGGTGCTGTTGGTTTTTATGTACTACGCGAACACGGGCGATCGAACGGTCTTCACGCCGACGTTGCACGCAGCGATGCAAACAATCGTGTCGACGCTGCAGTGCGAGCAGCATCACGCTACGTGCAGCCATTACTCTTGGCCTCAGGCCGTTCCCACCAACAACAACTATAACCCGGATACGGGGATGATCTGGAGCGCGTTCCGGCCTTCGGACGACCCGGTGATGTATCGCTACAACGTGCCGCAGAACGCCATCGCCGTAATCGCGATGAAGCTGCTGGCGTACTTCGCCGGCGACGCCTTCGGCGACCAAAAGCTTGCGTCCGACGCGATGACGCTTGCGGCACAGGTGCAGACCGGCATCGAGCGTTACGGCCGAACGTGGGTACCGAATAAGGGCTGGATGTACGTTTACGAAACCGACGGCTATGGCCGAGACAACCTGATGGACGACGCAAACATTCCCAATCTCACGACGCTCCCGTATATCGGCTGGTGCGCGACCGACGATCCCGTCTACCTCAACACGCGGCGCTTTACGCTGAGCTCGGCCGATCCGTACTATTACTCCGGGAAATACGCAACCGGCTTGGGCAGCCCGCACACACCCAAAGGTTGGGTATGGCCGATCGGCATGATGGGCGCCGCTCTGTCCACGCGCCGCCGTGTCGAGATCGCGAACGCGATAAACATGCTCGACGCCAGCGATACGCTCAACGGTCTCATGCATGAATCGGTCAACCCGAACGATCCGTCGCAGTTCACGCGCCCCCGATTCGGTTGGGCAAATGCGTTCTGGGCCGACTTGCTCTTCCGCACCGTGGCAGGCTATCGCGCCGTCGGTTTCGTGCGGCTCGATACCGCGACGCCGTTTGAGCCCCTCAGCGACATTCCGGCGATTACGCAGGGGTTCACGCAACTCGACAACACGTCACAAATCAACATGACGCTCGGCGAGCTTTTGTCGCAGCATTCGGCACTGTGATCGTAGCGCTGGTTGCAGCGGCGCTGCTAAGCGCGGCGCAATCGGCTCGTATAGACTCGATCGTCAAATTGGTGATGCAGGAAAACCGCATCCCGGGACTTTCACTCGGAATCGGACGCAACGGATCGACGCTCTACCTGCGGGGCTACGGCTTGCGGGACGCGGCGCGAAAGCTGCCGGCAGACGGCTTTACAATTTATGCCGCCGGCTCGATTGCGAAACAGTTTACGGCCGCACTCGTGTTGCAAGACGTGGCACGCGGCCGGCTTACGCTCGAACAAGGAAACCCGCCGATCGATGCGCTGTTGTGGCAAGTGACCGATGACACGTGGGAGTATCGCAACGAAAACTACGCCGCGCTGGGCGCAAGGCTCGAACGCACCGACGGCAGCTCGTACTGCGCGCTCGCCGCTGCCCGCATTTTTACGCCGCTGCATCTCGTTTCGACGTCGTGCGGCGCGCCGCATCCGGCCTGGAACCGCGCCGTTGCCGAACTGCCCGTGCGGTGGATCGATCCGGCCGCCGGCGGCTTATGGTCGAACGCACCCGATCTTTTACGCTGGCTCGACGATCTGCGTGGAGGCCGAGTCGTACCGCCGGAGCCGTTCGCTAGGATGACGACGTCCGGACGGCTGCGCGGCGGCGCCCTAACCAACTATGGCTTCGGATTTTTCATCGGTACCTGGTACGGGTATCCGGTGGCGTTCCACGACGGATTCCTCGATGGGTACTCGAGTGAAGACGCGCTCTCGCTCGGCGACGGCGTTGCAATCGCGCTGCTTTCCAACGGCGATCGCATCGATCTCACGCCGCTCGCCAAAAGCATCTTTGCCATCGTTGATCCGCCGCGCGATAAAAATTCGGTCGCCACACCTTTCGCGGCCCCGGAAAATGAAAATCACCGCATCAGGGAGGCGCTCGTGACCGCGCTGGGAGTTGGCCCGTACGCGCGATACGGCAAACTCGAGCTGCTCGAGTTCGTAGAGCGCAAGGTCAACGGATCGAGCACGTCAGATCGCTACCGAGCGACGTTCGAAGGCACGGTGCTGTGGGTCACCGTAACGTATGGACCCAACGACACGATCGAATCCATGAATGTGGGCCCGTGAGACGTATTGCCGCCGTGACGCTCGTCGCCATCGTGACGTGCTCCCTCGTGCCCGCGCGGGTGCGGGCGCAGACGCTGTTCGTGCCGCTCACCGGCAAACGCGTGCGCGACATCCAAACGACGCGGCTCTTTCACACGCTCTTCACCGACTTCTTTCTCGAAGACGACAACACGACGTACGTCCAGACCGGCGACATTCCGGCGATGTGGCTGCGCGACTCGGCCGCGCAAACGATTCCTTACGTGCGTTACGAGCGGGAATATCCCGTGCTGCGCGCGCGCTTTGCCGGCGTCATCCAGCGCAATGCCCGCAACGTCCTCACCGACGTCTACGCCAACGCCTTTCAGGCGAGCTATCACGTTTGGGAACGCAAGTGGGAGATCGATTCGCTGTCTTGGCCCGTCGTGCTCGCTTGGGTCTATTGGCACGTCTCCCGAGATCGCACGATGTTCACGCCGGACCTGCACGTCGCGCTGCGCCAGATCGTCTTCACCTACACGTGTGAAGAGCATCACGCGAAATGTAACCGCTACGCGTACCCGTATCGCGTTCCTACGAGCGACCGCTACAACGACGATACCGGCATGATCTGGAGCGCCTTTCGCCCGTCGGACGATCCCGTCCAGTACCGGTTCAACGTTCCGCAAAATGTCTTTGCCGTGGTCGGGCTGCGCGATCTCGAACGGCTCGCCCTCGACGGATACGGGGATCGCGAGCTGGCCGCATCGGCACGCGCGCTGGGAGATCGCATCACGCTCGGTGTCTTGACGTACGGCCGCTTTTACAACGCGGGCCGCGGCACGTGGATGTACGCCTACGAAACCGACGGTCTCGGCAACTACAACCTGATGGACGACGCGAACATTCCGAATCTGACGACGATGCCGTACATCGATTGGTGCTCGTCGTACGACCCGGCCTATCTCGGCACGCGCGCGTTTACGCTGAGCGCGGCGAATCCGTATTACTTCGAGGGACGTTACGCCCAGGGTTTGGGGAGTCCGCACACTCCGCATGGCTACGTGTGGCCGCTCGGCATCATCGGTCGCGCGCTGACCGCTACGTCGACAGCGGAAGTCGCCGAAGCGATCACGACGCTCGCCGAAACCAACGGTCAGAGCGGCCTCTTTCACGAGAGCTTTTATCCCGACGGTTATTGGCGGTATACGCGCAGCGACTTCGGCTGGGCTAACGCGCTCGGTGCGGAGCTCTTGATGCGAAGCCTCGCCGGTGATTCGGCGACGCAGTTCGCGGCGGGCGGCCCGATCCTACCGTTTGAAGCGCGCTCGCGGACGCCCACACTGGTCGGACCGCTGACCCAGCTCCGGAACGCTGCCGAGCTGAGCGGCACGCTCGGCCGCCTGCTGCACGGCGAGCCGGCGTTGCCGCACGGGCCCTAGTACCCAACCGCCCGAGGAGCGCCGCTCCGCATCGCCAAGCTCCGTTGGGCATGAATCAGGGCTATTACCGTTACCCCACCATCGCCGGCGACCGGATCGCTTTCGTGTGCGAAGACGACCTGTGGAGCGCCTCGTTGCACGGCGGTACCGGTACGCGTCTGACGGCGAGTTTCGGAGCGTGCACCTATCCGCGGTTGTCGCCCGACGGCAGAGAAATCGCTTTCGTCTCGACCGACGAAGGCAATCCGGAGATCTACGTGATGCCTTCAACGGGAGGCCAACCGCAGCGGTTGACGTTCCTCGGATCGACGCAGGCGTCGGTCGCCGGGTGGAGCGCCGACGGCACCGAGATTTATTTCTGCGCCAATCCGGTTGCGTGGTTCGAAGGCGAAACGCGCCTGTTCGCGATTCCTTGCGACGGAACCGGAAATCCACGCGAGGCGCATTTAGGACACGCGCGCGCGACCGCGTTTTCGCACGACGGCAAGGTCGCGCTCGGACGTAACGCGAGCGATCCCGCACGCTGGAAACGCTACCGCGGCGGCACGGCCGGCGAAATTTGGATCGACGCCACCGGCGGCGGCACGTACTCGCGCTTACCTTTACCAGACGGCAATCCGTGCTGGCCCATGTGGATCGGCGAGCGCGTCTACTTTCTCGCCGATCACGAGGGCATTGCCAATATTTATTCGTGCGCCATCGATGGAAGCGATCTGCAGCGCCACACGCACGAAACGGAGTATTACGCGCGCTTTCCGTCGACCGACGGGCGGCGCGTCGTCTATTCCGCCGGCGGCGAGCTCGCGTGCTACGACGCCGAAACCGGCGCGGTGGAGCGCATCGACGTCGAAACGCATTCGTCCGCTCCGCAAACGGTACGCCGTTTCGAGGACGCGTCGGAATCGCTCGAACACTTCGCGCCGCACCCCGACGGAACGCGGCTCGCATTCGTTTCGCGGGGACAACCGTTTACGATGCCGCTCTTCGAAGGTGCGGTCATCCACCACGGACGCGGCAGCAGCGCTCGCGCGCGCCTCACCGAATGGCTGAGCGACGGTAAGCGGTTCGTCTGCGTTACCGACATCAACGGCTACGAGCAAATCGCGCTCCATCGAGCGGATCGATCCGAGGAACCGCGATTGGTCAGCAGCGGCGACATCGGGCGCGTTACCGACTTAACGTGCTCGCCGTCTGCCGACGTGGTCGCATTTGCCAATCACCGGCACGAGCTGTGCCTGCTCGATGTCGACGACGGCAAGGTTCGCGTGCTCGACACGTGCCCGTCGCATCGCATCGGCGATTTGGCGTTCTCGCCGGACGGCCGTTTCATCGCGTACATGTGGTGGCCGGCGCACGGCACGTCGATCATTCGCGTCGCGAAAGTTCGCTCCGGAAAAGTACACGACGTCACGCCCCCCCTGCGCACGGACCAATCGCCGGCTTGGGATCCGGAGGGGAAATACCTCTATTTCATCTCATCGCGCGACTTCAACCCCGTATACGACGCGCTCGCATTCGATCTGAGTTTTCCGCAGGCGAGCCGGCCGTTCGTCGTTACGTTACGCAACGACGTGCCTTCGCCGTTCGTGCCGCCGCCCAAACCCGTTCATCGCGATCACGAACACGAGCGCGCAGATGAGAAGAAAAACGGAAAGCCGGCCGATATCTCGATCGATTTCGAGGGCATCGGCGGACGTATACTCGGGTTCCCGGTTGAAGAGGGCGAGTACGATCAAATCGTTGCGGTGCGCGACCGCGCGCTCTTCACGCGTTTCCCGGTGAAAGGCATCAAGCCGGTGCGCCGCGAGGATCGCGAAGAAGACGCACACGGCACGCTGCTGGCGTTCGATTTCGAACAACAGCGGTTGGCGACCGTCGCGCAAGAGTGCGACGAGATCCGCATGGGCCGCGACGGCCGCACCCTGGTCTACCGCTCCGGAGAACGGCTGCGCGCGATCGACGCGCTGCTCGACCTTCCCGAGGAGGGCGACGATCAAAAGCCCGCCAACGAGCCCGGCCGCAAATCGGGTTGGATCGATCTCGATCGCGCCAGCGTCGAAATCGTGCCGCGCGACGAGTGGGCGCAGATGTATCGCGAAGCGTGGCGCTTGCAGACCGAGCAGTTCTGGGTCGAGGACATGAACGACATCGACTGGGACCGCGTGTACGATCGTTACCAAGCCGTGCTGCCCCGCGTGCGCACGCGCGGCGAGCTCTCGGATCTCATTTGGGAAATGCAAGGCGAGCTCGGGACGTCGCACGCGTACGAATACGGCGGCGACTATCGCGTGCCGCCGCAATACCAGCGCGGATTCTTGGGAGCCGACGTCGCGTGGGACGAAAACGCCGGCGGCTACCGCATCGCGCGTATCTATCGCGGCGACTCGTGGAATCGCGAAACCGATTCACCGCTCGCCGAGCCCGGCAACGACGTTCACGAAGGCGACGTGATCGTCGCGATCGGTGGAAAACGATTGACTCGCGAAGTTACGCCGGATCGGCTGCTGGTCAACACCTCGGGCCGCGACGTGTCGATTACGCTGCGTTCGCGCAAAGACGAAGAGCGGACGGTGCTGATCAAGGCGCTCGAGAGCGAAGCCGCGTTGCGATATCGCGCGTGGGTCGAAGCAAATCGCCGTTACGTGCACGAGCGCACGAACGAGCGCGTCGGCTACCTGCACGTTCCCGATATGGGACCGTGGGGTTTCTCCGAGTTCCACCGCGGATATTTGGGCGAGTTCGACCGCAACGGTCTCATCGTCGACGTGCGATACAACCGCGGGGGTCACGTCTCGCCCTTGCTGCTCGAAAAGCTCGTGCGTAAGCGCGTTGGCTACGACGCACCGCGTTACGGCGCGCCGATTCCGTATCCGCCCGAATCCGTCGGCGGACCGATCGTCGCAATCACCAACCAGTTTGCCGGCTCCGACGGCGACATCTTCAGCCACTGCTTCAAGATCTATAAGCTCGGCCCGCTGGTAGGTAAGCGGACGTGGGGCGGCGTGATCGGAATCGATCCGTATCACCATCTCGTCGACGGTACGCTGACGACGCAGCCGGAGTTTTCGTTCTGGTTCGTCGACGTCGGGTGGAAAGTCGAAAACTACGGAACCGATCCGGATTACGAAGTCGACATTCCGCCGCACGACTATCGCGACAACAAAGACCCGCAGCTGGATCTGGCTCTCCAACTGATGGAACGCCAAATCGAGAGCTACGTCGACGTACGGCCCGACTTTACGACGCGTCCGTCACTGGCACTACCGACCCTAGCGTGATCCGCGAGCGGATCGCGAACGCGGCGGCGATCGCTAGCGCCGTCGCCGCTTTCGCCGTTCCGGCGGCCGTCTATATCGTTAGCGCTTCACACGAGCCGGCATCGTGGGACACTGCGGAACTGCAAGGCGTTCCGTACATCCTCGGGATCTCGCATCCAACCGGTTTTCCGTTCTTCGTTCTGCTCGGCTACGTGTGGTCGCACGTCGTCGCCATCGGCAGCGTAGCGTTTCGCATGAACGCGATGAGCGCGGTGTGCCTGGGCGTCGCGGCGCTCGTGGCGTACCTGGTCGCGCTTCGCCTGGGCGCAACCCGACCGATCGCCCTGTTGGCAACCTTGTGGTACTCGTTCACGCAAAACGTGTGGTCGCACGCCAATCGCGCCGAAGCGCAAGATCTGGCCGTCACGTGCGAGACGCTCGCGATCTACGCTTTCGTGCGCTGGCTGCAAGGTGACGATTCGCGATGGTTCGCCGGCGCGTTCGCCTTCTACGGACTCGCAATGGCCGCGCATCCGAACGCGCTTTGGCTGCTGCCGGCGTTTATCGCCGGCGCCCTAACGGCCAAGCGCCGTCCTTCGCTGCGACTCGTTGCGACGTCGGTCGCGCTCACGATCGCGGGTTTGGCATTGTATCTCTATCTGCCGCTGCGTTCGGCCTACATCGTCGCGCACGGTCTCGATCCGACGCTCGCGCTAGGGGGAACGAGCGGAGGCATCTTCTGGAACTACAACAATCCGAGCACGCCCGGCGGCCTATTGATCGATATCAGCGGAAAAGAGAGCAACGCGGCGAGCTACGTCCTGGCGTCGTTCAATCCCGTTCACATCCAAGACGCGCTATGGGCGTTCATTCAAGGCTTGGCCGAACAATACGGCGCGTTCGTCGTCGCACTGACGTTCGTGGGATTGGTCGTAGCGTGGCGGCGCGATTGGCGTACGACGCTGTTCTTGTGCCTCGCTTGTACGGTCGCGCTCGTTTTCTCCGTTACGTATTCCGAGGAAGGCGACATCGGACGTTACCGCCTGCTGGCGCTATGGCTTGCCGTGCCGCTCGTCGCGGCGATCCTGCCGCGCGGCGCCGCTGGATGGAATGCTGTGGTCGCGCGCGCCGCAATGATCGTGTTTCTCGCCGGCGGGACGTTCGTGACGGCGCGGATGCATCCGGAATACTTCGATCATCAACCCGGTGAGGGCGGCCGGTGGGTCATCAACATGCTCGAACCGTTCACGTCGCCCGGCAGCGTAATCATTGCCCAATGGCTGGATGCGACGTCGCTTGCATACGGCGCGTACGTCGACGATTCACTTCCGGGACGCATCATCGTATCGGGTGGGGATCTCGAAAGCATGCCGCAATATAAACGCTGGGCGCAGACGCATAACGTGTACGTGCTCGTCAATCCGCGCGACGTCGATCGAATCTCCGGCGCAAAGCGCGTCGCCAATATCGACTCGTACCACGCCTTATATCGAGTGCAGCCTTAGGGGCTATAGAATTATCAATAGACCATATTGACAGATTGATTCGGTTTCCCGTATACAGGGTATAGCCATCCAACGGTTGGATGCAAGCCATCCAATAGACTGTGCCAATGATGGACCCAGACCGATCCAAAGGACCTGGAGGGACGAATAGGTGAGCAAGAACGATCGTGCCGAAACGCTGCGCCGCTCGTGGGCGACGGACGGCCGCTGGAAAGGGATCGAGCGCCGCTATTCGGCCGAAGACGTCCTACGCGTCGCCGGCAGCGTCGTCGTCGAGCACACGCTCGCGCGTCTCGGCGCCGAACGCCTGTGGGTGTCGCTGAACGAAGACGAGCCCACGGCCGCGTTGGGCACCCTCACCGGAAACCAAGCGGTGCAAGCCGCGCGCGCCGGTCTGAAAGCGATTTACTGCAGCGGCTGGCAGGTT
>DASRSM010000166.1:0-3215 GCA_035656415.1 Vulcanimicrobiaceae bacterium | reverse complement strand
TAGCCAACGCTGCTCCACCGGCGCCGGTGGGAAGTTTAGGGATCGTATAATGAACGTTCGTTCGCAACGTCGGCAACCAGAGATACGGCGCAAGCGTGACGTGGGTTTGCCCGTCGTACGCGCGGTCCATGAGCGTCGGAGACGACGCAGGCGCAGGCGTGGTGGGAGTGGTAGGAGCGGGGCTCTCTTGCGCCGACGCGGCCGCAGCGGCAAATGCGAAAGCCGCAGGCAGCAGCGCGACGGAAAGCAGACGTTTCGTCGAAATCATGAGATCAAGGATATCCTTTCACGCTCGATTGTAGGTGGCATGCGCGCGGCGGTCTATCCGAAATACGCAATCCCATGCGTTTCCGGGATATCGCCGATGCCGGAGGCTTGTTAGAATTAAAGCGGAGTGCGGCTACAGCGGTTTACGGTCCGCATCGGCGACGGCGTTAGCATCGTCGAGGATGCCAGCTATAGCGAGCTCGTCGAGCGCGTCCTGGAGTTCGTTGTGCGCGCGGGGATGGCAAAAGCGAGCGACGACTGCAACTGGGAAGAGGAAGAACTGCGCCGCCGCGGACTCAGGGTGCTGGAGATCGTCAGAGACGGCAAGGCGCTTTGGTGGGACCCAGATGCGTTCGAGGCAGAGAGCCGCGAAGCGACCCGCGAGGGAGCGCACAAAGAGTTTGTGGCTCAAAACGAACCCGGAGAGAGTTTGCTCGAGGGGCTCGATTCCGACGTGAGGGAACGGCTTCGCTGCGCGGGCTACGCGACGCGTTCCTTGCTGGGCGGCATGGAAGGCTTGTACGCGCAAATTGCCGCCGATGCCAGCGAGCGTTCCGCCCAGGCCAGGGAGGGGTTGCTCGTCGAGATCCTCGGCACGTAGGACATAAGTCCTTCTTTGATTAAATTTAAGAGAAATTAATCAAGGACACTTTTCGTAGCCTGCGAAAGCTCGCTCTATCAAGGCAGCCGCACGGCGGGTTCAGTGATGCAATGGACTCAACTAGAGCCGGGAACGCTCGTTACTCAGCGACGAAAGTTGGATTTCGGTACGGTAGTGTTGCGCCGCCGGCAGTATCAAACTGCTTTTCGAGGCGACGGCGTTATACCCGAAGGTCGAACGCTGTTTGGGTTGACGAGCGGTAAACCGTCCACGACGCGGTGGGCCGGCCTCGAGGTGTCGTGCGACGATATCGCAACGACGCGCGGACGCGTCGACGTGTTTACGCGCGCACCCGAAACGCATTACGCAATCGTCGTTGACGATAACGCTTTTCGCGAGTGCGGCCTTCCCGAGTCCGTGTGCGAGACGTTAAAGCACGTGCCTTCGTGCCCGTCGCTGGTGCGCAGCGCGCACGCACGACATTTACGGGATTACGTCCGCGGATTGCTGGAGCCCGGGTTTTTTAGCGGTTGGCTCTCCAAAACGTCGGCGTGCAAGAACGTACTTTGGCTTTTGGCCGCGGCGGTCGGAACCGATGGCGAGCCATTGGAACCGACGCGTCCGCAGGGCCGCCGCATCGCGGCGGTGCGGCTGTGCCAGGAATATATCGAGCAGAAAATGGCAGACGCGGTTACGCTTTCGGACCTGAGCCTGGTCTCGGGCCTTCGCCCGCGTACGCTCATCAACGCGTTTGAAGCGGTCACCGGAACGAGTCCGATGGCGTTTCTGCGAGCGAGGCGCCTCTGCCGCGTTCGAACGGTGCTCGAAAGCGCGCACAGCGAACGGATTCGAATTATCGATGTGGCGATCGATTGGGGTTTCTGGCACATGGGGCATTTTACGAGCGCCTATCGGACGATGTTCGGTGAGACGCCGTCGGAAACGCTGTCGAGATGTACCAGAGCGAGATAACGCCGGCCCATCGCACGTTGAAGCCGGCCGAGTTTTCCGTCACGCAGCTTCAGAACGGAACCCTGCACGCGGACCGCACGGTCATCGACCTGGGGCCAATTCGGATCGCCAAACGAGATTTTAGTTTGGCGTTTCGTGCTAAGGGCGAAGTAGCGCCGGCCACGTATCTCATCGGATTGACAGACGGGACCGCCAAGGCGCTTTGGAGCGGAGTGCCCGTGGAATCGGGAGATCTTGCGACTACGCGCGGCCCGATCGATTTGTGCACGACCGGCGCAGCGTCATTCTACACGCTGACGATCGTCGAAGGCTTCCCTTGGCTCGACGTCGACGACAAAGTCGCGCAAGTGCGGATGCGAAGCGGCGTATCGCGTCTGCGACTGTTTCTTCGTGAGTTGTTTGCAGCCGGGCACGCCGTTTCCAAAACTCCAAAGTACGTTATCGAAGAAATCGTCAACGTGTTGACGACGATCGACGGTACGTCGGCGGTGGGCCCGAACCGTAGCCAGTCGCGCCGTATACGAGCGGTGCGCGAGTGTCAAGCGTACGTCGCCGAGCATATGGGCAATCGTGTCACTCTTTTCGATCTGAGCGAAATCTCCGGAATGCGGCCGCGCTCGCTGATCAACGCCTTTGAAGCATTGACTGGTCTTAGCCCCATGGCGTTTTTGCGTGCGGAACGTCTCAATCGCGTGAAAGAAACGCTGCGCAGCGCGGGACCGCACGCGCCGCGCGTCATCGACGTCGCCACGGAGTGGGGGTTTTGGCACATGGGGCACTTCGCGATGGCCTACCGCTCGATGTTCGGCGAATCGCCGTCTGAGACGCTGCGGCACGTCCCACCTTCGCGTTCGCGCTCGTGATCCCGGAAGAACTCGCCGCCGCCGCCGAGGCGCAACGGGCGTCGGACTACTTCAGGCTGGAAAAGATCGCGCGCGATCTCATCGCAAGCAGCACCGACGCCGGAGATTTTGCAACGTTAGGAAATGCGTACGCTTATCTTGGAGCGGCGCTGGTCGGCTTCAACGACGGGCCTGGTGCGCGCGCGGCTTTTACACGCTCTCAAGGATATCTCGAACGAATCGGCGACGAGATGGGCGTCGTCCGCGCGCTCAACGGACTTGCCGTCGCGGCCATGGATCTGGACCTGGATGCAAGCACGGCGCGAAGCTACATCGACGTCGCATTACCGGTCGCGCGGCGCGCCATCGGCGGCGAGCGCTTATGGCTAGGTGTTTTGTTGGGAAATCGCAGCGAGGTCGAACGCTTCGACGGCGATTATCGCACGGCTATCGCTTCGGCGCGCGAGGCACTTCGGATTTTGAACGAACTGCACGAAAAGGCTCGCGCCGGGTGGCAGTTGACCAACATCGCC
>DASRSM010000165.1:0-16400 GCA_035656415.1 Vulcanimicrobiaceae bacterium | reverse complement strand
CCCCGGCGGCTGATCGCGGTGACGAACTCACGCGCGTCGCCGCTGGCCGAACGCGCGGAAGTCGTGATCGACGTCGCTGCGGGGACGGAGACGGCTATTCCGGCAAGCAAAAGCGTCTCCGCAACGGTTGCAGTGCTGCTTCGCGCCGCGTCGATTCTCGCCGGCTCCGAAGCGCGCGACGCGACGGCGCTCATCGAAACCGCGGACGCAGTCGACGCTTGGTTTGCGTCGCCGGGTTTTTCCGAGCTCGTCGACGTCGGAACGTCGATCGCGCGCTGCGGGAACGTGATCTTTCTCGGCTCCGACTACGGTTATCCGATCGCGCGCGAGGCCGCGCTGAAAATGAAAGAGGCGAGCTACGTGCACGCCGAGGGATTCGCTGCCGGCGAGTTTCGCCACGGCAGCATCGCGATGGTCGATTCGTCGTATGCCGTAACCGGCATCGCCGATAGCGACGCAATGCCGGTCGTCGAGCGTCCGATGCGCGAGATACGCAACTCGGGCGCCCGGCGAATCGCCATCGGCTGCGTTATCGACGGCATCGCGCCGGTTGGACCCCACGTCGGGGAGGCCTTCAATACACTGGGCTGGCTCCTCGCAATACAAACGCTCGCCCTCAGCGTGGCTCGCGCGCGCGGCATCGATCCCGATCACCCGCGCGGCCTCAAAAAGGCACTGGAGTAACCCAACAATGACGGTGCTACTGTGATCGCGTTTTTGTTCGCCGCGGCGCTGTGGTCCAATCTCGCGAACCCCGTGTTCGTGCGCGTCGACGTGCGGGAACTTCCGCCGACGGTAGAAGCCGTCGCGCAAGACGACGTGGGATTTATTTGGATCGCGACGCAGGGCGGCTTAGCGCGCTACGACGGCTATCGCTTTCGCGTTTTCGCACCGAATCCCAGCGATCCCAAAGCGTTGCCAGACGGCTATCTCTTGACGCTGCTGGCCGACAAATCCGGATTGTGGATGGGAACGGAGTCGAGCGGCCTGGTGCGACTGGACGAAGCCTCCGAGACGTTTCACACATGGCGTTCGGTAACGTCAGGCACCGCCGGCCCGCGCAGTGCGACGGTGTTGGCGTTGGCGAGAGAGCGCAACGGCGAGCTTTGGCTCGGAGGCGACGGCGGCATCGACCGGTTCGATCCGCGCGCAGGGCATTTCGCGCACTTGCCGTTACCCGGAGTCGCGTTGCAGCCACGCGTGCGCGGTATCGCGATCGACCGCGACGGCGTCGCGTGGGTCGCGACCAGTGAAGGCCTGTTTTTTGGAAACGCGCACGGTTTTCAACGGTTTGCAATCGGGGACAAAGAGCAGCCGGCGTTTTCCGCGGCGTATCTCGACTCGGCCGGCACGTTATGGCTCGGTTCGCACAACGCGGTCTATGCGATCGATGCGTCGCGTCGTCACGTTGCTCGGCTCGATGCCGACGCGGGCGACCCGCGAACGCTCACGCCCGGCTGGCAGCGCTCGTTCATCGAGGCGAAGCCGGGTGAGATGTGGGTCGGATCGGACTCGGGAATTTCGATCGTCGATTCGGCCAGCCACGCGGTGCGGCGCGTTTCGGCGGACCGCGATTCGAGCGGCGGACTCACCGAAGGACAGACGGTCGGGTTCTTGCGCGACCGCTCCGGCCTCATTTGGATCGCCAACGCCGCGGGCGACTTGTTGTGGCACAATCCCGCAACGACCGGTATCTACGAGCTTTCAAAAAATCGTCCGGGCGTCACGTTAGGCGATCAAGACGTCATCTCGTTAGCGGCGTTCGGGGGAAAGTTGTGGCAAGGCGGCTTCAAGGGTGCGGTGATGTCGCTCGATCCCAAAACCTTGGCGACCACGCGCTACGAATTGCCGAATCGGCCGATCGTTTTGCGATTGCGGCCCGCGAGCGACGGAACGCTGTGGATCGGAACCCTGCAGGGTCTGTGCGCGCTGCGCGCGCACGCGACCGGCGTAACGTGTCCCGCCGGGCCTCCGATCGCGGCGTCCGCGCGTATCACCGCGATCGCATTGTCGCCGCAGCATCTTTGGCTCGGCACCGAAGCCGGCATTATAGAAGAAGAAACCGGCATGGGAGCCGTTCGCGTCTTTCGTCACTCCGGATCGGCAGATTCGCTGTCGAACGATCGCGTGACCGCGCTGCACTTCGATCGGCGCGGACGCTTGTGGGCGGGCACCGCCAACGGCCTCGATCGCATCGATCCGGTTAGCGGACGCATCGTGCGCTTTACGTTCGATCCGCGCGATTCCAACGCGGTCGGTCCCGGCACGATCGAATCGATTCTCGAGGATCGACGAGGACGTATCTGGGCTGGTGCGGTCGGCGGCCCGCTCAACGTGTTGGAAGAACGCGCGAACGGAACGACGATCGTGAAGCATCTCGGTCGCGCCGACGGCTTGCCCAATGAAAACGTCGACGGCCTCGCCCAGGGAGCGCCGGGAAGAATTTGGGCGAGCACCGATCAGCGTCTAGCTGCGATCGATACTCGCACGCTGCGCGCGCGCACGTTCGGTCTCGCCGACGGAACGTCGGATTACGGCTATTGGGGCGGCGGCGTCGCGCAATCCGAAGACGGAACGATGTTCTTTGCCGGCGGGGACGGGGTCACGGTGATCGCGCCGCACGCTGCCGCGCCGTGGACCTACGTGCCGCCGATCGTGCTGACCGAGGTAAAGGCGGGCGGCCGCGACATGAGATCGTACGCGGCCAATGCGGGCGCGACGATCGATCTTCCGCCTGCGCACCACGACTTTACGGCCGAGTTTGCCGCGCTGGATTATTCGGGACCCCAAGACGTGCGCTACAGCTATCGTCTCGACGGCTACGATCGCGATTGGATCGCGGCCGATCCGGAGCATCGCCTCGCAACCTACACGAACCTGGCTCCCGGACGATACACGCTCGAAATTCGGGGCACCAATCGTTTGGGCGTGTGGAGCGGACGCACGCTGTCGCTGCGCATGCGTGCAGTTGCCGCATGGTACGAATCGTGGTGGTTCCGCGTGCTCGTCGCGCTGCTCGTGCTCGGCCTCATGCTCTGGGCGTTGAAGCTGCGCACCGCGTGGCTGGAGCGGCGTCAGCGCGAACTCGAGATCATCGTCCGCGAGCGGACTTCGGAGCTATCGCAAGCCAATCGCGCGCTCGAGGAAATGAGCCTTACCGATCCGCTCACGGGACTGCGCAACCGGCGCTTCCTGGCGCAAAACATCGAAGGGGAAATCGCGCTCGCGCGGCGCCAGCCGAACGATCTCATCTTTTTCCTCATCGACATCGACCACTTCAAGCAGGTCAACGACCGGTACGGCCATCGCGCCGGTGACGAAGTGCTCGTGCAAGTGCGGGAACGGCTCGAAGAAGTCTTCCGCGAAAGCGATTTTCTGGTGCGATGGGGCGGCGAGGAGTTTCTTGCCGTTACGCGCGGCATGAAGCGCGACGACGCCGGCGACATGGCCGAACGCGTTTTGCGAGCGGTCGAAAGCCGTCCGTTCGCGCTTGCCGACCGCACCCAACTCTATAAAACCGTGTCGATCGGGTTTGCCGCCTATCCGTTGGACGTACGCAACCCCGAAGCGTATACGTGGTGGCAAGTCATCGAATGTGCCGACGCGGCGTTGTACGACGCTAAGGAGTCGGGCCGCAACGCCTGGCGCGCCGCTCAGGCGAACAGCGCTCTTCGCTGACGTTCTAACTCGACCGCAACGCCCAGGGCGCGCGCGCTATCGCTCGCGTACGCGTCGACGAGCGCGGCCATTTGCGAGTAGTCGCCCGACATCGCGTGGGAGCGCTGCGCTTCGGCTTCGGCGGCTTCGAAGGCGTCGCCCAGCGTGCGCGACGCGGAGAACGCGAACGTCTCGATTCGTCCGAACGCCTCTTGCGCGGCGCGGGCCTGACGCGAGCTGTGCTCGGCTTTAGAAACGCCCGATTCGATGGCGACCGCGGCCTGTTTTCCGCGCGCCTCCAGGTCCGTGAGAACCATGCGAATCTCTTTGGTCGACGCTTTGGTTTTCTCGGCGAGATTGCGCACCTCGCCGGCAACGACGTTGAAGCCTTTGCCGTAGTCCCCCGCACGGGCGGCTTCGATTGCGGCGTTGAGTGCGAGTAGGTTGGTTTTGTCGGAAACGGTGCGGACCAGGGCGATGATCTCGACGATCTGTTTCATCGACCCGGCGAACTGATCGAGGGCTTTGCGGCTCTGCACCGCCATCGACGACAGCGTTTCTATCGTCGAAATCAGTTGATCGACCGTGCCGCGCATCGTCTCGACCTGCGGCGCGACAGCCTCGAAGCGATCCCGCAGCAGTGAAAACTCTCCGGACAGCGTGCGATTCGAACCGCTCAAGCGTAGCGCATGCTGCGCAAGGGTATTCAATCCCGCGATCTGCGAACGCGCCTGAACCGAGATGACGTCGCCCGTGCTTCGAACGGCGCTCACCGAGTGGTCGATCGACGTAACGATGTCGTCGAGCGTAAAGCCTTGGTGCACGTGCGAGGCGATGGCCGTCTTCGGATGCCACGCCGTTAGGTTTCGCGCGACCAGCAGGCGATAGACGTCGACCGGAAACAGCGCTTCCATGCGCTCCCACACGAAGTGCGACGCGCGTACGAACTCTGCGCGCTCTTCGGGGGTGAGCTCGTGGATCTGCAGGTACTTGCGCAGCTCGGCGATCGCGTGCAGTTCTTCCTCGGCGGCAATACGGCGGTGTACCTCGGTCGCCTCGGCGAACGCGGCCTGAAGAATCTCGCGATCGTCGTGCGACAGCGAGTGCATCCGGTCGACGTTGGCCAGCACGATCTGAGTGTTGTACGCGTGCGCGGTCAAGGAAAGGTGGCTCTGCACTTCGTGCAGGCGGGCTCCCAAAATATTCGGGAGCGGATTTTCTTGCGCGTCGACTTCGCGATTGGCCAGCGCGTTCCGAAGCTGCTGGAACGGAATCACCTTCGGCGACGCGCCGAGCGCGTGCATCAGCGCCAAATAGACCACGGAATCTTGAATCCGCACGCGCATGCGCTTGACGTCGTGCGGCCGCGCGATCTGACGCAAGGAGTTCGTAAAATGCCGCATGCCGTTCTCGAAATAGGCCATGCCGGTCAATCCGAACGAGCCGAACGATGCGAGAACGTGCTTGCCCAGCGGACCGTCCAAAATCGCATGGGCTTCGCGTAAGTTGTCGAAGGCAAACGGCAAGTCGAAAAGCTGCGCGAGCGGGAGGAGCGCGCCGGCAACGAACGTCGTCACGCTCACCATGTCGAGCTCGCCGGAGCGCACGCGCAGCATTGCCTCGAACTCGCTGCCTCCCGTAAACGGAATATCGAGTTCGACGTGCAGGCGGCCGCCGGAGAGTTCGGCGACGCGTTTCGCAACGTGTTCCCAGGCGCGTGACGGCGGATAGCCAGGCGGCAGCAGTGTGGCCACCTTCAGCGAGGTGCGTTCGGATTTTTCGACCGTCCGCGATCGCGAAATGTACGCGATCTCGGCGCCGTAATACGAGAGCCGCTGCGTGGCAAATGCCGACTCGAGCGCTTGCCGCCCCTGATGTGCGGCCGCGCCGGCAAGTCCGTCGGTTTCGCGACGCATTTGCGCGGCTAGCGTGCTGTGTTCGCGGCCGGCGACGACCGCGCGGTCGATTGCGACGGAAAGGTCGGCGGCGAGTTCGGCGATCTCGCCGAGCGATGCATGCGCCGAATCGGCCAGCGGCGCCGATTCGGCCGAACGCTCCGCGTTGGCACGCACCGCGTGAATCGTCGCTGCGGCTTCGCGCTGCACGTCGCCGACGAGGTGCTTGATCGTCGTCGTCGATTCGCTCGTCGTTTTGGCCAAGCGCCCGACCTCACCGGCAACGACCGCGAATCCCAAACCGTGCGTACCGGCGCGCGCAGCTTCGATGGCGGCGTTGAGCGCCAAAAGCTGCGTTTCGTCGGAGACTTCTTCGACGAAATCGGTCATGCGGCCGACCTCGCTCATCAATCGGCCGAAATCGTCCATTGCGGCGGCCGTCGCCGCCGAAAGTTCGGCGAGCTGTTGCACCGACGTGAGCAGCGTGCCGACCACCTCGAAGGAGTTACCAAGATCCTCGGCCGCCGTGCGCGCTTGCGTCTGCGCCGCTGCTAGCCGGTCTGCGGTTTCCTGCGATTGCTTGGCGAGAATCCCGGCGCTTTCGGAAAGCGCGACCATGAGCGTGGTCTGCTCTTGCGCGGTCGCTGCGATGCTTTCGGACGTCGTGCGCACAGCATCCACCGCCGCCGAAATGCTGGCGTTGAACTTATCGAAGCCCTCGTTCCTGCGAGTCTCGATCATATCATCGTACGCACGTGGAAGATGTAGAAGAAAGCCGTCGTCGAGACGAGCGCTAGTGCGGCTCCGGCGAGCACCTGCGCGAAGGTGTGCGCCTTCAAGTAAACGCGCGCCCAGCACACCATCGGAACGAGCACCAGAAACGGCAGGGTTTGGCGTCCGTACAGCAGCGTGAGCGCTACGAGCGGCGCGGTAATCCCGAGCGCGTGCGTGCTGATCTTCCAATAGCGCGTAATGTACCCCACGACCAAAGTTGCCGCAAAATAGCCCAGCATCGTGGCGATCAGCACGCGCGGCGCGTGCACGATCCACAGCGCTCCGGCGCCCAGTAAGTAGAAGACGACGAAAATGCTAAAGACCGTCTCGCGCTCGGCGCGCACCGACATGTCGAGATCGGAAATTCGGTCCGTCGCGTACAGCCAGAAAACGTACATCATCGGACCGATCGACGTGAAGAACGTCGAAACGAACAGCAGACGCCAGAAATCCAGCGTGTCGCGCGCCGTCACGTGCGAAAGAATGACGAATAATGCGAGCGCGGTCAAAAACGGGTTGAAGATCGTCGAAAGAATTTTCGCGAGATCTCGCCATACCCGCCGCTGCTTGAGAGGAACGACCGATTGGTTGGGTTCCAACACGCCAGCTACTAGAGTAGCATCTAGGGCGACTCCTGCGTACGGGCAGGCAGCTGTGCCCCATCGGTCGTAAAGCTGGTGGTCGGATCGTGCCCCTCCGCCGACTTAGGCTGGAGAGGCGCTTATTACAAAGGAGAATCCACCGCGTTGTTTTCGCTCTTACTCGCCGTAGCGACGGCCAAACCGGCTGCGCCCCTGGCGGCTCCCGGGCTGCCCAAGCCCGGCGCATCGCCGCTCGCCGCCCCGGTCGTTCCGCTGCAGCAGCCTACGCCGGCGCCGGTTCAAACGCCGGTGGCGATGCACTTTCCGTGGCTCACGCACGGCATCGCAGGCATCTTCATCATCTCGGCGATCGCGCTGGTGTTGTTACTCGCGATTCAGACGACCAAACAAGAGGGACTTACCGGATCGATCGGCGGCCGCGTCGAGTCGGCATATCGCGGACGGCTCGGTGCCGACGAGCAGCTCAAACGTCTTACCGGCTTCGTCGCGGCCGCGTTTGTGATTAGCGCCTTCATCCTCTCGTTGACCGGAATCTAAAGCGCCCGCATGTCGCTGCTCGAGGTCAAGAACCTGCGGGTAACGTTCCGAACCGAGGACGGACCGGTGACCGCAGTGAACGGTCTCTCGCTGCAGCTCGGCGCCGGCGAAACGCTTGGCATCGTCGGCGAGTCCGGTTCGGGAAAATCGGTTACCGCGCTCTCGATAATGCGCTTGCTCGCAAAGAATGCAGCCGTCACTGCGGACCGCATCGCGTTCGACGGCGAGAACCTGCCCGAGAAAAGCGAAGCGGAGATGCGTAAGATCCGCGGTCACAAGATCGCCATGATCTTTCAGGATCCGATGACGTCGCTCAATCCGGTGCTGACGATTGGCGAACAGATCGCCGAAGCGGTTCGGGTTCACCTTGGCTTGAGCAAGCACGACGCCCGCGACCGCGCGGTCGAGATGCTCGAAAAAGTTCGCATTCCGTCGCCGGCAGCGCGTCTCAACGACTATCCTCATCAGTTTTCCGGAGGCATGCGCCAGCGCGTGATGATCGCGATGGCGCTTTCGTGTAATCCGCAGCTGCTCATCGCCGACGAGCCGACCACGGCACTCGACGTGACGATTCAAGCCCAGGTCCTCGAGCTCATGAACGAGCTGCAGCAAGAAACCGGCGCGGCCATCATTCTCATCACCCACGACCTCGGCGTCGTAGCCGAAGTGTGCAAGAACGTGCTCGTGATGTACGGCGGAAACATGGTCGAATACGGAACCGCCGAACAGATTTTCGGCGATCCCGGCATGCCGTACACGCAAGGACTGTTGGCGTCGCTGCCGCGCTTGGATGACACCGAGCACCGCCGGCTCGAGCCGATCAAAGGCCAGCCGCCAAACTTGCTCAATCTGCCTCCTGGCTGCGCGTTCGCTCCGCGCTGCATCTATCGTATGGCGATTTGCGACGATCCGGTGCGGCTCTACGATCTCGGCGAAGGCCACGTTTCGCGCTGCTGGCTGTATGACGAGAACGTGGAAGACCGTCCGCTCGACCTTCCGACAGCACGGGTAAGCGAGCTGTGAGCGTGAGCGCATCGGCCACGCAGACCAAGCCCCTCGTCGAGGCCGTCGAACTCTATAAATACTTTCCGATTTACGCCGGGCTGATGTCGCGGCACGTGGGCGACGTCAGGGCGGTCGACGGAGTGAGCTTTTATATCAACGCGGGTGAGACGCTCGGACTCGTCGGCGAGTCGGGGTCCGGCAAAACGACGATCGGGCGCCTACTCCTGCGTTTGCTCCCGACCACGAAGGGCGAGATTCATTTCGACGGTCAAGACGTCGTAACGCTCGGACGTAACGACGTCCGCAAGCTCCGCCGCGAGATGCAGATTATCTTCCAAGACCCGTTCGCGTCGCTTAACCCGCGCATGACCGTCGGGGACATCGTCGGCGAACCGTTGCGGATTCACGGGATCGCCGAAGGCAGCGGCGTGCAAGACCGCATTCTGGAGCTGCTGCGGCTCGTCGGTCTGCGGCCCTATCATGCCAATCGGTATCCTCACGAGTTTTCGGGCGGACAGCGCCAGCGTATCGGGATCGCCCGCGCGTTGGCCGTCGACCCCAAGTTCATCGTTTGCGACGAACCCGTTTCCGCGCTCGACGTCTCGATTCAGGCGCAGGTTATCAACCTGCTCGAAGATCTCCAGGCGCAGTTCGGACTGACCTATCTGTTCATCGCGCACGATCTTTCGGTGGTCCGACACATTTCCACGCGAGTCGCCGTGATGTACGTCGGCAAGATCGTCGAGCTCGCCGATCGCGACGCCCTGTATCACAACCCGCTCCATCCCTACACGCAAGCGCTGCTATCGGCGATTCCGATCCCCGATCCGATCCTCGAAAAGCGCCGCAAGCGTATCGTGCTCACGGGCGATATTCCCTCACCCGTAAATCCGCCGTCGGGCTGCCGGTTTCACACCCGGTGTCCGATTGCGTTCGATCGCTGCACGACCGAAGTGCCCGCGTTTAACGAATACGCGCCCGGACATTTCGCGGCGTGCCATTGGGTGGAAGAGCACGGCGGACAGGCCCCCAATCTCGTGGCCGGACCGGTAGTTCTCGAGAAGAACTAAAAAACGACGGGCAGTCGCAGATGCGACCGCCCGTCGTGTATAACGCTCGTGCGTTAGGCTTTCTTCTTGCGTCCGCCCTTTTTCTTGCGTCCGCCGGCGGCTTTCTTCCGTCCGCCTTTTTTCTTGCGTCCGCCGGCGGCTTTCTTCCGTCCGCCCTTTTTCTTGCGTCCGCCGGCGGCTTTCTTCCGTCCGCCGGCAGCCTTCTTGCGACCGCCCTTTTTCGCTGCCTTCTTGCGTCCGCCCGCAGCGGCTTTCTTACGGCCAGCAGATTTGCGGCGCTTGCGGCGCGGCTTCTTTTCTTCGGCCATTATGCCGCCGTTCATCATGGTATCGGAGTCCATTCATTCCTCCTCGTCCCCCGGGGGACGATCAGCGTTACGTGGACAGCGCTCAAAATGGCGCTTTCAGCGAATCATAAAGGATTTTGCGTGTTCGTGCAAATTCGCGCGCACACGCATACGTACGCGCGGTATACAGAGTATATGGGGCGCAATTTGCCCCGTCTTGACCGCGGCGGTATACTAGGCCCCGTGAAAAAGCCCCTGATCATCGTGGAGTCGCCGACCAAGGCGCGGACGATTAAGAAGTTTCTTCCCGCGCGCTATGCGGTGAAGGCCTCCGTCGGGCATATACGCGACTTGCCGAAGAGTACGCTGGGAGTCGACGTCGAGCACGATTTTGCGCCGAAATATCTGACAATCAAGGGCAAAGGCGACGTTATCAAAGAGCTCAAAAGCGCGGTCAAATCGGCGAGCGAAGTCTATCTGGCGACCGACCCCGATCGCGAAGGCGAAGCAATCGCCTGGCACTTGGCCGAGCTCTTGAAGCTGCCGCAGCCCAAACGTATCGAGCTCCACGAGATTACCAAAGAAGCCGCGCTGGCGGCGCTCAAGCACCCCCACCACATCGACATGAATCGCGTGAACGCCCAGCAGGCGCGCCGCATTCTCGATCGTCTCGTGGGCTATAAAATATCGCCGTTGCTGTGGGCAAAAGTCCGCGGCGGTCTCTCTGCGGGGCGCGTGCAGTCGGTTGCCGTAAGGCTAATCGTCGATCGCGAGCGCGAAATCGCGGCGTTCGTTCCAAAAGAGTACTGGACCATCGCGGCGCTGCTTACCGGCGAGCGCGACCCCGAAATCGTTTTTCCGGCCGAGCTGATCGCCCGCGGCGGCACGAAGCTGGAGATCACCAAGAAAGAGGAAGCGGACGCGATCCTGCGCGACCTCGCGGGAGCGACCTACCGGATCGCTTCGATCAAGAAACGCGAGGTTCGCCGCAACTCTCCGGCGCCGTTTACCACCTCGACGATGCAGCAAGAAGCGTCGCGCAAGCTTCGCATTCGGGTTCGCCGCTCGATGCAAATCGCGCAGGCATTGTACGAAGGCGTCGATCTCGGCGGCAGCGAGGGAACCGTCGGTCTCATTACTTACATGCGTACCGACTCGACGCGGATCTCCGACCAGGCCCGCGACTCCGCTCGCGCGTTCATCGTGGACACCTACGGCGAAGCCTACGCCGAAGGCCGCGTCCACAAGGTTCGCGAGGGCGCGCAAGACGCGCACGAAGCGATTCGCCCGACGTCGGTTTTGCGCACGCCGCAGCGTATGGCCGGCATTCTCAAACGCGACGAGCTCCGGCTGTACACGATGATTTGGGAGCGCTTTGTCGCGTCGCAAATGTCGCCGGCCCTTCTCGACCAGACGACCGTCGACGTGCAAGCCGCCGGCTATACGTTCCGCGCGACCGGCACCGTCATGCGCTTCCCCGGCTTCACCAAGGTGTATGAGGAAGGCAAAGACGAGGATCCCAGCGTCGCGCAGAGCGTCGCCAACGGTGTCGGCGGAACCGAAGGACGCGCGAAATCCAAAGTTCGCCTCCCCGAGCTTCACGAAAATGAAACACTCGATTGCCGCAAGCTCGATCCCAAACAGCACTTCACCGAACCGCCGCCGCGCTTTACCGAAGCCACGCTGGTCAAGGCGCTGGAAGAAAACGGCATCGGTCGCCCCTCCACCTACTCTACGATCGTCGAGACGATTCAGGCGCGCGGCTACGTCACGCAGCAAGACCGCCGCTTCATGCCCACCGATATCGGCGCTGCGGTCAACGATTTGCTCGTCGAGCACTTCCCAAAGATCGTCAATCTGCATTTTACCGCCACGATGGAAGGCGACCTCGATAAGGTCGCGGTCGGCAGCGAAGACTGGGTCGGGCTGTTGCGCAAGTTCTACGGCCCGTTCGAAAACGAGCTCGAAACCGCTGAAAAGAAGCTCCCGCGCCTGGAACTGCGCGACGAGCCGACCGACGAGATCTGCCACGTTTGCGGCCGTCCGATGGTCATCAAGACCGGACGTTTCGGCAAGTTCATCTCGTGCAGCGGCTATCCCGAGTGCAAAACCACCAAGCCGATCGTCAAAGATACCGGTGCGAAGTGTCCCAAGTGCGCCGGCGCCATCGTCGAGCGGCGCTCGAAGAAGGGCCGCACGTTCTATGGCTGCGCCAACTATCCGAAGTGCGATTTCGTTTCGTGGGATCGCGTTGTGGCCGAACCCTGCCCGGTGTGCGGCGGTTACGTCGTTGCCAAGACGCGCCGCGGCGGGGTCACGCAGTACGAGTGCGCCGCCAATAAGGAGCACGACGTCTCCGCGATCGCTCGCACCCACGGCGCCGAAGAAATGCCACCGGAAGCAGAGTTAGTGTCGCCCTGAGGGCCGCGTTTGTGGAACGAGAAGGCGTGCAGCGTCTCAGCGTCATCGGTGGCGGCCTAGCTGGGTGCGAGGCCGCCTGGCAAGCAGCCAAATGCGGCGTTGAGGTCGATCTCTTCGAGATGCGGCCTCACAAGAGCGGCCCGGCGCACAAGACCGGCTCGCTCGCGGAACTCGTCTGCAGCAACTCTTTACGTGGCGCCGCGCTCGAAAACGCGGTCGGCTTATTGAAAGAAGAGTTGACGCGGCTCGATTCGATCGTCGTTACCTGCGCGCGTGAAGCCGCCGTCCCGGCCGGCGGCGCGCTTGCGGTCGATCGCGAACGCTTTGCGGCCGCAGTTGAATCGCGAATCGCGTCGGAGCCGCGCATTACGCTGTACCGCGAAGAGGTGGCGGCGATTCCAAGCGATCGTTCCGTCATCGTCGCCTGCGGACCGCTGCCGAGCGACGCGCTCATGCAAAGTATCGAAGCCGCCCTTAGACAAGGAGAGGGTGACGCTGAAATGCTGCATTACTACGATGCCGCGTCGCCCATCGTTGCGGCCGATTCGATCGACGAAACGCAGACATACCGCAAATCGCGTTACGACAAAGGCGACGGCGACGATTACGTCAACGTTCCGCTCGATCGCGAACAGTATCTAGAGTTGATCGACGACCTGCGTACGCTCGAACGCCACCAACCCAAGGAGTTCGAGACGGACGCCGGGAGCGTGAAATACTTCGAGGGCTGCCTGCCGATCGAGGAGATGGCCGATCGCGGCGACGACGTCTTGCGCTTCGGACCACTCAAGCCCGTCGGTCTGCGCGATCCGCGCACCGGAAAAGCGCCGTATGCCGTCGTGCAGCTGCGCAAAGAGAACGTCGAATCCACTGCTTACAATCTGGTGGGGTTTCAGACGCGCCTGTCGTGGCCCGCGCAAAAGCTCGCGTTTGGGAAGCTTCCCGGATTGCAAAACGCCGAGTGGCTGCGTCTGGGCGTGATGCATCGCAACACGTTTCTCGATTCGCCGCGTTTGCTGGATTCGCACTTGAGATTACGCGGTCGCGGCGAACTGTATTTTGCCGGGCAAATCACGGGCGCCGAGGGATACGTGGAAGCCGCGGCCTGCGGCGCGATGGCCGGGATTCACTCCGCGCGCGCGATGTTAGGCTTATCGCCGGTCGAGTTTCCGAGTGAAAGCGCGTTCGGCGCGGTCGTCGCGCACCTGCAGAACGCGCAGACGCACGACTTTCAACCCGCCAACGTCACTTGGGCTCCGTTTCCACCACTGGAACGAAACGTACGCGACAAGAAAGAACGGCGGCGGCTCATGGCCGAACGCGCCCTAGGCAAAATCGACGCGTTCGTCAGCGAGTTGCGTAGCGAACCGTTACTGGCGCGGTGATCCGGATCGTTACCAAGTCGTCCGGCGACATCTCCAAGACCGAGCCTCCGCTCGACGACCACGGAAGCTCCCCGAGCTTGCGCCTGAGGCCGGGCGGCACAATGCCGTCCGCGTGCCAGGGTCCCGTCGAAATCGGCAGCTAAGGCGAGATAGCGCACCTGCCTGGGGATACCCACGCGCGGTCCGTTTCGCGTTCCCCTGAAACCCGGTAGGCACGCTCGGGGTACTGACGCAAGGATATGAAGATTCGCTCTACCACCATCCTGGCGATCCGCCGCAACGGTCAGCTGGCAATTGCCGGCGACGGCCAGGTGACCCTCGACAAGACGATCGTCAAGCATGGCGCGCGTAAGGTTCGCAAAATAGCCGGAGGTAAGGTGCTGGCCGGTTTCGCCGGCTCGGCCGCCGACGGCATCACGCTGCTCGAAAAGTTTGAAGCCAAGTTCGGCGAGTATAAGGACATCGTTCGCGGCTCGGTCGAGCTGGCGAAAGAATGGCGCCAAGATCGTGCGCTGCGCCGGTTGGAAGCGCTGCTCGTCGTGGGAAATGCCGAACATCTTTTCGTCATTTCGGGAAGCGGCGACGTGATCGAACCCGACGAAGGCATCGCCGCGATCGGCAGTGGGGGACCGTACGCGCAAGCTGCCGCTTCGGCGCTATTACGCAACAGCGAACTGCCTGCCGCCGACATCGCGCGAAAAGCGCTCGAGATCGCGGGTGAAATCTGCATTTACACTAACGACGACATCGTTGTGGAGACCCTGCCGTGACGACGACTACCCTTAGCACGACGCTCGACCCTACGACGCTGACGCCGCAGCAAATCGTCGCGGAGCTCGACAAGTACATCGTAGGCCAGGCTAACGCCAAGCGCGCGGTTGCCATCGCGTTGCGCAATCGGTACCGCCGCGCGCGGGTGCGCGAAGATCTGCGCGACGAGATCGTCCCCAAGAACATTTTGATGATCGGTCCAACGGGCGTCGGCAAGACCGAAATCGCCCGGCGGTTGGCGTCGCTGGTCGGCGCTCCGTTCGTAAAGGTGGAAGCGACGAAATATACCGAGGTCGGATACGTCGGCCGCGACGTGGAGTCGATGGTTCGCGATCTCGTCGAAGACTCGATTCGCACCGTCAGCGACGAGCGCCGCCAAGAAGTCAAGGAACTCGCCGAGCGCCACGCCGTCGAGCGCATCATCGACGCGCTCCATCCGGAAACGCGTCCGCCGTCGCCCCAAGGCTCGGGGAATCCGTTTGCTGCGACGCTCGGCTCGATCTTCGGCAACACGTTTACGCCGCCGCAGCCTCCGCAGCCGCCCCCGTCGACTGCACAGAGCGAAAACGCACAACAAGTTCGCGAACAAACGCGCGCGGAGATCGAGCGCGGCTTTTACGACGTGCGCCTGATCGAAATCGAGGTAGAAGAGGCGCAGAGCCTGCCGATCGGCGTTATCGGCGGACCCGGCGATCAAGGCGGCGATATCGGAGAAATGCTCGGCGGCATTCTCCCGAAAAAGCGCGTTCGCAAACGCGTGACCGTCGCCGACGCGCGCCGCATTTTCGAACAGGAGGAAGCCAACAAGCTCATCGACATGGACGCCGTCAAGCGCGAGGCGCTGCGGCGCGCCGCCGAAGACGGCATCATTTTCATCGACGAGATCGACAAGGTCGCCGGCGCCGGTACGCGCGGTGGACCGGACGTCTCGCGCGAAGGCGTACAGCGCGATATTTTGCCGATCGTCGAAGGCTCGACGGTCACTACCAAGCACGGAACCGTCAAAACGGATCACGTGCTGTTCATTTGTGCCGGCGCTTTTCACATCAGCAAGCCGTCGGATCTCATCCCCGAACTCCAAGGACGGCTGCCGATTCGCGTCGAGCTCGACTCGCTGACCGCCGAAGATTTCAAAACAATTCTCACGCAGCCCAAGAACGCGCTGGTCGAGCAATATAAAGCGTTGTTACTGACCGACGGCATTACGCTGGACTTCCGGCCGGATGCGGTCGACCAACTGGCTACCTACGCCATGCGCGTCAACGAGCAGAGCGAGAACATCGGAGCGCGCCGGCTGCACACGGTGCTGGAACGCCTCCTCGAAGAGGTCAGCTTTGCGGCCCCCGAACGGACCGGGACCGTGGTCGTCGACGGCGACTACGTGCGCTCGCGGCTGGCCGGTGTCGTGGAGAATGCCGACCTTTCGGGGTACATCCTCTAAGCGAATTCACATCAACGTCGGCAGGCTACCGCGCTTCCGCGGTAGGATGGTTGGAGTCATGAAACGATCGATCGGCGTCTTCTTGGGTGCCATAGCGGCGGCCGCGTCGTTGGCTGCCTGCAACAACGGCAACAACAATAACAATCTTCCGCCGGGTACGGGTACGAACTGCGGCAACCCACCCTTCAATATGGAAGTAGTTTATCCCAAACCGAATGCGCATAAAGTTGCACCCAATTTGGGCGGGGTGGTTGTGGCGTTCAACCAGTCGCTGCCGTCGGGCAATCTGTACGACCTGTGGGTGAACCAGAGCAACGGTCAATCGCAGTACACGAGCAATAACAGCGGAGGGCCGATCTACGGTCCCGGGTCCGGTTTTACGTCCTATAACGTGTCTAAGATCCCAAACCCGCACGCGACGCCGACATACCCGAACCCTCACTACTACGTAACCTTCTTCCAGCCGAACCTACCGATCGGACCGGCGCAGGCCGTCAACTTGTATTGGAACGACGGCGGCTTGAACTGCAATCCCAACGTCATTGTGAGTTCCTT
>DASRSM010000164.1:0-7557 GCA_035656415.1 Vulcanimicrobiaceae bacterium | reverse complement strand
CGGTCTTGCGCGTGGAGATGCAGATGCGACTGCGACGTATTGCCGGAATTTCCGCAGCGCGCGATCGGCATGCCGGCGCGAACCGTGTCGGCCACGCGAACGGCGATCGAGCCCCGCTTGAGATGACCTAACAGGACGAATCCGCGTTTGGTCTCAATCGACACGTAGTTGCCGGCCGGATTACGCCGATCGCGCCGTCTCTCGCCGGGAGGCGCGTCGTCGTGACGATCTTCCGTCCACGCGACGGTACCGTCGCACGGCGCGAGGATCTCGCGATCCCACGCCTCGCCTTCTTCCGGAAGAAAATCGTACGCGAAGTATTGATCGCTCGCGACTTGGTGGTGATTGTGCCGCGGTTCCGGCCCGCCGGCCGCCACGTACCATGCATCGGCAAACGGACTCTCGAGCACGATCGGATCGGCCGCACGATTCCACCAGCGCCGCGCGTCAAACCGCCGGTCGATTAACGACCACAGCGTGACGACGACGTCGATCGCCGCGATCAACGCAAATCCCATTGTCGCGATCGATCCGCCGGCGAAACCAACGCCCACCGCGGCAAAGATACCGATAAAGACGGTCCGGTTCTGCCACGTCCCACGCCGCGTAACCAAAATCGCAATCACGCTGGCGAGGAGCCAGCATGCCCACACGATCGGCCGCGAAATCATTCCGCAGCGGCTTTTTGCCGCAACTTATACCGTTGGACTTTTCCGGTTTCGGTACGCGGCAGCTCGCGGACGAACTCGATCTCACGCGGCGCTTTGAACGGCGCGATCTGCGATTTGCAGAACTCGCGCAGCTCGTCGGCCTTCCAGTCGGTAGCGTCGCAGCCTTCGACCAAGACGACGAACGCCTTGACGATGTGCGTTTCCTTTTCGAGATCGGGCTTGCCGACGACCGCAACCTCTTTCACGTCGGCATGAGCGATGAGCGCCTGCTCGACCTCGGGGCCGGAAATGTTGTAACCGGCCGAAACGATCATGTCGTCGGTACGCGCGACGTACCAGCAGTACCCGTCGTCGTCCATCCGGTACGCGTCGCCCGGATAGTTCCACCCGTTGCTCACGTACAGCGCTTGACGCTCGTCTTGCAGATACTTGCATCCCGTCGGACCTTTGACCGCGAGCCGTCCGACCGTTCCGTTCGGCACGCGGTTGCCGTCTTCGTCGTGAACTTCGGCGACGTAACCGGGTACCGCGCGACCCGTCGAGCCGCCGACGATCTCGTCGACGGGCGAACCGACGAAAATGTGCAGCATCTCGGTGCTGCCGATTCCATCCATAATCCGCAGCCCGGTTTTATCGCGCCACGCTTCCCACACGGGCTTCGGAAGCGTTTCGCCTGCAGAGATGCACGTGCGCAGCGTACCGATATCGAAGCGATCGGCCATGCCGCACATCGCACGATAAGCGATCGGGGCGGTAAACACCGTCGTGGCGCCGTGCTCGGCAATGCCGCGCATGAGATGCTCGGGACCGGCTCGCTCCAACAACAGCGTCGCGGCGCCGGCGGCCAGTGGAAATAGGAGCAATCCACCCAAGCCGAACGTGAACGCCAGCGGCGGACTGCCGCAAAACACATCGTCCGGCCGCGGCCGCAGTACCCGCGCGCCATACGAATCGCACGTTGCCGCGATATCGCGGTGATAGTGCATCGCGGCTTTGGGCTCGCCCGTCGTTCCCGACGTGAACGCAATCAGCGCGACATCTTCGGCCGCCGTTTCAACCGTAGGAAAATCGTGGCTCTTCTTTTGCATGTGGAGTTCGAGTTCGTCGCCGTCGCCGCCGAAATGCAAGGTTTTGACCCCGCCAAAGGCTTCACACGCCGTTGCGAGCTCGTCGCGCAGCCCGACGTCGCACAACGCGTGCTTGACCTGCGCTTTTTCCATCATGTGCCGCAGTTCGGTCGCGCGGTAGAGCGGCATCGTCGTAACGGCGATTGCGCCGGCTTTGAGCACGCCGAACCAGCACGCGGCGAGCATCGGCGAATTGGGCGCGCGCAAAAGCACGCGATTTCCGGGAACGACGCCCAGATCTTCGACGAGGACACGCGCGATACGATTAGCGCGCGCAGCCAGATCGGCGTACGTCCACGCCGTTTGACCGGGCGCCAAGATGCATCGGCGGCCGCCGTTACCGGCCTCGACGTGGCGATCGAGCAGCAGCGCTGCCGCGTTGAGCCGCTGCGAATACCTCAGCTCCGGTAAGGTGAACAGCAGCTCCGGCATTCGCTCGGACGGCGGGAGGCGGTCCTCGGCGAACGTATCGACGTGCGCGGTGAATCTCACTGCGCGTCGAGCGTCTGTTTTGCTATTACCAGCTGTTGTATTTCGCTCGCTCCTTCGTAGATGCGCAACGCGCGCACGTCCCGGTACAGCCGCTCGACGATTTCGCCATGCGTGACGCCGCGACCGCCGAACAACTGCACGGCGCGGTCGCAAATACGTCCCGCCGCCTCCGTCGCGTACCACTTCGCCATCGCGGCCTCACGTGTGACCCGCGGCGCCCCGGCATCCTTCGTCCACGCCGCGCGATATACCAGCAGCGCCGCCGCGTCGACCTCGGTCGCCATCTCCGCGATCGCCGCCTGCGTCAGCTGCAGCGAGGCCAGCGGGGCTCCGAAGAGCTGTCGCGACTTCACGTGCGCGATCGATTCGTCGAGCGCGCGGCGGGCAAACCCAAGAGCCGCCGCGCCGACCGTGCTGCGAAAGACGTCGAGCGTCGCCATCGCGATTTTGAAGCCTTCGCCTTCTTTGCCGATGCGCTGCGTCGCGGGAATGCGAAGTCGTTCGAAGCGCAGCGCTCCCAACGGATGCGGCGAGATGGTCTCGATCCGCTTACCGACGGTAAAGCCGGGGGTCGCGGCATCGACTGCGAACGCCGTCAGACCCTTGGCGCCATCGTCGCTGGTGCGCGCGAAGACGATGTATAGGTCGGCGATGCCCGCGTTTGAGATCCACGTCTTCTCGCCGTCGATCGTATAGGTACCGTCCTTGAGTACGGCACGCGTCGCGATCGCGGCGACGTCGGATCCCGCTTCGCGCTCGGAGAGCGCGAACGCCGGGATGCATCGCCCGTTAGCAACCATCGGCAGATAGCGCTTTTTTAGTTCGGCGCTTCCAAACAGCGTGACCGCTCCGCTGCCGAGGCCTTGCATCGCGAACGCAAAATCTGCCATCGCCGAGTTGTACGCGAGCGCCTCGCGCGCGAGACAGAGCGTGCGAACGTCGAGCTCGGTACGCAGTCCCCCAAAGAAGTCCGGGACGCACGCACGCAAAAACTCGGCGGCCGCCAACGACCGCACCCAAGCGCGCGAGCTGGCATCGGCACGGCGCTCGTCGCTGAGCACGTCGCTTTTATGCAGCCATTCCCGCAGCCTACCGCTAAAGGCGCGATGCTCTTCATCGAAAAACGGAAGCATGAGATCCTGTACGAGCATTAATCCCCCGCGAACTCGGGCGTTCTCTTTGCAACGAACGCTTCGTAAGCGCGCTTGAAGTCGTTGGTTTCCATACAGATTGCCTGCGCCCGCGCCTCGGCGTCGATCGCGGCATCGAGGGGCATCGACCACTCTTCGTGCAGCATCTTCTTTGTCATGGCGTGCGCAAACGTGGGTCCGCTTGCAAGCTCGCGCGCGACCTCCTGCGCGCGGGCAAGCACTTCTCCGGGCACGCAGAGTTCGTTGAAGAAACCCCAGTTTAGTCCTTGCGCGCCCGTCATCGCACGTCCGGTATACAGCAGTTCGCTCGCGCGTCCGAGTCCGATGATGCGCGGCAGTATCGCGCACGCGCCCATGTCGCATCCGGCCAGACCCACGCGCACAAACAAGAACGCCACCTTTGCGCGCTCCGTTCCGTAGCGAAGATCGGACGCCATCGCTAAGATCGCGCCGGCGCCGGCGCAAATTCCGTCGATGGCGGCGACGATTGGCTGCGGGCACGCACGCATTGCTTTGACGAGATCGCCGGTCATCTGCGTGAACTCCAGCAACTCGGCGCTCGAGCGTTGCGTCAGCGGGCCGATGATATCGTGCACGTCGCCGCCCGAACAGAAGTTTTCACCCGCGCCCGTGAGGACGACGGCCTTTACCGACGCATCCTTGTTGAGCGCGCGAAACTTGTCGCGCAGTTCGGCGTAGAGTTCGAACGTCAGCGGATTCTTGCGCTCCGGGCGATCGAGAGTAATCGTCAAGACGCGGTCGTCGATAACGTAGCCGGCTTTGGTGCTCATGATCTCCTAGCGAATGCGAAAGGGTAGATCTTGCTCTGCGATCGCCCCGGCGCTGTTGCGCGCGAGCACGCGCAAGTGGTAGGCGCGGATGAAGATCGGCGGCGTGTCGAAAACGTCGAGCGTAAACGTGAAGCGCCCAAACGCCTTGCGCGGTACGTCGATCGAAAACAGGTTTGTGCGGACTTCGACCGACGCGACGTTGGTGGTCGTTACGAAGGTCCCACTCCACGTCGAGCCGCGCCTGACGTCGAGCGACGAAAAGTGCATGGCCAGCAGGCGAGGCGGAGCGTTGTTCGGCGCGATTTGGGGCGTCGGAAGCGCCGCGGGATTGCCGACCGACACCAACTGCGGAACGTCGGGCAAGCGCGAGGCGCATGCCGTCAGGGCAAAGACGAGAACGCAGCAAAGCGCGCGGGCCATCGCCGTCAGGTCTGCACCGCGGTCGCGGTTTTCCTGCCGACCAAGGACGCCCCGCACGCCGTCACTAACGACACGCGCAATGCAGCAGGAGCGGGCGGTGCCGCGTAGCCTCGGCTTCGACTATGCCGTCGGGGCGTGCAGCGTGTGGATCGCAAGCGGCTTCTTCCTCGACGCCTGGGCGCACGGGCACGTGCCGGTCGAGACCTTTTTCACGCCGTATCACGGCGTTTTCTACTCCGGCATGCTGGCGATGATCGTCGTGCTGTCGGTCTTTATGGTGCGCAATCGCTTGCGCGGCTATCGCTGGACCGATACAGTACCGAGACCCTACCGCCTGGCGCTGCTCGGCATTCCGATTTTCATCGTGGCCGGTATCGGCGATATGCTCTGGCACCTTTTACTGGGCATCGAAGAGGGCGTCGACGCGCTCCTGAGCCCAACGCATCAGGCGTTGGGATTGGGGATCTTCTTTCTTTCGAGCGGTCCGATCCGTTCGGCGATCGCCGATCGCACGCCGGCGACGTTCTTACGACAAGTACCGCTCGCGCTCGGTTTAGCAACCTGGCTCATCCTCGTGCACTTTGGAACGGCGTATGCGTTCGATCCGGCCGCGGGACGAACCAACGCGCCACCGCCGATCTCTCCGTTTACGCACTCGTATCTCACCGCACTTTCAATCGGCTACTACAAAGTCTCGCTCGGCGTGCTCGTCGTCATCTTTCAGAGCGGGGTCATGGCAGGACTCGCGCTGTGGGCCGCAACGCGCACGCGACTGCAGTTCGGCACGCTGACCATTCTGTATTTGGCCGGTAACGTTCCGGCGGCGGCGGCCTTCACGAACCAAACGCCGCTTCTGCTGGTGACCGTCGCACAGTCGCTGTGCGCCGGGTTGGCCGGCGATGCGTTTGTGTGGCGTTACGATCCCCAGCCCCGACGAAACACGTTCCTGTGGTTTGCCGTGCTCGTGCCGATGACGTACATCGGCGCGTACTTGATCGCGACGGCGCTCACCGACGGCATTTGGTGGGACTGGAACGTTGCGCTGGGCGCGTGGCTATGGTCGGGCGTGTGCGGCTTTGCGTTGGGGCTGCTCGGCAGCGCGCGACGCGCGTGATCGAAGGCGTTCTTGCGATATTTGCGGAGCTGCTCCATTTAGGCACCGCCGGGCGGTACGGATACTTTCGCGACGAGCTCTACTTCATTGCGTGCTCCAAACACATGGCGTGGGGATATGTCGATCAGCCGCCGTTGGTCGCCGCAGCCGCGTTTCTGGCCTCGCCGACCGGATACGAGCTCACCGCGCTGAGAATTCTTCCGATCGTTGCGGCGGCGCTGACCGTCTTTTTAGCTGTCGCGATGACGCACGAACTCGGCGGGGGACGCTTCGCGCAAATCCTTACCGGCGTCGCTACGATGCTCGCGCCGGCTTATCTGTTGCTCGGCAACACGTTGACGACGACGTCGTTCGAACCGCTGACGTGGACGCTGGTCGTGTACGCCTGCATCCGGATCGTGAGCAACATCGTGCGGCAAGACGCGAAGCACGCGCAGCAGTGGTGGATGGCATTGGCCGGCGCCGTCGTGCTCGGCGGATATTCGAAGTATTCGATCGCACTGCTGATCGTGGGGTTGGCGGTCGGGCTCATGGTCACGCGCGAACGACGAATTCTCTTTTCAGCGTGGCCGGTGATCGCAACACTCGTCGCAATCCTCGCGCTTCTGCCGAACCTCTTATGGCAAGCCGGTCACGGGTGGCCGATCTTCGAAGTGCTGCGCGAGGACGCCGCCCATCGCCCGGCTTTCCAAAACGGCGTTGCGCTCGAGTACCTCAATCTGTGGACCAATGCGCGAGCGTTCGCACTCGAGCAGCTGCTCTATCTCAATCCCGTTTCGGCGCCCGTTTGGCTCGCTGGGATCGTTGCGCCCTTCGCCATCGGCCGCATGCGCGACTTGCGCTTTGTGAGCGTCGCATATCTCGTCGTGTTCGCCATCGCGGCGGCGCTCGGCGCCAAAGGGTATTACATCGTCGGCATCTATGCGACGCTCTTTGCCTTCGGTGCGATCGCGATCGAACGCGTTGCCGCCGTTTTGCGCTACGCATTGCTCGGCGCCGTAATCGCCGTCGGCATTCTTGCAATGCCGCTTTCTCTTTCGATTCTTCCGGTCAATACGCTGGTTTGGTATAGCCAGCGACTGGGGCTTACCGGACAGAACGGCACGCCGGCGCATTTGGTGCAACCCGTCTTTGCCGAGGAGTTCGGCTGGGGCCGATTGGCGCATGACGTCGCCGTCGCGTATTTCAAATTGCCGACTGAGGTTCGGCGACGAACCGCAATTTACGCCGACACGTACGGCGATGCCGGAGCGCTCGACTTCTTCGGGCCGAAGTACGGGCTGCCGCTCGCGATCTCGAGTCAGAATAACTACTACTTATGGGGGACACACGGCTACGACGGTTCCACGCTAATTGCGGTGGGTGCCTCGCGCGTCGACCTGTTGCGCAAATACTATCGAAGCGTGACGCTGGTCGCCACGTCGACCGAACCGTATCGCTGGGTCGTCGAAGGACCCGCGCCGATTTATCTCTGCCGCGATCCGGTCGCGCCGCTTTCGGAGATTTGGCCGCACCTGCGCTGGTACGGCGCATAGCGCGTTAAGTTCGGGCACTTTTCCGTGGTATGCGGGAAAGTGAACGTGGCTTCACTCTGATCGAAACGTTGGTAACGTGCGCGATCGTCGCAACGCTGCTGCTTGGCGGCGGCGTTTGGATGATGGGCATGCATCCCGGGGCGCTCGCGCAGGCGACGAGCGATTACGACGCCGCCATGAGCAGCGCGCGAGCGCTCGCGACAACTTCGGTGAACGGAGCGACGCTCGTCTTTGCACCGATCTCCGGGCGCACCGG
>DASRSM010000163.1:0-9500 GCA_035656415.1 Vulcanimicrobiaceae bacterium | reverse complement strand
GCTGTTGCGCATCGCCAACAACCTACAACGGGGATAGCGAAAATGCAACCCGCGCTACTACGACCCTGAGGACTCTCCAATGGGCAGCCAGGGTCGCGGGGAGCACTGCATCTCAGTCGGCCCCGGGGCGGTGCCGTACGGATTTTCGCCCGGCTGGTAGAACGAATTCTGGTTACATGAATAGTTGAGCACGGGATACCCTGGGGCAGCGTTCATGCACGGGCCGTCGACGGCGTCGAAGACGACGAAGGAATGTCTATCCAACCATGCTACGCGTAGCGTAGGTGAGTGCAGGTAGCGCTGTATGGCATCGACCATCGATCGCTCGGCGGAAGTGAGTTTTGGGACGCCCGGTTTACCGACATCGCTTGCAAGATAGCTCTGTGGCGGCGGCGACGGATTGGGCGAGTGACCGCCAAGGACATGCCCCCAACAACCGATGCCGTACCTGGATCTGGCTCGCGCCATGATATTCAGGTGCTTGCATTCAAGATCGGTGTCGCTGCACGAGGGTTTTGCATCGACTGCGCTTTCCGCTGACGTCATAGGCGAAGCGCTGTTCGTGTGATTGCACCCGATCGCTAAGGTCAGTCCTAAAGGGACGGCGAGCCATCTGTGTCGCCGGTACATCGTTTGGGCCTTTCCGCCCCAGCTGAGTTCTACCTGTGCAGCGTTCGCAAATCATTAACGACGCGGCGACATCTCGGCAACAGGCGTGAGGTAACATCGCGGCATGATTTCCTATCGGCAATTTATATGCACTCCTAAAGGTGTCCAAGCCGCGGACGAGATGCTGCGCATGGCGAACAATCTGCAGCGTGGATGACGCAAGGGGTGGTTACGCGGATGGCGTTGCGATCCACCAGCTGTGGCCATCGGGTTCGCGCACTCCGTACTCCCGCTGACCGTAAGGCTGATTTGTCGGCTCGAGCAGAATTGTTGCGCCTGCGTCCCGCGAGGCCTCAAAGTGAGCATCGACGTCTTTCACAAAGACGACAATACCACCACCCGCACCGCCCAGCGTTGTGGGGGTCGCTAACTTTTCAGTTGCGCTCGTAAGATGTATCCAGATGCGCCGTTCGCCGGCGAGGACCTCTCCATGCACGACGGTTCCGTCGGGCGTGCGCTCTAGACCGCCGGAGTGGAACCCCAGCACGCGCACGAGGAAGTCATGTTCGGCCTCAATATCGGAACACGCCAATACCGGAAGAACGTCGATGAAATCGGTTCGCAATTTTGCCTCCATTAGTCATTCGTTACTCGCTCGACTACTTTAGCGGCCTAGAGCGACGAGACCCGGTATCAGGTTTCGGGAAGCTGCAGACTGACCGATGGGGAACGGGACCTATCCGTTGGTTTTGGGAGCACCACCTTTCCAGGGATGACCCCGATGGGCTGTACCGGGAACGGATGGTGGCGAAGAATCCGCAACGGCTTTATACCTGCTTTGAAACGAAACCGTTCGAAGTCCAACATGGATAATCGCGCCTACAGACATTCGTCGGCTTTTCATATGCACTCCTAAAGGCGTACAAGCAGCGGATGAAATGCTGCGCATCGCGAACAACTTGCAGCGTGGGTAACATGCTTAGAACTGTCGCACTCGTAGTATGCGAAGCCGCCCTTTCGGCGTTGGCAATGCCGGCTCAGGCCTTGCCTACGACGGGCGACTTTGCAGGCCTCGTTGGCATCGGCGACCATCGTAACGTCTATCTCGAATGCAGTGGCCGGGGAGCGCCGACCGTCGTTCTCATTTCAGGCAAAGGCAATCGCGCCGACACCTGGAGCACCGCAGCGCCGGATATGCGCGGTCCAACCGTGTTCTCGGCGATAGCAAAGTTCACGAGAGTCTGCGCTTATGACCGGCCGGGGACCGTCGGCGCCCTGGCCTCCGAGCCCAGCCGAAGCGATCCGGTGCCGTTGCCCGTTACAGCGGGCGCGGGTGCGGCGGATCTACAGGCCCTTTTGACCGCGGCCAAGGTGCCCGGTCCCTACGTCCTCGTCGGTCATTCGATGGGCGGGCTGATCGCTAGGCTTTTCGCCGCCGAGGACGGCGACGAGGTCGCGGGCCTTGTCCTCGAAGATGCGCTTTCCGAAGACCTCTACAGCGGCTTGAGCGCCGACCAGCGAGCGGTGTTCGAAAAACTCAATGGCGCGCCCGAAAACTACGACAATGCGAAAAGCTTCGAGGAGATTCGAGCCGCCCCGCCGGTGCGGCCGATGCCCGTTATCGTGCTCACTGCAGGCCTGCCCCAGCTCACGCCGCAGGTCATCGCTTCGGGACAGTTACCGCCTGAGGTGACGCAGTCATTTGCCGACGCGCTCTGGGCGGCGCAGATGCAGGCGCAAGACCATCTTGCTGCTCTCTTTCCTAGCGGCCGGCACGTCGTGGTCGCGAACAGCACGCACTACATCCACGTCGATCAGCCGCAGCTGGTAATCGACGCAATCCGCGAGGTGGTCGACGCCGTGAGGGTTGGAAAGACCGGTTTGCGTCCTCAAAAACGGTCGCCGTCTGCTTTTCATATGCACTGTTAAAGGCGTCCAAGCCGCAGACGAAATGCTCCGCATCGCGAACAATTTGCAACGTGGGTAGCGGATACGATGCGATGGCGCAAGACCGTAAAGGGCTCATAGCCCGTTGCGCGGGGTCTAGTTGATGTTGCGGAGCCTAGTCTCGTCGGGCAATCTTCCGGAGATCACGTCGATCTTCTCATTTAACGACGCGATCGCTTCCGCTATCGATTCCCGAATCGTTTCACGGAGCATCGCTACGGAGTCCGCGTTTTCAGAAGAAAGCGCCTGGAGCGCCGAATCGACACCCTGTGCGAACTGCGAGAGGGCTTCAATCTCGTCCGGGGCAAACGCTTCGCCGCCGGCGCGCTCGCCTAGGAGCAGCACACCAGCCAATCGGTCACGCGCGAGCATCGGCACCGCGAGCGCGCCGCCCAACGCCATCGCGTATTGATGCGGATCGATCGGCCGGTGCCACGTCTTCAGCGCTAAACTGGATTCATCGTTTTCCGAGACACCGGTCGCCGCGCCATTTCCGAACGAGCGGGCCGCTGCATAGCTTCCGGGCTCCGACATTAAAATTGAGGCGCTTCGCGCATCTGTATGAAGACGAACTCTATGCGGCGGCAACCGCGGCGCCACGTTAACTCGCGAGGTAGGCCGATAGACGCTCGAGCGTCTGCGCCCAGCCTTCCTGCGCGCCCTTGGCCGCCTCCGGCGTAAGCTTGAGAAACCATTGCCGGATCGAGAGTTTGGTCTTGTCACCGTACGCTTCGAACGTCACGGTCAGGCGCGTTTCGAAGATCTTCGTATCGCCGAACGAGACGATGCTTAGACGCGTAAAGCGGTGCTGCGGCGCGACCTCTTCGTAGACGCCCTCCTCACGGTAAAGGTTGCCGTTGGGCACCAGCATGTGCATGCGTAACGTGCCGCCGGTCCGCATATCCTGTTCATAGACCGGATTCGTGCAGCCGTGGGGTGCACACCATTGCTGCGCGTGCTTGGGATCGCTCCACGCCTCCCACACGAGTTGCAGCGGCGCGTCGAAGACGCGATCGATGGCGATGTCAGCTTCTTGAGCGGCGGTGCCCATTGGAATCTCCTTGCTGGATGGTCTGCAAGTAGCCGTCTAGCCGGTCGAGGCTCTCGTCCCAGAAGCGCTCGTAGTGGCGTAGCCATTGGGTCGCGTCCCGCATCGGTCCGGGGGCGAGCGTGCAGGCGACGGTGCGCCCCTTTTTCTTCTTGGTGATCAACCCGGCGGTGGCGAGCACGCCGACGTGCTTCATCACCGCCGGCAGCGAGATCGAAAATGGCTGCGCGAGGGCGCTGACGGAATGGCTGCCCCCCTGCAGCATGGTCAGCATAGCGCGCCGCGTCGGATCAGCCAGCGCCGCGAAGGTCCGGTCGAGCGACGGTTCGGAATACTTAACCATGCGGTTTAGTATATTCGCGAGCGCGCCTGTTGTCAACTTCAGGAAGCGCGCGCGGTCCTCGCCGACTTGAGGTTCGGGGAACTCGCTACGCCCACGCGACTTTTCGATAACATTCGAGTGATACCGTCCTAAGCATCACCAATGCCAAGGTTCGTGATTCGGGCGAGATTATGTCCTGTTTGATGCCGTTTCGTCGGCTTTTCATAGCCAACGCTAAAGGCGTACGGGCGGCTGATGAGATGCTTCGCATTGCGAACAATCTGCAACGAGGCTAGACTCCTACCCGTCCTTCCCGCCTGAAGGGTGAAGAAGCCATGCTCAAAATCGCCGATTTACTTACTTGCGGAGAGGAGTAACGGGATGAAGACGGCTTTTCTGCTCATTGCCGCATTTGTAGCCGCGACTGGAAACGCCCGAGCGGCTGCGGCATCCCAGTTTGCGCCTGGATTTTCGGCTCACACGGTTCAAGCCGGTGGTCGAACGATTTACTACCGAATAGGAGGCAGCGGCCCAGCGGTGCTCCTTCTTCACGGCTACGGTGATACGGGACAGATGTGGGCAGCTTTTGCCCCGGTACTTGCAAAGACGCACACCGTGATCGTCCCCGACCTACCCGGGCTCGGCAATTCGCGGCCGGAGAGTCCAGCCGCGCAATATGATATGGCGTCAGTGGCGCGATCGATCCACTCGCTGATGCAACGGCTAAAGGTGCAGCGCGAAGCCATTGTGGGTCACGACATCGGACTAATGGTCGCCTACGCGTACGCAGCGCAGTTTCGCAGCGATGTCACGAGACTTGCGCTGATGGACGCACCGATCCCAGGCGTCGGTCCCTGGCAGACGGTGCTGCTGTTACCCGGCACGTGGCACTTTCACTTTTACGGGAGATACGCAGAGCAGCTTACGGCTGGTCGCGAACGGATTTACCTCGATTGGCTTTGGGACAGATTCGCACTTCACCCGGAACGAATCACCAATGCTGAACGCGTCGCGATCGCCGCATCCTACGCGCAGCCGGGAACCATGCGCGTCGGTTTTACGTATTTTGAGGACTTTGATACAGATGCAACCGCCGATGTGGCGTTTGCGAAGTTACCGCTTCGAATACCGGTGTTAGCGATGGGTGGCGCGAAATCGATGGGCTCACTTATGCCTCAGTTCGCCAAAGCGGTTGCTGTAAACGTACAGACGAGTGTAATCCCAGACTCCGGTCACTGGTTGATGGACGAGAACCCTGGCGCAACGATCAGCGCATTGAGCGCGTTCCTTTCAGAGAAAAGATAATAAGAGCCAGGGCCGGTCAGCCGTGTGCCGCAACGCTTTCGGGGCACTGGATACGCTGCAGTAATTAGCACGTCGATCTGCTCGCAAATCGGTTACGGCTAGGCGACATTTCGGCAATAGCCGCGCGATACCATCGCAGCATGGACTCTCATCTGCTTTGTGTATGCACTCCCAAAGGCGTTCAAGCCGCCGACGAGCTGTTGCGCATCGCCAACAACCTACAACGTGGTTAGCGCGTCACCGGCGCCGTGCGCCGTTGCTCTCGAGGCGATGCTGCTCGAGCCCGTGCTCGCGCCGCTATGCGCCGGCTGCGAGGCCTTGGGGCAATACGAAGCCGGCGAGTTCGCACTCGAGATTGCCAAGCAGCTCGAGGTGCGGCGGTGAGCGAACGGGATGCGACGATCGCGTCGTACTTGCCGCTCGTGCGCAAGATCGCGCGACGTATCAAACGTCTCGTGTCCGGGCTCGATCTCGACGACCTGATCGGCGACGGAAGCGTCGGACTGATCCGCGCGATCGATACGTTCGATCCGCAGCGCGGTCCGCTGCTGCGGCAATACGCCCGCCGCCTGATCGTCGGCGCAATGCTCAACGGTATTCGGCGGATGGATCCGGTATCGGAGCGCGCGCGCCGCATCGCACGCGATGGTGAAAACCGGCGCTATGCGATCGCGATGGAGCGCGGCGAACTTCCGTCGATGGCCGAGATGAACCGCCACACGCCGGGATTCGAGCGCGCCGTCGCGGCGACGCATTGGGGACAACCGCTTTCGCTCGACGCACCGCTGCCCGAAGGCGAAAGCGTGGTCACGAACTGGCACGAGGATCCCGCCCGCGTCGTCGAGTCGCGTCAGGACCGCGCCGCCCTCGAGCGCCTGGTCGAATCGCTGCCGCCGCGACAGCGCCGCATCGTCGCGGCGCATTACTTCGGCGGACGATCGCTGCGCGCGATTGGAGAGCAGCTGGCGGTCTCGCCGCAGCGCGTTTCGCAACTGCACTTGAATGCGATCTCAAGCCTGAGGGAGCGCGCGCGTGCTGCGCCGCGTTGAATCCGACGAACTATCGAGCGCGCTCGGAGCGACGACGGCCACGCGAGCGTCGGAGCCCGTGGTGGCCGCGCTCGCGGAAGCGGATCTCGACGCGGGACAACTGCCGAACGATCATCCGCACTGGGTGCGCGACGCCGTCGCGATATCGCGCGCCGCACGGGATCTCGTCGCCCGGCTCAAGCCGATCGTCGTTCGCGTTCTGACGATTTGGGATCACGGCGTGCGATGTATCGCCATCGGCGGACGCCGCGTCGGCGTCGACGCAAGCGGAAGCTATCGAATCGAGTCGTGAGAATTCGGCGAGACGGCCCGTCCTAGCGGTCCCGAGAAACCCTTTGCCAGGTAACGGTGACGTGGCCGCCGGACGTCTTGGCCGTGAGCGTCAGCCTGTCACCGTCGAGTTTGCAGAAGCGCACTTGCTCGGTTCCAACGTAGTTGGGAAACCAGCTGCCGGTTACGCGATGCGTGACCGTCCCATTGGCTTCATCGACGGAAAACGTTCCGAAGTAACAAAAGTATCCGCCCCAAACGGCCGCCTTTTCAGCGTCCGTCGCGAGGCGGTAATCGTCGTTCGCAAAAGGGGCTTGATTCGGTCGCATGATCTGAACCGATACCGTCTCCGGCTCGTCGTATATCAGCAGCCCAACGGGATGGGTGCCGAGCGGAGAATCGACCGGACCGGATTCCTCAATCCACTCGCCGGACGTTAACCGCCAGCTCCCAAGGAGCTGCGTGCGTAATCCCATGGAAATGGGATTCGATTAGAGGTGAGCTGCGACCGCTGCGGCGACCGTCGCCGCGCCGATGAACGCGAAGTACAGCAGTGCGATCGCGACCTGGATCTCTTCGGTGCGTTTCATGCCGCCATTGTGGCAGCTGAGGCTGGTAAGGGGCTGAACCAAGCCTGAAGCTACGATGAGAAGAGCTCTTTCCCGGTCATGGCTTCGGGCACCGGGAGGCCCATGATTTCCAGCAGCGTCGGCGCGACGTCGCCCAGCTTTCCGCCGGATGCGAGCGTGCCGTGCAAGCCGTCTGCGATCAAAAGAAACGGAACGCGATTGGTGGTATGCGCGGTGAGCGGATTACCGTCGGGGTCGATCTTCTCTTCGGCGTTGCCGTGATCGGCGGTGATTGCGAGGAGCCCGCCGGCAGCGAGCGTCGCGTCGGCGAGACGCTGCAGGCATCGATCGAGAACTTCGACCGCCTCGATCGTCGGCTGCCATTTGCCCGTGTGTCCGACCATGTCGGCGTTGGCGTAGTTCATCAGGATGACGTCGTAGGTTCCCGCTTCGATGGCGTCGACGGCAAAATCCGTGATTTCACGCGCGCGCATCGCCGGCGCGAGATCGTACGTCGCGACGCTGCGGTCCGAAGGAATCAGCTTGCGGTCTTCGCCGGGCAACTGCTCCTCGCGGCCGCCGTTGAAGAAGTACGTTACGTGCGCGTACTTTTCGGTCTCGGCTAAACGCAGTTGATGCAAACCCTCGCGCGAAACGACGTCGCCGAAAGTCTCGAACTGCGGACGCGGACCGAAGAGCACCGGATTGGTGTAGTTCTCGTCGTACTTCGTCATCGTCGCGAAGACGAGCTTATCGTAGAGCTTGGCCTCGATATTCGATTGTTCGATCGAAGGATCGACGTAGTAGCAATCGGTTCCGGCATCGAAGGCGGTTGTGAGCTGGCGCGCGCGATCGGGGCGAAAGTTGAAGAAGACGCAGGCGTCGCCGTCGTCGACCGTGCGAACGTCGCCGACGGTCGTAGGCTGCACGAACTCGTCATCCTCGTTGCGATCGTAACCCATCTTCACGGCGCCGGCGGCACTGCCGGCGTGTACGTCAGTCGCAGCGCGCGCCAACATGTCGTACGCGCGCTGCGTGCGTTCCCAGCGTTTGTCGCGGTCCATCGCGTAGAAGCGACCGCAAACGGTCGCTATCGAGCCTTGACGGCCGACGGCGGCGAGCTTCTTCTCGAGTCGATCGACGTACGTCAGCGCGGAGCGCGGCGGCGTATCGCGGCCGTCGAGAAAGCAGTGTATCGCGAGGGGAACGTCCGCGGCGACGGCGGCGTCGATCAGCGAGAACAGGTGAACGATCGAGCTGTGCACGCAACCATCCGAGAGGAGTCCAATGAGGTGCAGCTTCCCAAGATTGGACTTAGCGTGCGCGATAGCGCGCTGCAGCGTTTCGTTCTTCGCGAACTTACCAGAGGCAATGTCATCATCGATGATGACGATGCCTTGCGGAACCACGCGGCCGCTGCCGATATTGAGGTGCCCAACTTCGCTGTTGCCCATGATGCCTTTGGGCAAGCCCACCGCTTCGCCCGATGCGTCGAGCATCGTCCATGGATAGCGATCGAAAAATGCCCGCCAATGCGGCAGATTGGCGGCGGCGATAGCGTTCCCGTGCGTTTTGTCGCTGCAGCCCCAACCGTCGAGCACGCACAGCACGACGGGCCGCAACGTCATACTGCGGCGCTCTGGATTAATGCTGCAAAGCCGTTTGGATCGAGCGACGCTCCGCCGACCAAGCCGCCGTTGACGTTGGGGCGTTCCATGTACGACGCGACGTTTTCAGGCTTCATGCTGCCGCCGTAGAGGATCGGCGTATCGTCCAGTCCCGAAACGCATTCGCGGATTACGGTCATGACGCGGTTGGCCTCGCCCGGATCGCAGTTCTTTCCGGTGCCGATCGCCCAAATCGGTTCGTACGCCATCACGACGCGGTCGAGCAAGTTGCGAGCGATCCCGTCGAAAGCGGCGCGCGATTGCGCGATGACGCGATCGTCGGTTTGTCCCGAACTGCGCTCCTGGGCGGTTTCACCGACGGCGACGATTGGCGTGAGACCTTGCGCGAGCGCGGTCGAAACCTTCAAGTTGACGCTGCGGTCGGTCTCGTCGCAGTACGCGCGGCGTTCGGAGTGACCTAAAATGACGTAGCTGACGCCGAACTCGAGCAGCATCGTCGCGCTGATTTCGCCGGTGAACGGTCCCTGCAGTTCCCAGTGCATCGTCTGTGCGCCCAGCCGGATGTTCGTACCCGACAGACGCGTCGCTACGGCCGGAATCGCCGTAAACGGCGGCGCGATCACGACCTCGATCGACGGCGGCAGCGCCGCGGCGCGCGCGAGAAAGGCGTCGAGAAAGTCGCCGGCTTCCTTCGCGGTTTTGTGCATCTTCCAGTTGGCCGCAATGATGGTTCTCGGCATAAATGTCGTTTAG
>DASRSM010000162.1:0-14989 GCA_035656415.1 Vulcanimicrobiaceae bacterium | reverse complement strand
TCGTCGGCGACGTATAGGTTCGACTGCGCATCGATCGCAACCATGAACGGCGCGGACGATCCGAACGGGGCCTCGGTGCCGCGGGGCGACACTCTGTACACCTTGGAGCGGCCGATCGACGTAACGTAAGCATTACCGGTGGGATCTATGCCGACCCCTTCTATCATTCCAAGGTTAGAACGCAGTGCCCGGACGTTGCCGTTCGGATTTACGACGTATAACGTGCCAAGACCGGCGTTGTACTCGCCGGCATAGACGTTCCCCGAAGTGTCGGCGGCGATGCGTCCGCCGATGCTGCGCGTAAGGTACGACGCTTTGCCGTTCGGACGAATTTTGAGGGTGCTATAGAGGTCGCTGATGTAGAAGTTGCCGGACCCATCCACGGCCAACGTTCCGGCCAGGGGTGCCTTTCGGATGCGCGTCAGTTTCCCCGACGGCAAGAGCTTGTAGAGAGTCCGGCAGGCATCTAAGAAAAAGGTGCCGGTTTTCGACCCGGCAATCGCGGCGTTCTTGCACGGAATGGAAATCTTTCGCGACGTTCCGTCCGTCAAGAACTCCCGCACGCCTGCATCGTACGAAACGAAAGCGTCCCCAACCGCGTCGGCCGCAACGCTCGTCGGATTCGAAAGACCCGTTGCGATTTTGCGAATCGTTCCGCCTCGAGGGACTTCGAAGAGCGCGTTTTGATCGTCGTCCGTAACGAACGCGTTTCCCGCTCCATCGAACGCAATCGCAAACGGACCGCTCCATCCGTTTGCAAGCGTCTTGACGTTCCAACGATTCGCAGCTGTCGAAACGGCGTCGGCGCCGGGAATGCCCGGCATCGTCGCATGCGAGCCGCCGGCGCACGCGCTCAACACGAATGCCGCAAAAAGCGTTAGGAACGTCTTCTTCATTGCGGCGAGATGTATACGTCGATCGCCGTGAGACGCCCTTGGGAGGAAGGTCCCGGAGCTATTCGCTCTTGCGGGCGGCTCCCAGCACCATCGAACGCGGCGCGCGCATGCCGCCGTGCTTCGCGTCGCCGTGTTTGTCGGCCGCTGCGACCAGCGAGTCTTCGTCGTCGCCGGCGATGATCTCGCCGCAGAGAGGGCATTTCACCGTTAAGCTCATACCTCGCCCATTCGATGCGGTCCGAGGAAAATCGTGCCGCCGTCGTCGGCGCCTATTGCACGATGTGCGCGATTTGGGGGACGACGTGGCTGGGCATCAAGTTTTCGCTGCACTACATCCCGGCGCTCACGGGGGTGGGGCTGCGCTTTATCATTGCGGGCGCGGTGATGTACGGCGTTGCGTCGGTGAGCGGGGCCCTTCGACGAGCTCCGGGTGACACGAAGCCGTGGAAGCTGATTGCCGTACTCGCGTTCTTTCTGTTCGGACTGAACTACATACTCACGTACACGGCGGAAACGCGTCTCGATTCGGGACTCGTCGCCGTCCTGTTCGGAACGCTGCCGTTCTTCGTTTTCGCGTTCGGGCACGTCCTCGCTAACGAACGGACGACGCCGCGCATTTGGGTCGGCGCCGTCATCGCGTTCGCGGGCGTTGCGGCGATCTCGCTGACGGGACAAGTTCGCGGCTCGCCGCTGTTCGCGTTAGCTGCCATCGGCGCAGCCGCAGTATCCGCGTTCGGCAACGTGTACGCGCGCCGTCACGCCGGCCATCATCCGCTCGTTACGCTGCCGCCCGCGATGCTCTCCGCCGGCATCGCCGTATTTCTCATCGGCATAACGACCGAGCACGTAGCCTGGGCAAGTGCGGCCATGCCGCCGTCGATCGCGGCGTTGCTCTACCTGTCGATCTTGGGCAGCTGCGTCCCGTTCTTCCTCAATTTATGGCTGCTCGAACGCATCCCGGTGTGGGTCGTCGGATTATCGTCGCTCGTCATTCCCGTGATTGCGGTTGCGGTTGGAATCGCGCTCGGCGGCGAGGTCTTTACGTCGCGCGAGCTGCTCGGATCGCTTCTCGTGATCGCCGGTATGTGGATCGCGCTGACCTAGTGGCGCACCAGTACCGAACGTTCCGCTTCGTGTAGAATCTCGGCGAGCGGAATCGCCGCGCCGCTCGCGCGCTCTTCTTCGTACACGTCGTCGCCGAGATTGGCGCGCAGGCTGTCGAGAATCTCTTGCAGTACCGCACCGTCGCGCGCTTGACGCGCGAGATCGCGCGGCAGCAGCGTTTGAGCGCAACCGATCAGCCGTGCGGCGAGCCGGTCTTCGCCCGTCACGTGATAGAAGTACGCGCTGTTTTCGAGCACTTCCGACAGACCTTCGCGATCGTTGCGTTCGAGCGCGATCTCGATACCTTTGCGCAGCGCCGTCCGCGATTCTTCGAAGCGGCCGACGACCGAAAGGTGGAAGCCGAAGTTCGACCATTGATGTCCGGCTTCGATGCTGTCGGGCACCTGATCGAAGAGTCCGGTGGCGCGCTCGCTCCAGCGCACGGCCTGCTCGGTATCGCCGGATAGAAACGCGGTAATCGCGCTATTTCCCATGACGACGCCGGCACGCGCGCGATCGCCGCGCGCTTCCATCAGACCGGCGGCGCGCTCGAAGCAGATGCTTGCGTCTTGCAGCCGCGCGTCGTCGAGCATTTCCGCATACGCCACGCCGAGATTGTTGAGCAGCTCGGCCGCGCGCAGAACGCTGCCCATCTCGAGCATCAGGTTGGCCAAACGGGCGACTTCCGCCGTGAGCTGCGCGGCCGGCGCACCGAGCACGGCGTGCTGCAAGCTGCTCGTCGCGCGCAGCCCGTCGGCGAGATGCACGACGTCGCCGAGCGAGCGATACAGATCGTACGCGCGTTTGGCGGCTTCGAGCGCGCGCGGCCGTGCGGTGCGGCGCAGCAGCGCGGCCAGTGCCAAACGCAGCGGCGCTTCGACGCGCGCTTCCATCGTCGTCTCCAGAATCGTCGCAATGCGGCGCGTCAGGTCGGCGGCGTGCACCGGACCGTGCGTCCACAACCAGTGATGCAGCGCCTCGCAAATCTCGGCCGGCCCGTCGACGTCGCCCGCATCGAGCGCCAGCGATAGTGCGGCGCGGAAGTTCTGCGCTTCGCCGGTAACCATCGCTTGCCACTGCAAGATCGGCATCGCGTCGAGCATGCCTTCGAAGCGGCGCGTCAACAGCGCGAAGTAGCGCACGTGCGCCTGCGCGGCCTCGTCGTACTCGTTGCTGCGCAACAGACAACTCTGGGCGTACGTGCGCGTGATTTCGAGCATGCGATACCGCGAGCGGCCATCGAACGTTTCTTTGATTACCAGCGACTTGAGAACGAGCTCGTCGAGCGCTTCGCTCAATCGCGCTTCGTTGAAGTCTTCGTCGGCGCACACGTGCATTGCGGCTTCGAGCGTGCAGCCGCCGACAAAAATTGCCAAGCGGCGGAACAGCTTTTGCGCGTTCTCACTGAGCAGCCGGTGGCTCCAGTCGTGCATCGCTTCGAGCGTCTGCTGACGGCTCGGTGCGCCGCTGTTTTCCATCGACAGCAACTCGAGGCGATCGTCGAAATGGCGCAGCAGTTCTTCGGTCGACATCGTGCGCAACAGCGGCGCGGCCAGCTCGATCGCCAGCGGAATGCCGTCGAGATATTCGACGATCGTAGCGATTACCGGCCGCTCGAACTCGCCCAGCTCGATGCCGACGTTGCACGCGCGGTCGTAAAACAGCTCGGCCGCGTCGTCGAGCGAGAGCGTGTTCAAACGATGTTCGAGCTCGCGCGGTGCCCCCAGCGGTTGCCGCGATGTGGCGATGACGCGTGCGCGCGGCGCCGCCTCGACGATCGACGTGACCAGTACGGCGGTCTGCTCGAGCACGTGTTCGCAACTATCGAAGAGCAGCAGCACCTGACGATCGCCGAGGGCCGCGGCGAACGACGCGGCGTCGTGCGCCATCGGCGCGACGTCGCGCAGCGTTTCGCACACGAACGGTACGACGTCGGCGCCGTCGTCGAGCAGGGCCAGATTCACGAACCAGACGCCGTCGGGGAAATACGTTGAGGTGCGCTTCGCCAGCTCGATCGCGGTGCGGGTTTTACCGACGCCGCCGGCGCCGGTGAGCGTTACGACCGGCGTTTCGTCGAGCGCAGCAATGAGGCGTCCGACCTCACCGGCATGGCCGATGAAGCGCGTAGGACGGCTCGGGAGATTCCCCGGCATCCGGTTCGGATTAGCGAGCACTGGGGTGGCCTTCGGCTCCCTTGCTCATGTTCCTAAGTGCGAAATGCACCGATGTCACCTTTTCGGCACCAGTCAGGCTTACGGCTTGAGCATCGTCTGGGGCGGGGCGTTCGGCAGGACCATCCCTCCCACCATGGGCGGCGGCGACCGGACGATGCCGCGGTGCATATCGTCCCACGCCTGCGCGAGAATCGGCAGCAGCGTTACCACGCGATGCGTTCCGTGCGGCTGGGAATAAAACGACACCGGCAAACCGCTGGCCGTCAAGTACACGGCGGTAGCGGTGGGATATTGCGTCGGAATGCTGTCGTCGTCGCTGCCGGTCAACACGTAAAACGGCGTGCGCGAAAGCATCGATGTGACGCGGTGCGCGTCGTGACCGAGCAGCGCCCCCGAAATGCACATGATTGCCGACCACGCTTCGGGATGCGCTGGCGCGACTTCGAACACGGAGAAACCGCCCATCGAGTAGCCGGCGAGGAACCGTTTGCGTGCGTCGATCGAAAACGCTTTCGTGGCGACGCCGACGGTATCGTAGATGTCGTCGGTCGTCCCGCGAAAATCGTAGTAACCGCGCCCATATGGGGCGACGACGATGCTGCCGGTGGTATCGGCGAGCTTCGCAACGTAATCGGGCGAGATCAGCGACGTTTCGGCTTGCGGATGACCGTGCAGGAAGACGACGAGCGGGGCCGGATGGGACGGCGTATACGACGGCGGTACGTAGACCGCAACCGGCTGCATCGTTCCGTCGTGCGACGAGCGGACGAGCGTTTCACCGAGCCCGCGAATCGATTCCATCGGCACGTAGTGCTGCGACAGCAGTTGATCGGCAAGACTGATATCGAGCAGCGCCTTCGAGCGTACGTAATCCCCCCACTGCTCCGGCGAATAGCCGGCCGGAACGTCGGACGAGTCGAGGTCTTCACGGTCGTCGACGAGCCGCTGCATGTAATCGGTCACCGAATAGCGCCCGACGATCGGCGCCAGCGTGACGAGATGGGCATAGTAGTTCGATTCGGTCGCCCGCAACTGCTCGCGCAAGCTTGGTTGCGCGGGCGCAACGGCCAGCAGCGCCACGGCCGCTGCAGCGGCCGCAACTGCTCGTGGTGTCATGACGTGAATTATAGCGCGGGTCGAGTGAGCGGTGTGACGGTTAGCCGGCCCTTAAATCCCCGCGTACCACTCGTAACCCTGGTCTTCCCAGTAGCCGCCGCGCCCGGCGGCGATGGTGGCAAAGCTGCCGACCAGTTCGATGCGCCCGATCCACTTGGCGCTCTTATAGCCAAGCTGCGTCGGCACGCGTAGCCGTACCGGGGCGCCGTGGTCGGGATCGAGCGCGGCATCGTTGAGGCGCAGCGCGAGCAACGCCTGCGGGTGACGCGCCTGGTGCAAATCGAGGCTCTCGTAATAGAGGTTGCCCTGGCCGTCGTTGTCCATGCAATGGAAGACGACGTAACGCGCATCGCCGCGCGGACGCACGCGGTCGAGCAGGTCGCCGAGGCGTACGCCGCTCCATTTGCCGATCGCGCTCCAGCCTTCCACGCAGTCGTGACGCGTGATCTGCGTTTGCTGCGGCATCGCATGGAGTTCGCCCAGCGTAAACGCGTGCCGGTTTTCGACTGCGCCGTCGACGGTCAAACGATACGTCGCAAAGTTATCCGCGATAAACCGCTGATAGTTTGCGTCGCCGGGCGCGCTGAAGCCGTTGACGCGAAACTCGCGATCGACGTCCGAGTCGCGGTATTGCCGCGCCAAACCGCGCGTTCCGATGAGGGCGTGATTGACGGGCTCGGCGGCTTCCAAGAGACGCCGAAACGCCTGGTTGTCGTTGAGTTTGTTCGAAATCGGTCCGCACGCGCTCAGCGCCGCCGACATCGACGTTGCGATAAACAAATTACGCTTCATACCAGCCCGTAATCATCGAACGCATCTGATTGACGACGCCTTGCGTAGCGACTTGGAACACGTGAATCGAAAAGAACGCCAACAGCGCGAGCATCGCGGCGAAGTGCCACAAACGCGCGAACTGCCGCCCGCCTAAGATCGCCGTCAGCGGCTGCGCGATCGCGTCGATGCCCGGCGACAGCGCGAGTCCCGTAATCACGATCAGCGGCGCGATGACGAATCCAACGGTCGTGTACGCGGCTTTCTGCAGCGGATTGTACAGATCGTACGGCGGCGGTTCTTTGCGCAGCTTCAAGTAGTACGCTTGCATCGGCCAGAGCTTCGGCACGTCGCTCGGAGCGAGAATCATTTTCCGCAACGTGCCGCGCCGCGCGGTCGCGATGAGCCACGCGATCCAGCACAGCGCCGCAATCCACGCAAAAAAGAGGTGCCAGCGCCGCCCGTCGGCGAGATCTTGAAAGCCCGGAACCGTGATCCACGCCGGAAACGCGTGCGCCCCCCGGCCGCCCATCCCGTCGTCGGTCCAGCCGAGCCATCCCGTCGTGTTGAAGGCGTGGCCGAAGACGACCGTCGCGCCGGCGCCGTCGGCGGGGGATCCGATCGCGAGCACTCGGCGAGCCGGGTTGCTCTTGTCGCTGGCGTCGAGGTTCGGCGACGCGTTGAAGATTTGCAATCCGCTCGACACGAGCACCGCAAAAGCGAGCGCCCATAGCCAGTGACTGGCGCGGGTAACGACGGAGTAGCGGTAGATCGAGGTCTTCTGCTTCGACGCCATTTCAACTATATACGCTTGCGAACTCGAGCCGGATGAGTTCGCTGACCATGGTCGGCGAACCCGCAGGGCGAATGGACCCCCCGCATGCCTGAAACGATCAAGCTCGACGTCACCGACGGGATCGCTCGCGTCACGCTCGCCCGCCCCGACGTGCGCAACGCCTTCAACGCCAACGTCATCGGCGAACTTCACGAGACGTTTACGCGCATCTCGGCCGCCGACGACGTCCGCGCCGTCGTGCTTGCCGGTGAAGGCCGCGTCTTCTGCGGCGGTGCCGACATCAACTGGATGCGCGAATCGCTCGACTTGAGCATCGAAGCGAACCAAATCGACGCCGAACGCATGAGCGACATGTTTCGCGCTATCGATAGCTGCACGCATCCGGTGATCGGACGCATCCACGGTGCGGCGCTCGGCGGCGGCGCGGGACTGGCCGCCGTTTGCGACGTCGCGATCGCGAGCGACGAAGCGGTTTTCGGCTTCACCGAAGTCAAGCTCGGCATCATTCCGGCCGTGATTTCGCCGTTCGTACTCGGCAAGATTGGGGCGTCGCACGCCCGCGCGCTATTTTTAACCGGCGAGCGCTTCGACGCGGATCGCGCGCTGCAGATCGGACTCGTGCATCAAGTCGTAAAGAACGGGGATCTCGACGCGGTCGTCGACGGGATCCTCGCCGAGCTGCGCACGGCGGGTCCGCGCGCGGTGAGCGCGGCGAAGCTGCTGGTCCGGCGCGTGCTCGACGCAACCTACGAAGAAACGCGTGAAATAACGTCCAAGGCCATCGCCAATCAGCGCGTGTCGCCCGAAGGGCAAGAAGGTTTGCGCGCGTTCCTCGAACGCCGCTCGCCGTCCTTCGACTCCGCCTTCTCCGAAGGCTCCGCTCAGGATGACAAGACTTGAGGCGCCTGCTCGTCGCTAACAGAGGCGAAATCGCCGTGCGGGTCGCGCGCGCCGCCCGCGAAATGGGCATCGCGCCGCTCGGGATTTACTCCGAAGCCGACGACCACGCCTATCACTTGAGCGTCATGGACGACGCGCGATGCATCGGTCCGGCGCCCGCCGCTGAGTCGTATCTCAACATCGATGCGGTCATCGCCGCGGGCGTCGCGATGAAGGCCGATGCCGTTCATCCGGGCTACGGTTTCCTTTCCGAACGCGCGGCGTTCGCGAAGGCCGTCATCGACGCGGGCATGATCTTCGTCGGTCCGACGCCGCAAGCGATGGCGGCGATGGGGAGCAAGATCGAAGCCAAGCGGCGCGTTCGCGAGTTCGACGTACCGACGGTTCCCGGCTACGACGGCGACGATCAAACGCTCGAAACGCTGCGCGTGAAAGCGGCGGAAGTCGGCTTTCCCTTATTGGTCAAAGCCAGCGCGGGCGGCGGCGGACGCGGCATGCGCGTGGTCGACGCGATCGGTCAGTTCGACGAAGCGCTCGCGGCGGCCAAGCGGGAAGCGCTAGCAGCGTTCGGCGACGACGCGGTGCTGCTGGAGCGCTACTTGCGCGATCCGCGCCACATCGAGTTTCAAATTCTTGCCGATTCGCACGGCAACACCATTCATCTCGGCGAGCGCGAGTGTTCGATCCAGCGGCGTCATCAGAAGATCGTCGAGGAGGCGCCGTCGGTCGCGCTTTCACCCGAGCTGCGCGCGAACATGGGCGCGGCGGCGGTGCGTGCGGCCCAATCGGTGCAGTACACCAACGCCGGCACGTGCGAGTTCATGCTCGATTACGACGATTCGTTTTACTTCCTCGAGATGAACACGCGTTTGCAAGTCGAGCATCCGGTCACGGAACTCGTGTACGGCGTCGATCTCGTGCAGCTGCAGCTGCGCATCGCATCAGGCGAAGCGCTGACCATCGCCGCGGATGACGTGCGGCCGCGCGGCTGGGCGATCGAAACGCGCATCTATGCCGAAGATCCTGCCAACAACATGCTGCCCTCGACCGGAACGATCGCGCGGTGGTCCCCGCCGGAGGGCCCTGGCATTCGGCTCGATGCCGGCGTGACGACGGGCAGCGAGATCAGCGTCTACTACGATCCGATGCTCGCGAAACTCATCGTGTACGGCAGCGATCGCGCGCAAGCGATCTCGCGGCTCGAGCACGCGCTCGAAGGTTTTGCCATCGGCGGCGTGCGCACGAACATTCCGCTGCTGTTGTGGATCGCACGCGACGAGGCGTTTCGCGCCGGCGATACGACGACGAGCTTTTTAGCGCAGCGTCTCGACGAATCCATCTTCAAGAACCCGCCGGCACCCCGCGAGGCGACGCTCGTCTGCGTGGCATCGATGCTCGTCGACGGCGCTGCCCCGTGGCGCATCGCAAGCGTCGGCATGCCGATCCGCCTGCAATACGAGAGCGCGACGACGTCCCTCGTCGTCGACGCAACGGCAGCGCCGGGCGTTTGGTTTCTCTCGGGCGACCTCATCGGCGAACTGCGCGCGCAACGGCGTGTAAACGCGGTACACGCGGCGTTTGAAAACGCGGAGTTTACCGGCACCGTCATGCGTTCGGGCGACGACTTCGCGGTGCATCACGACGGCCACGTCTATAATTTCGCGTTTGCGACGCCGCCGTCGGCGGAAGCCGCGCACGGCACGCACGGAGGCGGCGGAGACGGCCGGGTGGTGGCGCCGATGCCGGGCAAGATCGTCAAGATCGCCGTTCGCGAAGGTGACGACGTCGAAGAGCACGCGCTGCTCGTCGTACTCGAGGCGATGAAGATGGAACATCGCCTCGAAGCATCGATCGCTTCGACCGTCAAGGTGATTCTCGTCAAGGAAGGCGAGATCGTCGCCGGCGGAACGCCGCTGCTGGAACTCGTTTGATAGATTTTTGATCGACGGCTGATTGCTGCCGCCGCGCGCTGGGTGGACGGTATCGGCATGCGCGCTATCCTCGTTCGCGGCCTCGCGATCGCCGCGATCCTCACGGCTTCAACCGCCGTAACTTCGCCGCCCATGCCCCTCGCGACGGTGCATTTCGAGCCGAACGGCAAGCTGATCTTCCTTCCGGTCACAATCGAGCATCGCGGGCTCTGGTTCTCGCTCGATAGCGGCGCGATGCACTCGGTGATCGATACGGCAACCGCACGCCGGGTCGGGCTCCACATCGTCGCGCAGGGTCGAATGGCCGGAGCGGGGCACGGAACGGTTCCGTTGGAGCGTGCCTCGCCGCTCGATCTCGACGTCGGCGGCGTTGCGCTGCACGTCTCCGATCCGTACGTCATCGATCTCAGTCATACCGGCACCGCCCGCCGACAGGACGGTTTAATCGGGCAAGACTTTCTCGAGGCGTACGTCGTCCGCATCGACCCGGTCGGGCGAACGTTTATCATCTACGCGCCTTCGGCGTTTCGGTACACGGGTACCGGCGCAGCGTTGCCGCTCACCGTGCGTCACGAAAAGCTCTACATACCCATGACGCTCGTTTTGAGTAACGGCCTGCGCGCCGTGCGTGAAGCGCGAATCGATACCGGATCGGAAGACGCAGCCTCGGACGATCTCGTGCGGCGCTCCCCCGAACGCCGCGAATCCGTCGTCGGAGTCGGTCTCGGTCACTCCTACGTCGATTACTCCGGTGTCTTCGAACGCGTTGTGCTCGGGCCGTACACTATTGCGCACGCGTGGGGGCCGGCCAATCCGGTGCCGACTGTCGGCATGGAGATACTGCGCCGATTCACGCTGACGTTCGACGTCCCGCACCGGCGGCTGTATTTGGAGCCAAACGCACATCTGCACGATCCCGTCCCGACGCCGCCGCCGGGGTAAATTAGCCTGATTTCGCTTTCGCGATTTCGTAATCGATGTGCTCGCGCAGCGTGTCGAGCGTCATCGCGCCGCTATCGAGAACCCACGCGTGAAACTGCCGGATGTCGAACTTGGCGCCGAGCTCCTTGCGTGCATGATCGCGCAGCTGCAGCATCGTCAGCTCGCCAGTCTTGTATCCTAGCGCCTGGCCCGGAATGTCGGTCGAGTACCGCAGCGTCTCGCTTTCGATCTGCGCTTCGCTGAACGTCAGATTCTCGCGCATGAATGCAATCGCGCGCTCGCGGCTCCAACCCATCGCGTTCATTCCCGTATCGACGACCAAACGCGTCGACACCATCAAATCTTGCATCAGGCGTCCAGCCTTGTCGTACGGCGTCGTGTACACGCCCATGTCCCAGCATAACTGCGAAGCATACTCCCCCCAGCCTTCGACGAATCCGACCTCCGAGAAGTCGTAGTGGCGGACGTCGGGGAGTGAGGTATTCTCTTGCTGCGCGGCGATTTGAAAGTGATGCCCGGGAATGAGCTCGTGACAGATCAGCGCGCCGGCGCCGAGATCCGACGTGCGTTCCGGATGCCATGCGTTATAGAGATAATGTCCGTACGCTTTCACGGCGGTCGGCGGATCGTAATAGCCGAACGTTTGCGAGGCCGCGAGCTCTTTGGGCAACGGCTCCACGCCGTACGGCGCTTTGGGCGTGCGTAAAAAGTAGCGCGGAACGGCCGCAGCCGCACGGCCTACGTACATTTCGAGCCGGTCGCCGAACTGCTGCGTCGTCTTGAGAAAGAATCGCGGATCGGTCGCGAGGTAATGCTTGAACGCGGCGAGATTGCCGTGGAAGCCGACCTGCTTGCGAATGCCGTCGAGTTTGCCGTTGATCGCCGCAACTTGCTCGACTCCGGTCTCGTGCAGCGTTTCGGGCTCGACGTGAATCGTCGTGCTGGCGAAGACGAGGTAGCGGTAGTAGTCGAGTCCGCCGGGATATTGCGCTAGACCAACGCCGGCCGGAGCGCCCACGCGATACGGACCCTTGAGATATGCGGCGACCGCATCGAATGCCGGAGCGATCTCGGTATTTGCGATCGTGGTTGACGACGCGCGCAGCGCGCTCGCATCGGCCGCGGAGAGCGCCGTCAGACGGCTTTGCGCCGGAACGAGCGAGTCGCCGCGCGAGATTTTCCCGTAACTGGCGAAAACGGCCGCCGACGGTTCGCTTTCGGCGTTCGGGAGAATGATGCCGCGTTCGTGCTGGCCTTTGAGGAGATCGCCGAGCGATTTCACGAACGCCGCGTATTGATGCAGCAGCGACTCGTAGCGCGTCGCGTCGGCGGCGTTTGCGAATGCAAACGACGAAAAGACGTTGGCGATCTGGGCTATCTGACTGCCGCCCGCGTACGGCGTCGCCTGCTGAACGAGCCAAAAGTACCGCTCGTTCGCAACGTCGCTGCCGGTCAAGTACTGCAGCGTGCGGTACGTCAGCCAACGATCGTGGTCGAGCTTCGCCGCGTCGATCGCCTTGAGTCCGCTTTGAATTTGCTGCGCGAACGCGGCGTCGGCGGAAGCGTTTTCGTAGGTGACGGCGCGGATCGTTTCGATCGGCTTTCCGATCTCGATGCGCAGGTAGTAACTGCTTTGCAGTTCGCGCTGCCAATAGTGTGCGGCGAGCGCGTCCAGCGCGCTCGCGCCGTTATCGGGCGCCGGAGCCGGGGCCGCCGCGAGCAGCGCGGCGCCGAGGAACAAAGCCAGGCATCGCTTCAACATAGAGATTCCCTTCGGACCGAATCCAGGCAATACCGGCCGGCGGTTATAAGAAGACGGCAATGGCACTTCCCAAATCCGTTACGCTCTTCGAAATGGGTGCCCGCGACGGCCTCCAGAACGAAGGCGAAATCGTCCCGGCCGACGCGAAAGTCGAGTTTATCGATCTGCTGTCGGAAACCGGACTGCGCTGGATCGAGGCGACCTCGTTCGTCAGCCCCAAGGCCATTCCGCAGCTCGCCGACGCCGCCGACGTCTTCACGCGCATCAATAAAGTGCCCGGCGTGCGCTATCCCGTGCTCGTTCCGAACCTCAAAGGATACGAGCGCGCCAAAGCCGCCGGTGCCGACGCGATCGCGGTGTTCACCGCGGCGTCGGAGCACTTTACGAAACGCAACATCAACATGACGATCGACGAATCGATCGAAACGTTTCGCGACGTCGTGCAAGCCGGCCGCAATGACGGCATGTGGGTGCGCGGCTACGTTTCGACCGCGTTCGGCTCGCCGTTCGGGGACACCGTAACGCCGCAGATGGTCGTCGACGTCTGCGTGAAGCTCATGGAGATGGGCTGCAGCGAGCTGTCCATCGGCGACACGATCGGCGTCGGCGTTCCGAGTCAAATCGACGAGCTGATGCCCTTGCTGCTGCAGCAGGTGCCGCTCGAGTTGATTGCGTTTCATTTTCACGACACGCGCGGAACCGCGCTGGCCAACGTGTATGCGGCGCTGCAGCACGGCATCGCGAAGTTCGACTCGTCGTCGGGCGGATTGGGCGGCTGCCCGTACGCACCCGGTGCGACCGGCAACGTCGGAACCGAAGACGTGCTCTACCTTCTGCATCAAATGGGCATCCTGACCGGTGTCGATCTCGCGAAAGTACGTGCGGCCTCGCGCTACATTGCCGGCGTCGTCGGCCATATGCTGACGAGCAAGGCGTACCAGGCAATGGAAGCCGCCGATGCCCGCCGCTAGCGCGGGAACGCGCGACGCCGGCATTCCACCGAAGCAGGCGGACGCCAACTGGGCCGTGTTGGCGCACCTCTGCGGCTGCCTATGGATCCTCGGGATTCCGTTCGCCGCTCCGGTCGCGACCGCAGTCGTCTATATTACGAAGCGTCACGTGTCGCCGTTCGTCGCGGACCAATCGCGCGAAGCTCAAAACTTTCAAAACACCGTAGCGATCGCGGTCGTCGCGATCGTCGTCATCGCGGCGTTCGCCGTGGAGCGGCTGGCCGCCGCGCGCGCAACCGGGCAGGCACTCGAGACGATCGCGCTCGGTGCCACGTTGCTGGCAGCGCTCATGATTGCTAACGTTGTCTTATCGGTCCTAGCGACCGTCGCAGTGCACGACGGTAAAGCGTACCGCTATCCGTTCTGCATGCGTTTCATACGCGCACCAAGCGAGCCCGCGCAGCGCGAGGTACCGTTCGACACGTAACGAATCGGTAGTGCCTCACTACACGAAGGAGACACCATGAGCACTACCGGAACGGCAACGACCGGAAAGACGGGCACGACGACGATTCTTCAGCCGTACATTTTCCTCTACGGCCGCTGCAAAGAAGCACTCGAGTTTTACCGAGACGTTTTCGGCGGATCTTACGAAGCGATGACGGTGGGCGATTCTCCGTATAAAGACGACGCTGAAATGGGCGACAACGACCGCATCATGCACGCTTCGTTTACTTCGCCCGGACTGAGCTTCTTCTGCTCCGACGGCAGAGATAACAAGACGATCGATCCCGAAGAAGGCAACGTTTCACTCGCGCTTTCGTTCACCGATAAGGCCGAAGGCGAGCGTATCGTCGCGCGCCTTTCCGAAGGCGGCACCGTGAAGATGCCGTTGAGCGACGCGTTCTGGGGAGGACGCTTTGCCAACGTTATCGATCGGTTCGGCAACGATTGGATGATCACGACTCCGTAAGACGAATAGCCCCGGCATGATCGTACGTGCCGGCGTTCTCTACGACGGAACCATCGAGCCTCCAAAACGCAACGTCGACGTCGTTATCGACGACGGACGCGTCCGAGAAATCCGCACGGGCGACGGCGAGCACGAGCTCGCCGCCGCCTGCGTCGTTCCCGGGCTGGTCAACGCGCACGTTCACCTCGAGATGAGCGGCGAGCCCGACAGTTTCGGATCGTTCTTTGCGACAACGCAAAACCAGCGGATGCTCAAAGCCGTCGAAAACGCGCGCAAGACCGTGCGCGCCGGCGTTACCACGGTCCGCGACGTCGGCAGCTCGTGCGCGATCGCACAAGACGTTCGCGACGCGATTAACGTAGGGCGCATTCCAGGACCGCGCATGCGGGCTGCGGGAAACGTGCTTTGCATGACCGGCGGTCATGGCTGGCCGCTCGGACGCGCGGTCGACTCGCCGTGGGACGCACGCAAAGCCGTGCGCGAACAAATGCTTACCGGCGCCGACTGCATCAAGTTAATCGCAACCGGCGGCGTGCTCACCAAAGGTGCGGTACCGGGCAACGCGCAGCTCACCCCCGACGAACTCACTTCAGCCGTCGAGGAAGCGCACCGTCACGGCCTGCGCATCACCGCGCACGCGATCGGAACGCAGGGCATCAAGAATGCACTACGCG
>DASRSM010000161.1:0-19957 GCA_035656415.1 Vulcanimicrobiaceae bacterium | reverse complement strand
CCTGTTGCGGATACCCCTGTTGCGGATACCCCTGTTGCGGATACCCCTGTTGCGGATACCCCTGTTGCGGATACCCCTGTTGCGGATACCCCTGTTGCGAGTAACCTTGGCGCGGTGCGAAGCTTTGCGTTGAAGGGTTTTGTTCGTGGACGGTCGTCATGGCGATTGCCGTCTTCGGGTTGTTGGCGAACTTCGAAAACGTTGCCGGATCTTCGGCGAAGAGCTTCTGGAGATCGGCGATGCGCTGCTCGTCTTTCGGATGATCCGACATCCATTGCGGCGAGTTCGAGTGGCTACCCGCGCCCATGCGCTGGAACAACCACACCATACCCCACGGGTTGTAACCGGCCTTCGCGCAGTTGTACGCGCCGGCGGAATCGGCCTTACTCTCTACCGCGCGCGAGTAGCTCTTCGATTGCGCTTGCGCGCCCATGCCGACGGCCATCTGTCCGAGGTAGCCGCCGTAACCGCCGCCCATGCCCATCAACATGCCGAGCACGCCGGCCGTGGTTTGCAGCGACTGATTCTTGTGATTCTCGTTGTAGACGTCGTGATGGATGTCGTGCGAAACCTCGTGACACAACACGCCCGCGAGTTCGTCTTGATTGTGCACGAACTGCATCAAACCGGTCGTGACGTACACGTTGCCGCCCGGAACGGCGAAAGCGTTGGGCTGCTGCTGGTTTACCAAAATGAAGTGAAACGGCGTAAAGTATTGCGGATCCGCAACGGCGGAAATTTTATCGGCAACCGGTTTGAGTTCGTCGTATAACGGCGATTGCGGAACGATCTTGCCCTGCTGCATCAGTTGCTGATACTGCTGCTGCCCGATTTGCATCTCCCACTGATCTTGCTGCGACGATTCCGCAGACGCTGGAAGCGATGCAAGTGCAAAAAATGCGGCGCCCAAAGCCGCCGCCACGGGACCTCCCAGGGTTCGCTTCATGCCCCTATCCTAGGGGTTCGCTGGGAAACAAAAATGAAAGCCGGGTTTGATTCCGGCTCCCATCTAGTAAAGCGAGTTGGCTACTCGCTGAGGTAAGCGACTCCGAGCTTAGTGTACGAGGAAGCCCACGAGAAGAAGCGCGACGATGTTCAGCACTTTAATCATTGGGTTGATCGCCGGACCCGCCGTGTCTTTGTAAGGATCGCCGACGGTGTCGCCGGTTACTGCTGCTTGATGAGCGATCGAGCCCTTGCCGCCGTAGTGACCGTCTTCGATGTACTTCTTCGCGTTGTCCCACGCACCGCCGCCGCTCGTCATCGAGATCGCGACGAACAGACCGGTGACGATGGAACCGACGAGAATGCCGCCCATCATCTGCGCGCCGGTGTCTCCCGGAAGCAGCTTGAAGTACGACAGCAATACGACGACTACCGGAACGCCGACGGGAATGAGCGCGGGCACGATCATTTCTTTGAGTGCCGCGCGCGTTACGATGTCGACCGTCGTTCCATAATCAGGCTTTGCCGTCCCGGCCATGATTCCGGGGATCTCGCGGAACTGACGGCGCACTTCTTCGACGACCGCGCCGCCCGCGCGTCCGACCGATTCCATCGAAAGCGAGCCGAACAGATATGGCAGCAAGCCGCCAATGAAGAGACCGCACAGCACGTACGGATTACCGATTGCGAAGAGATTGCGAACGGCATCGACGCACGTGGTCGCTTGTCCGGGACACTTCGCGTTGATGAGCTCTTGCAGGAACGACGCGAAAAGCACGATTGCGGCGAGCGCGGCCGAGCCGATCGCGTAGCCTTTGGTCACGGCTTTGGTGGTGTTGCCGACTGCGTCGAGCGGGTCGGTGACGTTGCGCACGTCTTCGGGCATGTCGGCCATCTCGGCAATGCCGCCGGCGTTATCCGTGATCGGACCGAACGAATCGATAGCGACGATAATGCCGGCCATCGAAAGCATCGCCATAACGGCGATGCCGACGCCGTACACGCCCGCCAACGCATAGCTAGCCAGGATACCGACGACGATCGTAATCGCCGGCCACGCCGTCGCTTTCATCGACACGGCCAGGCCGGCGATTATGTTGGTTGCATGCCCGGTGACCGATGCGGCCGCGATCTGCCGCACTGCCTTGAATTGCGTGCCGGTGAAGTATTCCGTGATGAACGTAATTGCGCCGGTAATCACGATGCCGATGAGCGCACACAAGAAGACGGGTAACGGCGACACCGTGGTTTGTCCGGCGAATACGGCATTGGTTACGAAATAAAAGCCAATCAGAGCGAGGACGCCCGCAACGATCATGCCGCGATAGAGCGCGCTCATGATGCGGCTCTTTTCGACCTTACCGGCGGAAACGACGAGCGAACCGATGATCGACGCGACGATCGAGATGGCGCCCAGCAATAGCGGGAACGTCGTAGCTCCCGGCACCGCCGAACCGAGCAGCAGATGGCCCAGGAGCATTGCGGCAACCGTCGTGACGCAGTACGTCTCAAAGAGGTCGGCAGCCATGCCGGCGCAGTCGCCGACGTTGTCACCGACGTTGTCGGCGATGACGGCGGGGTTGCGTGGATCGTCTTCCGGAATTCCGGCTTCGACTTTACCGACCAAGTCGGCGCCGACGTCGGCAGCCTTCGTGTAGATGCCGCCGCCCAAACGTGCGAACACCGAGATCAGCGAACAGCCGAACGCCAAACCGACCATCGCCGCGAGCGACTTCGCTTCGTCGCCGCCGTTGACGCTCATCAGAATCCAGTAGTAACCGGAAACGGCGAGTAAACCCAGACCGACGACCAGCATGCCGGTGACCGTACCGCCGCGGAAAGCGACGTTGAGCGCCGGCGCGAGTCCGCCGCGCGCGGCCTCGGCCGTTCGGACGTTCGCGCGTACCGAAATGGTCATGCCGATGAAGCCGGCCGCGCCGGAAAGTACCGCGCCGATCAAAAAACCGATCGCGGTTTCCGCACCGAGCGACGGAGCGAAGAAAATGATGATCGCGCAAATTGCGGCAACGATCGCAACGGTCGTGTATTGGCGCTTGAGGAACGCCATCGCACCTTCTTGAATCGCCGCAGCGATCTCGCGCATCCGGTCGTTTCCAGCCGGTTGAGCCAGTACCCATACGATCAGGGCGATACCGTACAATAGGGCGAGCACACCACCGACCAGGCCGGCCGCAATCGCAGTCTGTGCCGTCATTATGTTCCTTAAAAGTAGCGAGGGTAGTACAAAAGCGAGCCCCATGGTCGGGGCCGACCGGCTCGGATACTAGGCCTGCCTCAGCGAGTCCTTTCCCCGTTTCCTTAGGATGCTGCCGGCGTATCCGCGAAGGACGGCGTGCATGGAGACGGTCGACTTCGTGGTCGTGGGTTGCGGGCCCGCGGGCGCCACTGCCGCACGCGAGGCAGCGGCCGCCGGCATCGAGACGCTCGTGCTCGAGAAGGATGCCGTCGTCGGGGTAAAGCGCGTTTGCGCCGCGGGCCTGCGTCCCGGTTTTTGTGGCACCTTCGATCTGCCGAACGACCTGGTGCATTGCGACACGCCGCGGCTGGCGCTTTTCGACGACTCGGGTGCGGAGCACGAGGTTCCGTTCGGGCCGGCCCACACTACGACGCGCGAAGAGCTCGACGGCACGATGGGCGCGTTCGCGTCGCGCGCCGGGGCCGATGTGCGCACGCAATCGCTGTTTCGCTCCGTCGAGAGTGACGGCGCTCACGCGGTCGTCGAGTACGCCGATCTGCGCGCGGGCGACCGCCGCCGGATTCGCACGCGCAACGTCTTTCTTGCGTCTGGGGCCACGGTTCGCGCGCCCGAAGGTCTCGCGTACGGCCAGTGGGAGAATGGCTTGATGACGACGCTGCAGTACCGCGTCTACTTGCAGCGCCCGGCGGCGGCCATCGCCTACCGCACGCTCGAGCTACATTATTATCGTACGGCCGGCGGCCGGCAGATCGTGGCGTGGATGTTCCCCAAGCGCGACCATCTGGCAATCGGCCTCGGGCTCTTAGGGAAAATGCCGGGACAAGCGTTGCGCGAGGAGCTCGCCGCATTCGAAGCCCGTGTGCGCGCCCGCCTCTATCCGGGCGTCGAGGTGACCGCTCGAAAGGAAGAAGGCCACCTGCTCTACGGCGGATGGCCGCGGCCGGCGTTGAGTCGTGACGCGGTGATGATCGGCGGTACTGCCGCCGGACTCGTCGACGCGACCAACGGCGAGGGAATCTTTGAAGCGGCGATGAGCGGCCGTATCGCTGCTGAGAGCGTCGCTGCCGAGCGCGCGCGTCCGGCTGCTGCCGCTGCGCGGTACGCGCGAGTCGTGGCCGGCCGGTTTTCGCGCAGGCTGTCGCACCGAGTAAAGTTGATGCGATTCCTCGAACGTGTCCCCATGCGTTATGGAGTGCTCTTCGAGCAGCTCGCGGGTACTCCACGCTTTGCCGACCTCTTGCAGAAGGAAGACTGCGAACGAACGATGGGCGACCGTATCTATCTCTACGGCCAAGCGTTGCGCTTCGCAGTGCGTACCGCCGCTTTCGCTGGACGTTAAGCTAGCGCGTGTCGACGATCGCCATCTCGGAGCCGGAGTTCGTGTCGCTGCGCGACTCCATCCGCGAACGTTTCGGCATCTTTTACGACGACACCAAGCAGTTTCTGCTGCAAAGCCGTTTGCAGACGCGTCTACTTAAGAATCGCTGCGAAACGTTTGCGTCGTATCAGCGGTTTCTATCGACCTCGCCGCAGCGCGACGAAGAATGGGACGAGCTCGCATCCGTCCTCTCCAACAACGAGACGTATTTCTTCCGCGAGCGGGCGCAGCTCGACGTTTTGGCAAGCGAAGGCGTCGACGAAGCGCTTCGCGGCGGCGGCCGGCTGCGCATCTGGTCTTCGGCTTGCTCGACCGGGGAAGAGCCGTATACCGTCGCCATGATGCTGCTCGACGGGAAGCGCATCTCGCCGTCCAGCGTCACGATCCGCGCGAGCGACCTGTCGCCTCGCGCGCTCGGGAAGGCCAAGACCGGCTTCTACCGCGAGCTGTCCTTTCGCGCCACGCCGCCGGAGATGGTTGCGAAGTATTTCAAGCCGTTCGAACAAGGCTTTTTCGTGTCGGACGACGTCAAGCGCATGGTCGAATTCTTTCGCATCAACCTGCTTGACGCGCGGGCCGTGGCAGGAGTCGGGATTCACGACGCGATTTTCTGCCGTAACGTGCTGATCTATTTCGACAAGCCCACCCAGAAGCGCGTCGTCGAGGCATTCGCTCAGGCCTTGCGGCCGGGCGGCTTTCTCTTCCTGGGGCACGCCGAATCGATCATCCGGCTGACCGATCTCTACGATCCCGTGATCACGTCAAAAGCCATCTATTACAGGCGCAAGCCGTGAGTCTCGACGCTATCAACGTACTCGTCGTCGACGACTCGGCGTTCATGCGCCGAGCGATCACGAAAATTCTCGAGAACGAGGACGACATTCGCGTCGTTGCGACGGCCCGCAGCGGCGAAGAGGCGTTGGCCAAAGTCTCGCAGACGAACCCCGACATCATCACCATGGACGTCGAGATGCCCGGCATGGGCGGTCTCGAGGCCGTGCGCCAGATCGTTGCCGCGCAGCGTGTGCCGATCATCATGGTGAGTTCGGTTACCCGTGAAGGCGCCGAAACGACGTTCCGCGCGCTCGAGCTGGGCGCCGTAGACTTCATTTCCAAACCGGACGCGGCGTACACGAATATTAACGAAGTCGCGCGCGATCTCGTCGCCAAGATTCACACGTTCAGCCGTCGGGGTGCGCGTCCGCTCGCCGCTCACGACGTGGGGCCGGTAACTCCGCCAACACCGCCGGCGGCGCACCTGCCATCGCCGCCCCCGGCGGTGCGTCCACGAACCGGGCGCCGCAACTACGAGTGCGTCGCGGTCGGAACCTCGACCGGCGGTCCGGTTGCGCTGGCGCACGTGATTCCTCGACTGCCGCTAAGCTTTCCGGCGCCGATCCTCATCGTTCAGCATATGCCGGTCGGCTTTACGCGCCCGCTGGCCGACCGTTTGAACGCCCAAAGCAAGTTACGCGTGGTCGAGGCGAGCGACGGCATGATCCTTGAGGCGGGGACGGCTCTCGTGGTACCCTCCGGACGCCAGGTGAGACTCCGGCGCTCCTTAGGCGAAGTCGAGTTATCGCTGGTTTCCGACGACGGTCACTCGCTGCACGTGCCCAGCGTCGACGTCCTGGACGAGCAAGTCGCCGACATGTACGGCCCGCTGGCTATCGGCGTCATCCTCACCGGCATGGGCCAAGACGGTCTGAAAGGTTTGCGTAAGCTTAAAACCCGTGGCGGTTATGTGGTGGGCCAAGACGAGGCGACGTGCGTAGTCTACGGTATGCCTCGCGCGGCAGCGCTTGCCGGTCTCGTGGACCGAGTCGCTCCGCTCGACGAAATACCGCAGGTACTCTCGGAGCTGACGACGCAGTCGAATCGAACGAATTCTTAACCATGCAAAGCACGATACTTCACGAAAAAGACGTTGCTCCGCTAGGAAGCGTACGGCCGACTGTGAGAAGTTCGCGGTAGATGAAAGCGGACCGCGCGGCGCGGCGCTACGTCATCGGCGGCGTCGAGCTCTCTAGAGAAGAGATCGTTCATAAGTATCTTCACTTGGTGAAGTACGTGGCCGGTCGAATCTCGGTGAATCTTCCCCCAAACGTCGAGATCAACGATTTGATCAACGACGGTATTTTGGGTTTGATCGACGCGATCGAAAAATACGACGACGGGCGCGGCGTGAAGTTCGAAACCTACGCCATCACCCGCATCAACGGTGCCATTCTCGACGCGCTGCGTTCGCTCGACTGGGTTCCGCGCGCCGTTCGTCAGCGCGCCCGCGAACTCGAACGCGTCTATCAAGAGCTCGAGCTCGAGCACGGCCGGGCACCGAACGAAGAAGAGGTCGCGGCACGTTTGGGTTTGTCGATCCGCGAGCTGGATCAGCTCGTGCAGCGCGTGCGCGGCACGGCGGTGCTTTCGCTCGAAGAGTTCTTGCCGAACGAAAAAGGCTACGAAATTCCGCTCGTCGATACGCTCAAAGACGATGACAGCGACGTCACGTCGGAAGTCGAGCAGCGCGAAGTTCGCAACGAGCTCGTTGCCGCCGTCGATTCGCTTTCGCCGCAAGAGCGCACGGTTATCCGGCTATATTATTTCGACGGGCAGACGCTCAAGGAAATCAAAGGCGCGCTCGGGGTTTCCGAATCGCGCGTTTCGCAAATTCACGCGCAAGCCGTGATCCATTTGCGCCAGAAGCTGCGCGAGCTGCGCGCGGACCTCGGCTACCGTGAAGACGATCCCACGATCAAACAGAAGTACCTCAGGAAGCCCGCACCCGAGCCCGATACTAGAGTAGAACGAATCTCGCGGGGAGAAGTACCGGGCAATGGCGATCCAACCGGTGGATCTGCAGCTGGCCTACCTGGCCGCACCAGCGAGCGCGGCCGCAGCTAACGCTGTCCAACAGGGCCCCGAAGCAGCCTCTCAAGCGGTTCAGGCGGCTTTCGCGGCTCAAGTCGAGCAGCGCCAAGAGACCATCGAAGAAACGCAGCACGCCGAAGGAACTAAGATTCGCCCCGACCGCGAAGGCGGCAGCGACGCGGGTACGTATTCGCCGCGCAAGCGCCGCCGCGCGGTCGCGAGCGTGCTGGATGAGACGGAAGCGGCGCTTCCCGTGGACGAGCCCGCGCACTTCATCGATACGACCGCCTAAAGTCCCATGTCCAGCTTCGATCCCATTGCGGCAATCGTCGCGGACGCGGCGCTGGCACAGTCGGCCGTTGCTGCGATCGATCTCGGCGTTCAGATCGAAATTCTCCAGCAGCAGCTCGCCATCGGCGATCTCCTTTCCGCGACGATTTTGCCGCCGCAAAACGGAACCGATCTCTTATCGTTTCTAGGCCAAACGGTTCAGGCGCAGCTCCCGCCGGGGATCGATCCGGGTGAAACGCTGCTGCTGCAAGTTACCGGATTTACGGGCAATCAGATTCTCGTGCGGAACATCGGCGTCGTCGATCCGAACAATCCGCCTCCGACCGTTACCGTAACGCTCCCGCCGCCCGAACCCGGCGCGCCCGCACGGGCAACGCTCGTGACGGTGCAAACGCCGGCTCCGTCGCAACCGCCAACACCGCAACCGCCGGCATCGCAACCGAATGCGGTGCCGCCGCAAGTCGCGCCTTCGCGAGCCGTCTTCGTTGCGGCATCGGTGCAGCGCGCGCAAGGTCAGGCGCCTCAGCCGGCTCTGCAAAGCGCGACGCCCGCGAAGGGCTTGCCGATCGTCGTTCCGCCTGAAGCAGAACTCGGACTCGAAGCGCGCATCGCCGCGACGCGCGCTGCGTCGATCGATATCGCCGAGCTCGTGAATCAACCCGCGCCGGTAAAGTTTGCACCCGCTCAAGCGCCGGCACCTGTGGTACCGCCGCGGGCGCCGCCACTGCAGGCGCCGGTGACGCCGCCGGTGATTGCGCCGCGCGCACCGGCCGCAACGGCCGTCGCTCCCGAGCTGGCTCTTCTCGCGCGCCTGCGCATTCCGGCGTTGCCCTTTACGCTGGCGGCGGCGCGGCTTGCAAACACTGCCGCATTAATTCTTCCGAAGACGCTCGCACGTTTAGACGCAGCGCTCAGCGCGCTCCCGCAAGATGACGCGCGCGCGGCGACGATACGAACGATTGCAGCCTTTCTCGATAAGATCGATTTAGGAAACGCGCGCGCGTTGCCGGAGCAATTGATGGCGTACGTCAGCAACGTCGTTGACGGCGCCGAAAGCAAATTGGCCGCGCTCGTGCGCGCGCTCGAACCCGATCCGGTTATACCGCCGGAAGAAATCTCCGCGGACGTGCCCGCCGCCCAAGCACCGCCGCCGCCGAATGCGCCCGCAAACGCGATCGCCGATCAACCACCTCAGCAGCAGCAGACGGCACCGGCAAACGTGCAAAGCAACGGCGCGGCGCCGCCGCCGGCGCTCGCTGCCGAACGCGCCGTGGCGCTGCAATACGATCTCAAAGCGGCGATCGTGTCGATGCTCGATACGCCGGCACGCGGCACGACCCCGCAGCTCGCTGCGACGCTCGGCGAAGCGTTGACGACGATTACCGCGGTGCAGCTCGGCGCGGTCAACGCGCAAAACTCCGATCCGAGCGCGATCGTGATTCCGCTTCCCGTGTTCTATTACGACGGCGGGCGTCCGGCGCAACTGCGTATCTCGCGCAACGCACCCGAAGGCGGAAAGAAGTTAGACGCCGACAACTTCCACATCGCCTTCGTACTCGACACGAAGAGTCTGGGAACCGTCGCGGTCGACGTACAAACCGCGTCGCGCAGCGTCAGCGTGAACGTCAAGACGGAAGTTCCGTCCGCGGCCGCGCGCTTTCGCGACACGTTCGACGAGCTGCGCAGTCGTTTAGAACAGCTGCGCTACCGCGTCGCTAATATCGCCGCCAACGTCGCGCCGCAGAAAGCGGCCGATGTCACCCCGAGCAAGGCGAGTGAAGCGAGCGTCGTCGAGGGGCGCAAAAGCAACTTGGATCTGCAAGCGTGAGTTTTTTCGATTTTCGCAAGCGCGAAAAGCGTCCCGCAGCGGCGGCGCTCACCTACGACCCCGTAAAACCGGAGCCGCCGCAAGTCGTTGCCGTCGGACGCGGACGCATGGCCGAAGAGATCGTGCGCGTTGCAAAAGAAAACGGAATACCCTTGCACGAGGATCCCGGTCTCGTAGAAGCACTGGCGTATCTCGACGTCAGCGAGTACATTCCGCGCGAGCTCTACGCGGTCGTCGCAGAGATTCTTAGCTACGTTTTTCGCGTCGACTCGGCGAGCGCGTAAGGTCTTTTCACTGACCGTTCGATCGCGACCGTTGGCGACGACGAACCTTCTACCGCAAGCTTAGAATCGTGAGGCTATAGGCGGGCAGCAGCAGCGGCAGGTTCGACGTCGGAATCGTACCGAGCCGCTTCGTTACCGGGCCGGCCCATCGATTGTTTTTCGAGAGATCGTATTGTGCTTTACCGTAAGTTGCGAGCGTCCCGCGGTACTGCGCCTTCCCGCCGCGCAGGTGGAGCGTTACTTTCACTTGCTTGAGCGTGTTGTTGTAGGCGGCCAGAACGTAACCGCCGTGGGCTGCATAGCCGTACGCGCGAACCTTCGATCCCAACGACTTTGCTACGGTAACCGTGCGCATGCTCGACCCCGGCGGCACGTACTTCGCAAGCAACGTCATGACGCGCGCGGTGGGATACGGCGTTCCGCCCGCCATCGGCGGCGCTTTCGTGCATTCGTACGTGTCGGGAAGGCCGTCGGAGAACAAACCCTCGCTGCCGAAGTTTTGCCAACCGTAGAGCGACTGCGAGAAATCGCCGTTTTGATCGCAGCTTCCGTACGCCAGCCACCACGTCGCCATCGGTATTTGCTCGGCGATGGCCGTGTTGACCATCTGGCCCAGGAACAAACCGTTGACGATCGATACGGATTGCTTCCCTTCCTGTGCGGAATCGTTATTGAACTCACCGAGATACACGGGAATCGTTTTCGAAATGCCGTCCGCGGTCATCTCGTTGCGCAGGGCGGTCAGCTCCTGGGTGAACTGATCGATCGCGCCGCCCAATAAATAAGCGTCGTTATCGGTCTCGTATTCCGGGTAGTAGTGGATCTCGACGAAATCGAAGGGCCCCGCCTGTTTGAAGACGACGTCGTTCCACGCTTGCAAATACGATTGATCGAAGTCGGCGACGACGCCGAGCTTGGCTTGAGCGTTGGCCGCTTTCACCGCGGGATAGAATCCCGTTCGAAACGCGTCCGCGTACGTCGCGGGATCGTTCGGTTTAGCGTGCAGATCGAACTCCCACGAACCGTAATTCTCGTTGCCGAGCGTCCAATACCGAACGTTGTAGGCTTTGCTCTTGGCGTACGTTACCCACGCGGCGGCTTCGTTGGGATCGCCGCCGCCGTTGCACGTGGAGTTGCTACCATAGTTCAACGTGATTGCGACGTCCATGCGGTTGGGCACCGCAACCTTCGTCATGAGGTTGTCGAAGCTCGACTGCGGCGTGATGTACCCTTGCTGATCGCATAGTGTTCCGCCGTTGGCCCAGTGATACGCATCGGATTCCGAACCCCCCGGGAATCGCACCAACTTGAGCCCGGCTTTTTTCATTGACGGCGCGACCCAGGATTGAGTGATGTCGTACCACGTCGCCAGCTCCGCGCCGTAAACATCGGTAGCGACCGACGGTCCACGCGAACGCGTGTCGAACACGATCGACGACGTCGCAGCCGGTGCGACACCTGATGACGGCGCCGCAGGCGGCAGCGTCTCCGAATGACCCGCACACGCGGCGAGAGTTAACGCAAGAAATGCAGCTATATAACGCATGTCGTTACTTCCCCGGACAAAGTGCGTGCACGAACGTGATACCGTTGGGCATACCGATGCCGGTCACGTTATCGTAACCGACGTTCGCCGAATAATAGGGGCTCGACCCCATAAACTGCCAGCGTGCCGCCCGAATACGTTTGCACGATCTGGAAGCCCGCTTGTTGCAGGGTCTTGGCTACGGTTCGCGTTTGCGCGGCCGTCGGCGCGAAACGCTCCGCAAACTCGCGCGTCGTGAGAAAGTGATGGTATCGTGCCGAGTGAGGACGTGAAATTTGCTCGATTAGGCGATCGAGCTGGGTGCGATGGTTGAGGCGTAAAATCACCGCCACGTCGACCGGCTGGGTCTTCGCTCGGCGGCCGCGATCTCGCAGTTCGGCGGCCCGTTGAGGCGCCGCGTAGGGCAAAAGGTCGGGGGCGCTCGCGGCGCTCCCCGGGTGGCTGCACGCGGAAATTGCCAGGGAGAGAACGCCGAGCACGGCGGCACTCCAAGCGGGAAAGCGGGTGCCTCTCATAACCTCAGTATAGTCGTGGATCCAAGGCCATCCTCTTGGGCTTGCCTTGAACCATCGAACAGGAGTTCGATAGCGGGCGGGGAAGATAGGGGCCCGTGAGCTTCATACAGCGGCTGCGGGCCTCGTTGGGAAAGGCGCGCGAAGCCTTCTCGGCGGTTCAGCGTTTGGGTCGTGCGGCCACGCCGCTTACCGACGAGTTTTGGGACGAACTGGAAGAGACGCTGATTCTCGCCGACTTCGGCGTGCCGACTACGCAAAAGATCGTCACCAGTTTGCAGACCGTCGCCAAACAAGAAGCCTGGAAAACCACCGATCAGCCCGTCGCGCGATTTCGCAAAGACGTCGAACGCTTTTTGACGCTGCCGGGCTCGGAGCTCAATGCCGCCGCGCGTCCAGCGGTCGTGCTCGTCGTCGGCGTGAACGGCAGCGGTAAGACGACGACGATCGGCAAGCTTGCAACGCGGCTGCGCCGCGAAGGCAAACGCGTGATGCTCGTCGCGGCCGACACGTTTCGCGCCGCGGCGGCGGAGCAGCTGGCGATTTGGGCGCAGCGCAGCGCGAGCGAACTGATTCGCGGAGCCGAAGGCGCCGATCCGGCATCCGTCGTTTTCGACGGAATACGCGCGGCCAACGCGCGTCATGCCGACGTAGTCCTCATCGATACCGCCGGCCGGCTGCAAACGAAAACCAACCTCATGGAAGAACTCAAGAAGATTCGCCGCGTGATCGAGCGCGAACTGGGCGAACCGCCGGCGGAAACGCTCCTCGTGATCGACGGCACGACCGGTCAGAACGCCATTTCCCAAGCCAAGCTGTTCAACGAGACGACGCAACTGACCGGCGTCGTCATCACCAAGCTCGACTCGACGGCCAAGGGCGGAGTGCTGGTCGCCATCGTCGACGAGCTCGAGGTGCCGATCAAGTTCGTCGGGTTAGGGGAGTCGCCCGACGATTTACGGCCCTTCGTCCCCTCGGAGTTCATCAACGCCCTGTTCGAAGAAACCGAATCCGCAAACGTGTAAAACACAATGCCACCCACTTGGCACTCACGTATGAGAGCGTGATAGAAACCGGAACATCGTCATAGAGTCATAGAGAGGAAGAAGATGGCAGCGCAAGACGAACGGCAGGTCGCCCTCAACAACGCCCTCGCGCAGATCGAGCGGCAATTCGGTAAGGGCTCGATCATGCGCATGGGTGAGATCCAAGAGCGCATGTCCTTTGAGGTCGTGCCCAGCGGCTCGATCGCGCTCGATCTCGCACTCGGCGTGGGCGGCTTTCCGCGCGGACGCATCGTCGAGATCTACGGACCCGAGGCCAGCGGTAAAACTACCCTCGCGCTTCACGCAATCGCCGAAGCGCAGAAAACCGGCGGCACGGCCGCGTTCATCGACGTCGAGCACGCGCTCGATCCCAACTACGCCGCGGCCCTTGGGGTCGATCTCGATAATCTGCTCGTCTCGCAGCCCGATACCGGCGAACAGGCGCTCGAGATCGCCGAGATGCTCACGCGCAGCAACGCCGTCGACGTCATCGTTGTCGACTCGGTTGCAGCGCTGGTCACGAAGGCCGAGCTCGAAGGCGACATGGGCGACGCGCACGTCGGACTGCAGGCGCGCTTGATGTCGCAAGCTTTGCGTAAGCTCACCGCCGCGATCTCGCGCAGCAAAGCGGTCATGATCTTCATCAATCAGCTGCGCGAAAAGGTCGGCGTCATGTTCGGCAACCCCGAAACGACGTCGGGCGGCCGCGCGCTGAAGTTTTACGCCTCGGTGCGCCTCGACGTTCGCAAGCTCGAAACGATCAAGGTCGGGCAAGACGTCGTCGGCACGCGCACGCGCGTCAAAGTGGTCAAGAACAAAGTCGCGCCGCCGTTCCGTCAAGCGGAGTTCGATATCACCTACGGTCACGGCATCTCGAAGATGGGCTCGATTCTCGATGTCGCTCTCGAGCAGAACGTCGTCGGCAAGAGCGGATCGTGGTACACCTACGGCGATCAGCGCATCGGTCAAGGCCGCGAAAACGCTAAGGCGTTCCTCGAAGAACACCTCGACATGGCCGGCGAGATCGAAGGCAAGATCCGCGAAGCGCTCCAAAAAGTTGCCTCAACCAACGGAAAGGCTCCTGTTGCAGTCGCTACGACGGAAGAGTGAGGAGCTTTGGCATCTCAAAAGAAGTGTTACGCTGCCGCGCTTGGGTTGTTAGCGCGGCAGCGTCTCACCGAGGCGCAACTCTGGCAACGTCTCGAACGAAAAGGCTTCGACGACGACGCGATTCGCGAAGCCGTCGAACGCTGCAAGCACGATGGCTTCGTCGATGATAAGCTCTTCGCGCGACTGTACGTCGAAAAGAAACGTAAAGCGGTCGGCGACGCGCGCATGATCGCCGAACTCGTCCATAAAGGCGTCGATCGCGACGCAGCGGCGCAAGCCGTCGAAGCGCTCGACGATAGCGAGCGCGATCGATGCGCGGCAGCATTTGAAGCGATGGCGCGTAAAACGAATTCGCTTGCTTACCCGTCCGCTGCAAGGAAGCTCGAGCGCCTCGGCTTCCCGGCCTCGACGATCTATCGCGTGCTGCGCGAGCACGCCGCGCGATTCGGTCCCCTCGCGGGAACCATCCTAGGGGAAGGCAGCTAACTCCAGAACTCTCTCCCGATCAAGCTGACGGGGAGATTTCATGCGTCGACTTTTTGTTGTTTACTACGCGCTTGCAGTTGCCGCGGTGTTGGCGGCGTGTACGTCTCACGCGGTGCAAAACGTCGTGCCCGAAACTCCGAGGAGCGCGCAGGCGGGGAGTGACGCGGTTACCAAGGTCACGGTGACGATCACCGTCGCCACCAAGAGCGCTCCGGCCGAGGAGCGCGGGCCGCGTCCGCACTACTTCTCGGCGGCCAGCAGAGGTTTGCTCGTTAAAGCATACGTCCACGGCAACCTCAAAGTCATCGCTCAGAGGGCGATCGACATTTCTCCGGGATCCGTAGCTTGCGGAAAAAAGAAGACAACGCCGCGCACGTGTAGCGCGACGCTGATGCTTGTGCCCAGCAAGGCGGACGATTTCGCGATATTCGACTACAACGCTAAACCCGCGTCGGGAAAGATTCCACAAGGCTCGCGTTTGGTCGGCTATGGACGGATTCTCAACAAGAAGATCGCCGTGTCGGCGAAGAAAAATCGCTTTAACGTTTTTCTCGGCGGCGTTATTTCCCGTATAGACAGCAATCCGGCGCCGATCTCGTTCCCGGGCGATGGACTAGATCACAGCGTGGCCTTGGTGGTCGATCCCGTGGACTACGGAAACAATCCGATCGCGGCCGGCAAGAACGATCCTTATGCAAACCCGATTCACGTGAACGTGAATGAGACCGGCGGAACCGGTCACACGTTGCTCTCGCTCAACGGGGCCCCCGGCGCAAGTTCCGTCGTGTTGAAACACAGCACCGATACCGTTGAAGTGGAGTACGACGGCGGCGGTGCGGTCGGCTATGGCGTGCGCGTGCGGCTCAACGCAGGCAAGATCAAGAATACCGGCGGCGTAACTGCCGTCGTAGGTATTGCCCCGCTTCTCCTAGGAAGCACTAGTGCCGATCTCGCGATGGGAGCCCTTGCGCTCAAAGGTAACGGCGACTACGTACCGATTCAAATCGGGGAAGTCAACGCAACGTCGTATACCGTGTTTACCGTATCGACGCAGCACTGCGACGCGGTCGAGTCGACGGTTTCGCTTGCGCAATCGTCGTCAAGTAGTGGAAGCTTTGCCGTCATCGCACGAGGCGTTGCGGCAACGCCGAATCCCGCCGGTTGCGGTATCGTGGTTAGCGACGGTACGTCGAGCGTTCCGCTCACGGTGAGCAACACGTATTCGGGCTCGCTGGGCTCGCCGACGATCTCCACGGCTCCGATCCCGAATCCCACCAGTAATCCAATCGAAATTACCGTTGGCCCCGACGGTGCGCTGTGGTTTGCCGAATGCAGCGGAGCGGCTATAGGACGCGTCGCGGCAGGTCCGCTCGGAACGAACGCGATTCACGAATTTTCGTTGCCGGCGGCGAACCCTACGCCCGGACCGGTGGGCATGTACGCCGGACCCGACGGCAACGTTTGGTTCACCGATCAGGGCACGGGAAACGTCGGTAAAATGACGACCGCCGGCGCCGTGCAGAAGTACCCGGTCACCGCGCCGACGGACGAGCCCTCCGCCATTGCGGCGGGCTCCGACGGTAACATGTGGTTTGTGAATTGGAACGCACATTACGTCGGTACCGTACCGACGTCGGGATCGCCGCTAACGCCGTACACGACGGGTTTGACCGGTTCCGATGCGTCCAATGTTGCGCTCGGCCTCGATGGAAACTTGTGGTTTACCGAAAGCGGTGCCAACGTAATCGGCAGAGTCACGCCGTCCGGCGTCATAAGCGAGTATGCCATACCAACCGCCCATTCGGATCCGTGGGGCATCACGGCCGGACCGGACGGTGCGATGTGGTTTACCGAGTGTGACGGCGGCAGCGGTAACGGTGCGATCGGCCGCATACCCGTCACCGCGACGTCGGGAAGCGATATCCAAGAGTTCTCAACGGGCATGACGGGAACGCAGCCCGTCGACGTTACGACCGGACCGGACGGCGCGCTCTGGTTTACGTATTGGAACACCGCGGCTAAGGTGGGCCGCATTACCACGAGCGGTACGATCACGGAATACACTATTCCGGGCGCATCCGCGTCGTATAACGGATGGGGTATCACCAGCGCTCCCGATGGTGCCATTTGGTTTGCCGATGACACCGACAATGTCATCGGCCGGATCGCAATCGGCAGTACGCCCGCGGTCGGTCATGCAAATCGCGTGCATCGCACCGGGGGCTCGAGCCGATACGCGACTGCCCGAGAACAGATCCGCGCCCGCCATTACCCTCCAAAAAATTCAAGTCTTCGGCCCTAGGTGGACATGCTTGGCTGGCGAAGGTGCGACCTTTATATTCGTTTTTATCCCGAGGCTAGGAGTGTACATGCGAAGTTCATCCCGTGCGGTTGCGCCGGCACTGATGCTGGCGCTGGCACTGTCCGCTTGCAGCGGAAATTCTTCATCTATTCCGGCAGCCGTCAACGGCAACGGCATTGCGCCCGCTGCCATCGCCCCCGGAGCATCACTGGTCTCGATCCCTAGAACGTTCGGGGCGCTTGCGGCCAGAGATTTGGGAAGACGCGGCGGCAAAGAACCCGTCAGCGTCACCATCGTTCTGAAGTACAATCGTCAAGCGGACTTGGAGCGCTTCATTGCGACGCAGGGTGCCCCGCACGGGCCGCACCACTTCCTGACGGCCGCTCAGTTCAACAACCGCTACGCGCCGACGCGCGAGCAAGAGCGAGTCGTCGTTCACGCCCTCAAACGCGCGGGATTCGCGATCACGCAGCGCTTCTCGAATCGCACGGTGATCGACGCATCCGCTCCGAGCTCGGTCGTCGAGAAATTCTTCTCGACGCAGATGCACTCGCTGGACCAAGGAAAATACGGGCAACGCTTCGCTAACGTGAGGCCGGCAATCGTTCCGGCGTCAATCGTGTCGAGCGTCCGCACCCTCTCCCTTAGCAATCTCGTCATCGCGCGGCCCATGATCGACTTCGCAAAGTGCAACCCGCACAACGGCTGCCCTTCCCCGTCGCCGTCGCCGTCGCCGACGGCGACGCCGACCGCGCAGCCTACGGCAACTCCGACGCCGGTACCGACGTCAACGCCGGGCGGCGGATGTAACGGTGCGGCGCCCGATAACGGACCGCTTACGAACTCGACTGGAACGCTGGCAACGGGCGTTGCCAAACCGTTCGACTTCCCGGTACAGCACGGCTGTAACGGCGCCGGCTACACGGCCGCCGTCGTTATCGACGATCCGATCAACACCAGCTACGTGGCGACCTACCTCGCTGCATCGCAGGTCACGCAGACCGGCTCGATCACGAACGTAGCCGTCGACGGCGGCGGCAGCGGCGACGATCCGGAGACCGATCTCGACGTCGAGACGATCTCTGGACTCGCGCCCGGCGCCAACATCATCGTCTACGACATCGGTTCGCTGACCGATCAGCACATCGAAGACGCGTATAACAAAGTCCTCACCGACGGTACTGCCAGCGCTGCCAACTCGTCGTTCGGCGGATGCGAATCGAGCGATCCGTCGTTCGAGACCGCAACGAACGCGATCGCACAGCAGGGCGCAGCTGAAGGTGTCGAGTTCTCCGCGTCGTCGGGCGACACCGGATCCAACGAGTGCGGGACGACCCGTCCGACCAAGGGCGTGAGCGCCCCGGCCGGCGATCCGTACTTCACGTCGATCGGCGGCGTCAACTTCACGTACAACACGTCAGGCGTACTGACGAGCGTTACGATGGGATCGGCGGGATGCAGCGACGGTGCCACTCATACCTGTACCGGCGGCGGCGGCGTCTCGACGATCGTTCCGCTTCCGAGCTGGCAGAGCGGCATCGCCGGCATGCTCACCACGGGCCGCAACCAACCCGATATCTCGCTGCCCTTCTTCCCGGTGTCGGTCTACACGGGCGGGCAATGGGCGGAGTATCTCGGCACGTCGTGGTCGTCGCCCGCGTCGGTGGCGCTGTTCATCGAAGCCGACCAACTCCACGGGAGCAGGCTCGGGTGGTTGAACCCGACGATCTACAGCCTGTTCTCGCAAACCGCCTACAGCGCGTACTTTACTCCGTGCACGTCGGGCTCGAACGGAGCCTACTCGTGTAATGCAACCCAATACAATCAAGCCGCCGGGATCGGCGCGCCGAAGGGCTGGGCTCTAGCCAACGCTCTGTAAGCGCGATCGTACGCGGCGAACCTCGAGCGAGGTGGGGCATTGCCCCACCTCGTTTTGCTTGGGGCACTCATCGGGACATGCCCGTTCAAACCGTGGTGGTCGCTGAAGATGACGAACCGATTCGCGAGTTGGTGGCACATCATCTCGAACGCGAAGGCTACTCGGTCGTTCGCGCTGCCGACGGTAACGCGGCACTGCGACACGCTCGCACGTGCGGCGATCTGCTCGTCCTCGACATCGGCTTGCCGGCGATCGACGGTCACGACGTCATGCGGGCGCTTCGGCGCGAAGGCCGTTACGTTCCCATCGTGATGCTCACCGCGCAAACCGATGAAATCGATCGTGTCATCGGCTTCGAGCTCGGCGCCGATGACTACGTCTGCAAACCCTTTTCACCGAGGGAATTGGTTGCGCGCGTGAAGGCGATTCTACGCCGCAACGGTTCGCCGGCGCCGCTCGAGCGAGCGGTGTTGAAGTTCGGGCGATTGGAGATCGACGAGCGCGCGCGTGAAGTGCGCGTTGACGGTATCGATGCGAAGCTGAAGCCGCGTGAGTTCGCACTGCTGGTCGAACTCGCGAGCAATCCCGGCGTAGCATTCTCGCGCGAGCGGATACTGCAGAAGGTCTGGGGATTCGACTTCGAAGGCGATCCGCGCACCGTCGACGTGCACGTTTATCGCCTGCGGGATGCGCTCGAAAAGCGATTTGGCCTATGCGACGTCATCTGCACCGTGCATGGCCTCGGCTATAAATTCGCACGCCCGTAGACTTCGTTAATTTTGCGACCTCCCGTGAGGAATCAAAGCGGCTACCCCGAACGTTGCTCCATCGACGGCGTTCGCGGTTTTCGTCTGAACGCTCAGGGCGACCGCGCGCGGCCCTTTGATCCCCCGTATCTCGGACCGGGGCGCTCATAAATCGATCCGTCTGGCCTATCCCGTTCTGCCGCGAAGACCCGCTTAGATCGGGGATCGTACATTAGTATTGGAAGAACAACGAAAGGGTCCGACGCTTCATCCCGATTTGATCCAAGGGAACCTTGTCTTGTCGTACCGCGTTGCCTGGGTGTATGCTGATGGTACCGGCCTGTTTCTCGCACGTTTTGGGAGTTTCCATGATCGCACAACGTCTTCGTCTCGTCGCGGCAGTCATTGCGGGCGGCTTCGTTTGCGCGTGTTCCAACCCAGGCGACACGTCGCTTTCCACTGCAAGCGCTCCATCGGCGGTGACCGCGCATGCCAACGGCCCGGTCAGAATCGGCAAT
>DASRSM010000160.1:0-26761 GCA_035656415.1 Vulcanimicrobiaceae bacterium | reverse complement strand
CGCCATGGTCGCGCATCCGGAATACGTCGCGGGAAGCGGTCAGCTCGATACCGTTCTGATGCAGCGCGCCGGCGGAAAGCTCGTCTGCAAAGGCGGCGCTGAGGGCGTGCATGGGGTCGGTGCAATCGACCGCAGCCTTGGCTTCGTTTCCAAAGTCTGCGATGGCGCCGGGCGGGCGCGCGGACCAGCCACGATCGCGGCGCTGCGTGCGCTCGACGTCATCGACGACGCCGAAGCGACCGATCTCGCTCGGTTCGGCCGCCCCATCGTGTATAATCGGGCCGGACGCTCCATCGGGAAGATCCGAGGCGTCATCGTAGCGGAGTGAATCATTAGCGAGTACCTTCGCCTGCTCAAAGAGCGGGTTTTACTATTCGACGGCGCCATGGGCACGCAGCTCATGGCGCTCGATCTAACCGCCGGCGACTTTGGCGGCGCGCAATATCAGGGCTGCAACGAAGCGCTGGTGCTGTCACGCCCCGACGCCATTCGCTCGATTCACGAAGCGTATTTGGAAGCCGGTGCGGACGTCGTCGAAACCGACTCGTTCATGGGCTCGCGGCTCAAGCTCGACGACTACGGCCTCGGCGAGCGTACCCAAGAGATCAACGTGCGCGCCGCGCAACTTGCGCGCGAAGCGTGCGCCAAGTTCTCGACGCCGGGGCGCCCTCGGTTCGTAGCCGGATCGATGGGGCCGACCGGAATGCTGATCTCGTCGTCGGACCCGGCGCTGTCAAAGATTACGTACGAGCAGCTTCGCGACGTGTACGGCGAGCAAGCGCGAGCGCTAGTCGAAGGCGGCGCCGATTTGCTGCTGCTCGAAACGATGCAAGATCTGCTCGAACTCAAGGCCGCGATCGCGGGCATCGTGCGCGAGTTCGCTCGGGGACTGCGGCGCGTTCCCATTCAAGCGCAGCCGACGCTGATCACCGAAGGCCGCATGCTGCTCGGCACCGACGTGCGCGCGATTTGCGCGACGCTCGACGCGCTGCCCATCGACGTCATCGGGTTGAACTGCTCCACGGGACCCGCCCAAATGCGCGACTCGATCCGCTATCTCTGCGAGAACTCGCGCTGCTTCGTCAGCGTCATTCCCAACGCGGGCCTTCCGCTCATGGGTCCCAACGGCGAAACGATCTATCCCGAAACGCCGCACGAGCTCGCGACCGAACTCGCGGCATTCGTGCGCGACTTCGGCGTCAACGCGATCGGCGGATGCTGCGGCTCGACGCCGGCCCATATCGTCGCGCTTCGTGAGGCGCTAGCAAACACTGCGGCTGCGCTTCGGGAGGCTCGGGGCGACGCGGGGGAGTCCGTTGCTTCCGCAATGACGGCGGTTACGCTCGAACAACAGCCGAAGCCGTTGATCGTCGGCGAACGCATCAACACGCAAGGATCGCGCAAAATTAAGCGATTGCTGCTTGAGGACAAGTACGACGACGTCGTATTGGTCGCGCGCGCGCAAGTCGAAGGCGGCGCGCACGTGCTCGACGTGTGCTGCGCGTTGACGGAGCGGCCGGACGAAGACGTCCAAATGCGCGAGATCGTACGACGGCTCGCACAGTCGATCGAAGCGCCGCTGATGATCGATTCGACCGAGCCAAAAGTACTCGAAGTCGCGCTGGAAAACTATCCGGGTCGCGCGATCGTCAACTCCGTGCACCTCGAGTCGGGTCGCGCGAAGATCGACGCCGTGCTGCCGATGGTGGTCGAGCACGGCGCGGCGGTCGTAGCGCTGACCATCGATGAAACCGGGATGGCGAAAACCGCCCAAGGCAAGCTCGAGGTCGCGCAACGCATCTTCGACATCGTCGTCGGCGAATACGGTTTACCGGCCGGGGCGCTGATTTTCGACGACCTGACGTTTACGCTCGCGACGGGTGAAGCGGAGTTTCTCACGTCCGCGGTCGAGACGATCGAAGGCATTCGCCTCATTAAGCGCGGGCTTCCGGGCGTTCTGACGTCGTTAGGCGTTTCCAACGTCTCGTTCGGTCTCAAGGCGTCCGCGCGAGCGGCACTCAACTCGGTTTTCCTTCACCACTGCGTCGAAGCCGGACTCGACTGCGCGCTGGTGCATCCCAAAGACATCACCCCCTACTTCGAGCTCGACGCCGAAGTTCGCGAACTGTGCGACGATCTCGTCTTCAACAAACGGCCCGACGCGCTGCAGCGTTTGATCGAGCGGTTTGAGAACGTCACCACGAGCTCGTCGAAGGACGAATTGCAAGGCGATCTCGATTCGGGTCCGATCGCCGAACGCATCCACCAATCGATCTTGCGCCGCCGCAAAGACGGTATCGAGGGGAAGATCGACGAGGCAATGCAAGAGCGAACGCCGGTCGACGTACTCAACGAGATTCTCTTGCCGGCGATGAAGGACGTCGGCGATCGATTCGGCCGCGGCGAGCTGATTTTGCCGTTCGTGCTGCAGTCGGCCGAAGTCATGAAAAAAGCCGTCGCGCACCTGGAACAGTTCTTGGAGAAGAAGGAAGGCGCGACCAAAGGCAAAGTCGTGCTCGCGACCGTGTTCGGCGACGTGCACGACATCGGCAAGAACCTCGTCAACACGATTCTAAGCAACAACGGCTACACGGTCTTCGATCTCGGCAAGCAAGTGCCGATGAATACGATTCTCGAGAAAGCCGTCGAAGTCGGGGCCGACGCGATCGGGCTATCGGCGCTGTTGGTTTCGACCAGCAAACAAATGCCGGTCTGCGTGCAAGAACAAGACTTGCGCGGACTCAATTATCCCGTGATCGTCGGTGGCGCGGCGATCAATCGCGATTTCGGCCGGCGTATCGCATTGCTCGACGGCGGCGAACGGTTTTTCGATCCGGGACTGTTCTATGCAAAGGACGCGTTCGAAGGCTTGGAAGTGATGGATGCGCTTACCGGCGACCCCAAGCGCCGAGGCGAGCTCGTCGATCGAGCCAAGCGCGAAGCTTTCGCTCAGCGCGATCGCGTTCGGACCGCGGCGACGCCGCCGTCTTCGGGCGAGCTGCGTTCGGCCGTCAAGGACGACGTCGCCGACGTGCCGTCGCCGCCGTTTTTCGGAGCGCGCACGCTCGAGGACATCGATTTGCGCGATCTTTGGGAGTGCTTCGATCTGCGCAGCCTCTTCCGGCTGTCGTGGGGCGCCGCGAACACGAAGGGCGAGGCGTTCGAGCGGTTGTTACGCGACGATTTCGAGCCGCGACTCAAGCGTTATCAAGAAGAAGCTTTGGGAGACGGATTTCTCGTGCCGCGCGTCGTGTACGGCTATTTCCCGGCCGCCGGCTCGGGCAACGATACGATCGTTTACGATCCGCTCGACCCCAAACGCGAGATCGCTCGAATGACGTTTCCGCGTCAGATCGGCGGCGAGCATTTGAGCCTCGCGGATTATGTGCGCGAACCGGAAGACGGAGCCGCGTCCGACGTCGTCGCATTTCAAATCGTTACGGTCGGTACGCGAGCCTCAGAACGGACCGAAGCCCTTCATGCCGCGGGCGATTACAGCGAATCGTACTTCCTTCACGGCTTCTCGGTGCAATCGGCCGAAGCGCTCGCGGAATACACGCACCGGCGCATTCGCCGCGAGCTCGGTCTGGCGCCGGACCGCGGCAAGCGATATTCGTGGGGATACGGCGCGTGTCCCGATCTCGAACAGCACGAGACCGTTTTTCAGCTCCTGGAGGCAACCAAGCGCATCGGCGTAGCGTTGACCCCCGCATTTCAAATCGTTCCGGAACAATCGACGGCTGCGATCGTGATGCATCACCCGCGTGCCACGTATTTCAACGCCGGCGCCGTTCGCGAACTCAGCTCGTCCGCGTAGCGCCGAAGGGCGCTCCCCCTAGCCAGAGAACGCTACCTAGGTTATGAAAGCTTTGGCACGTGCCGTATTGGTGTTGGCACTGGCCGCTTGCGGCTATGGCGAAGGTACAAACGCGCTTCCCAGATCGTCGTTCGGCGAGCCGCAAGACGCGTTAAACGCGAAAGCGAGTGCGACGCTCCTCGTGTCGATCGTCATACCCGAAACGACGACCGCAACGGACTTCATTTCACCCGGCACACAGTCGCTCGTCGTCGTTGAAGGCAACTACACCGTTCTCGGGACCTTTAACACGCTGCGAACCTCGCGCGGCTGCAAACGATCGCATTCGAACGTCCTCTGCAGGTTTTCGATGTCCGCACAGACCGGCAGGCAGATGCTTTCGTTCCGTACGTACAGCCGCAAGAGCGGTAAAGGTTATCTGCTCGCGAAATCGCGCGTCTTCAAGCGAATCCGTAGCGGTTCCAACTCGATCGCGCTGTCTCTGCGAGGCATTACGGGCTCGATCGTCGTGGGACTCTCCGAAGCGCAACCGCTGATCGGCAAGCCGGCCGTCATCGACGTCATCGTTACCGCGCTCGACGCCTCGGGCGCCGTTATCACCGGTAAATACTCGACGGCCATCAAGCTGACCGACAGCGATACGTCGGGTGCGACGCATTTATCGCGAAAGAAGACCGGGAACTCGGCTAAGGAGCTCACGCTCGCATATAACGGGTCCGGCGCCGTATCCGCCGCCGTCATCGGCGCAACTGCGGCCGGCGTGAACGACGCGAACTCCACGCCCGCCACGCTTCGTCCGACGACTACCGCCGGCGAAACGATTTCAGGTACGGCAGCCTTTTCGGTCGTTTCAGACGCGTCCGGAAACGTAGCCGCTTACATACCGATCAATGGGGCCGCTTCGGCCGACCCAGGCGGCGTCATTATCGTTCCAATCGCTAAGAACGGCGTCATCGCGCAGGAGACCCGCGCACCGCGCGCGTTGCGTCCGGCCGCTTTGCAGCTGACTCCAGCGCCCGACGAGTGTGCGCCCGATATCGTCCACGCGCAACTGTACTGCATCTCGTTCGGAAGCAACGTCGTGAACGTCGCCGGATACGAGCCGTCGAACGTGCTGAGCCCGCTCAAGCTGCTGGGATCGACGACGACCGACGCACCGCTCGCCGGCGTTAGCTTCAGCGGCGCGACGTGCATTATCTGCGGCATCGCGTTCGACCCCAACGACGACGCGTTCATCATCGCTACCGCCAAGGGTTACGAACTGTGGCCGGTCGCCCCGGGCGCAACGGTGCCGATGAAGACTCTGCCGGCGCCGATTTCGGAGAACTTCGGCTACAACGCGTTGACGAATCAAATCTTCAGCGCATGGTACGGAACGGACAACTTCGACGGACGGCTGTCCGGCTATACGTACAGCTCCGGATTTAGCGGCGCCGGTCTTGACGTCATCGACGTCGCATCCTCGAACCGATACGTCTTGGCAACCCCGAGCCCGCCGCTCAACGAGCCCGATGCGGCCGCAGTCGATACGCACACGAACATCGGCATCGCGCCCGAAGAGAATTTTACGAACGGCGCGTATCCGGTCGTGTATATCGACGATCTGAGGCAGCCGCCGGCGACGTTTGCGGCTCCGACTCCCGTCCCGAGTCCGCTTCCCTCCGGCCTACCGCCGTACCAGCACGGCGCGTACGCGAGTCCGGTCGTCGTCGCAACCCCGTCCTCGATGCTCCTGGCCAATGCAAATGAAGTAGACGGGTGCAACCTCACCTATACCGCGGTCGACTCGGTCAAAGACCTCGCGTTCTTCGGCGAAGAGTACTGCAACTCGGATTACGTTGCCGTAGCGCAGTTGCCTACGACCTCGTCGGGAACGCTCGGTTTCTCCAACTACGTCGCCGCCGAGTTGCCGGCAACGCTTCACGGCGCGTTCGCGTCACCGCTCGATCCGCACGCCATCCTGGTAGACACCCTTTCCGGCATCTGCGAAGATTGCGGCATCCTGTTCAACTACGACAAATCGTACGTTGCGATCGTCGACTTGAATAAGCTGATCGCACTCAATCCGGGCGGCGGTGAAAAAGACGTTCCGACGACCGACACGCTCAAAGGCATCGTGATCTATATTCCAACCGGCGACTCTTCGCCGCCCAGCTACTACGTGCGGAAGTTGGCGCTAGCTCACCGGATGAAGCGCCGCGGCGCATTGAGCGGAGCCGGGGCGGCGAAGTCGAAGGGACGTACGTAATGCTCGTACGGAATATTCTATGGAGCGGGCTCGTCGTTATGGCGATCGTGATAGTCGTCGCCTATACCCGCTCGAAGCAGCGATTCGGGTGGCCCACCTTCGTTGAGACCGCGATCGGATTCGTGACGAACTTTTTCGATACGTTGGGGATCGGTTCGTTCGCGCCGACGACGTCGCTGTTCAAGTTCTTCAAACTCGTGCCCGACGAGAAGATTCCGGGCACACTCAACGTCGGGCATACTCTGCCAACGATCGTCGAAGCGTTCGTCTTCATCGCGATCGTCGGCGTCGATCCGTTGACGCTGATCGCGCTGATTCTCGCGGCCATCGCAGGAGCGTGGCTCGGGGCGGGCGTCGTGTCGCGCTGGCCGCGACGTTACGTGCAGATCGGTATGGGAACGGCGTTGCTCGTCGCAGCGAGCGTTTTTCTCATGCAAGACCTCAATAAGATTCCCGGCGGCGGCGACGCCACCGGTCTTACCGGTACGATGCTGATCGCCGGAATCGCCATCAACTTCTGCCTCGGCGCACTGATGACGATCGGCATCGGTCTGTACGCGCCGGCGATGATCATGGTTTCGCTCCTAGGCATGACGCCGAAGGCCGCGTTTCCGATTATGATGGGATCGTGCGCATTTCTCATGCCGATCGCGAGCTTGCGGTTCGCGAAGTTCGATGCATTTTCGATGCGCGCATCGATCGGTTTGGCGCTGGGCGGTATACCGGGCGTGCTGATCGCGGCATTTATCATTCATTCGCTTCCGCTGTACTGGGTTCGCTGGCTCGTGATCGTCGTGGTCGTCTACGCGTCGGTCGCCATGCTGCGCTCGGCGATCCTCGAGCACCGCGCCACGCAGGATTACGCGGTAACGCCGTAACGGCCCGACATGTTCGGATCGGCGCTCAATCCCGCACTGCCCGTCGTGACGATCATCTCGGCGATGATCGCACCGGCGATCTTCATTTTGGCAGTCGGCAATCTGCTCAACTCGGTTCTGCAGCGGTTAACGCGCGTAGTCGATCGGGCGCGGTTCGTGATCGATCGAGTAAAAGAGCTCGAGGCTGCGGGAAAAATTGAGGAAGCGGATTTTCTGCGCGCCGAGCTCGTCATCTACCGCAAGCGCGAGTCGATGATCTACACGACCATCCTCGTGTATTACGCGGCGCTTGCGTGCTTTTCGCTCAGCAGCCTATCGGTTGCGGTCGTCGTGATCCTACACGACCAATGGGCGATGATCCCAACCGTGTTCGCCATCGTCGGCGTGTTGCTGCTGTTCGGCGGCAGCTCGGTATTGTTCCAAGAAACGCGTCTAGCGACTGGAATTCTGGATCGCGAAATCGAGCGCGCTCTCACCAAGAGTTAAGCCGCGACTTCGGCGCGGTTGTATACGAAGCGGCCGCCGACCATCGTACCGATGATGCCGTAATCCTTATCCCACAACGAGAGATCGGCGCGCATGCCGCGTGCGATACGTCCCATCTCGCCGTCGTGCTTGATTAGCTTAGCCGGCGCTCCGGTAGCGGCGACGATCGCCTGCGCGAACGGAATTTGTGCGTACGACATGTAGTTGCGCAGCGCTTCGTCGATGCGCAGCGCGCTGCCGGCAATGGTTCCGTCGGCCGCGCGCATCAATCCGCCTTCGATGTGATAGCCGGGGTCTGCCGGAGGCATGTTATCGGTCGCGAGCACTATCCGGTCGCCCAGCGTGCGGTGCAGAATGTCGATCATCACCGGCGAGACGTGCAGGCCGTCGCAGATGACTTGCACGAGCGTACGCCGGTCTTGAATGAACGCCGCCAAAATCGAGGGGTCGCGATGATCGAGCGGCGGCATGCCGTTGAACGCGTGCGTCAGCGAACGGAATCCTAGTCCGATCGCGAGCATCCCTTCGCGATAGCGCGCGCCCGTGTGCCCGGCCGAACAGACGACGCCGTTTTCCAAGAAGACGCGCATCGCTTCGCCGGCGCCTTCGATTTCCGGCGCCATCGTGACGAGCAGACACGCGCCTTTGCACGCGTCGACCATCTCTTGCGCGCGCAGAGGGCTGGCGTCGATCAGCCACTCATGGCGGTGTACGCGGCGGAACTTGGGGTTGAGAAACGGACCTTCGAAGTGTACGCCCAGACAGCGCGCGCCGAGCGGGTCGTCTTCTTCGAGCTGGTTGGCCGCTTCGACGATCTCGGACGCGGCGTGAAGCATCGATTCCCACGGCGCCGTCATGATGCTCGCGACGAATCCCGTCGCGCCGACGCGCGCGTATTCCGCGGCCGCTATCGGAACGGCGTTGCCTTGATCGCGATTGAAAAGAAAATCCGCAGCGCCGTTCGTGTGGACGTCGATCATTCCGGGTGCGATGCTGCTACCGGCGGGTAATGGATGGTCGGTCGGGCCGTCGGCAGGAAGGACCGCAGCGGTGCGTCCCTCTTCGACGGCAATGCGTCCATACGTCGACGTTCCGTCGCCGACCGCAATGAACGCGGGGCCGAGGATCATGTCGCCCCCTTCGTCACGAGCCGTCCCGTCGCCCCTTGCCGAAGACCCGCGCAAGCAGGCCGGGTTCCTTCGAGCGCACAGGCGGTTCGGTGAAAACGTTTTCCGCTACGGCGGGAGCGGTCGCACGTGCTCTTTCCAAGCGCTCGAGTCGTGCCATGTGCGCTTCGGCGTGCGATTCGAGCGTCGAACGCAGCGCTTCGGTTTCGTTCCAGGGCGAGGCGGCGCGCTTTTGCTCGAGCGCTTCGACGTAGTCGTTTGCCGATACCGTGAACACCCGCTCGCTCGGAATCCCACGCGTTTTGAGATATTCCGCCGCGAGCTCGACGACGCGACGCCGCTCTTTCGGCGATTCGTTGTCCGCGATCGTGTGCGCGAAGAGCATCGGCCGCCCGAACTCCGCGACGCGGTCGTACAGATCCAGTTCGCGATCCGAAAGCTGGCGCGAAAAGAGGCAGAGAACTTCGCTCGCGTGACTCGCGACGGCGACATTCACGTCGTCGGCGTCGGGATCTCCCGAATCGAACGCCGGCGCGTGCACGAGCACGAGTTGTTTGGGCAGGCTCCACGGCACGAGCAGCAGCACCGCGGTTTCCGCGGCGGCGGCCGTCGCCTCTTCAAACGGAATCTCGCGCCAGGTGGCGCCGGCGTCCAGACAGTACGCCAGCTCCCGTTCCCCGTAGCGAACGTGAATGGGAAAACGGACGCTGCCGGCTCGTTCGTCGGTAAGCACCCGGCGATTGGCAAACGCGTTGATCAGACTGCTCTTGCCGCGGCGCAGTCCGCCGAGCACGGCCACACGCCAGCGCTCGGGTCGCAGACCCCGGTCGTACGACGCGCGATCGAACGACGGCTCCGCGTGCGCGGCGCGCAGCGTTTGAGGTCCGGGGTCGGCGGGAGCGATTTCCTCTTCGTGCGCCATGAACGATGCGAGGACGCCGTCGCAGCGCGCGATTGCTGCAGCAAGCTCGGCGCGCCGGTCTCTCAGCACCGACACGGTTGTCGCGACGTCACCCGACTCGTGCGCGCGCAGCGCGCGTTCGATGCTGCCGAGATCGGCGTCACGCTTTTGCAGCACGGCCTTACCGATGGCGGCGGCAAGGTCGTCATAGATGCGCCCGAGTCGCGCGCCGACGCGACCCACAAAATCCTCGACCTCGGCGGTCAAGCGTGGAAAGATTTCAGAGCGCAAGTCGGCCGCGAGCTCGCGCTTCATGTAGCCGCCCGGAGGGCGCGACGCGAAGCGCGCTGCCACGTTTTGCACGAGCGCGATCGCCGGGCCGCCGATGGCTTCGAGCACGATCGTCGCGGCGATGGCGTTGGCGACGTCGCCGCTCCACAGGCTCGTTCCGCCTTGCGCGCCGAATGCGCGCGCCCCCGCGTCGGCCAACGACCAACGCAGCGGAAGGTGTTCTCTCGCGCGCGCCAGCGTTTCGGATGCGTCGCCGGTGACGGCGCCCGCCGTTCGATCGGCGAACTCGCCCGTTACCTGCGCTACGACGCGATCGACGATCAAGTGCAGCCGCTCGCGATCGCGCAGCTTCGCGACGTCGGTGATGTCGAAGGCTTGCGCGAGCGCGCGTTCGAGCTCTTCGGCCAGCGCGCGTCCGCGCTCGATCGCTGCTTGCCGCTCGCGAGCGCCGCGCGACAGCAACTCCTCGCGAAAGGCCCGCGCTTCCGCTCCGGCGCGCTGGAGCTGCGGCACGATCGCTTCGCGGCGCAGCGTCAGCAAGGGCGCGCCGAGCTCGAGCATCGCCAGATCGCGGTCGATCGTCTCGGTTTCGTCGCTCGCCGCGGCCGTTGCGGCGTCGCCGGCGCGCTGCAAGCGCGCGCGTCCGGTACGCTTGATCAGCGAAGCATCGAGCGCGTTGAGAAACGCGGGGAATCGGCTGCGCTCGATCGTTCCGGCGTCGCCGGCAACGGTTCCGTCGACGTAGTCGCGCGCGGAAATTGCGTAGACGTACGTGCCGGGAGCGTGCAGCGCCGCGAGGCGCGCGATTCGTTCGTAGGCCTGTTCCCACGCCGATCGTCCGTCGGCTTGCGGTTCTCCCCACAAGTCGATCTTGGTTTGTACGATGAAAATCGTGTCGATGTGCTGGCGGATGATCCCCAAAAACGACGCGTCGCCTTCGCTAAACGGCTGCTGCGTATCGATGAGATACAGAACGGCGTCGGCGCCGGGTAAGAACTGCAGCGTCGCGCGGCGGTGGGCGGGATTGATCGACGCCAAGCCCGGCGTATCCGCGACGATGAAGCCGCGCTGCAAGAAGGGGGATGCGGCCTTGACGAGCACGCGAACGGGGGCGTCGGCAGCCTGCCCTGAGCCTGTCGAAGGGTTGGTCGTGACGAACTTGCCGAGTGAGTCGATCGGAACGCGTTCGCTCCGCCCGTCCTCGTAAAATGCGGTGGCTTCGTCGATCTCGCCGTGTTCGAGCTCGGTGATCGTAGCCGTCGACGGGTTGATGTCCGTTGCGAGCAGGCCGAATTTCCCGAGCAGCGCGTTGAGGAGAAACGACTTTCCGCTCGAGAACTCGCCGACCACGGCAAGTACGAACTTTCCCCGAGCCAGGCGCGTGCGTGCCGCGTGCAGCGACGTGTTGCGATCTTCGGAGAGCCGGTCCTCTAACTCGTGCAAACGCGCGACGAGGTCGTCGCGCGCTTGCTCGTACCGTTGCATCGCATCGGCGTCGACTCTACTCACGAATTAGCGCGAGCGCTTCGTCGCGGTGCTTCTCCATGAGCTCTTTGGTGTCGCCTTCGACGTTCAGACGCACGAGCGGCTCGGTGTTCGACGGACGGACGTTCATCCACCAGTTCGGATATTCGATGGTGACGCCGTCGAGGCGATCGATCTTCGCGTCTTTATAACGTTCTTCGATTTCGCGCAGCTTGGCCGTGTTGTCGCGCACCGTACTGTTGATCTCGCCCGACCGAAAGCGCGTATCGATGGGTGCGATGACTTCGCTCACCGGCTTGTTCGCTTCGCTGAACAGTTCCAGGCACTGCAGCAGCGCGATCATACCCGAGTCGGCGTACCAATTGTCGCGGAAGTAGAAATGTCCGCTGTGCTCGCCGCCGAAAGTGATGTCTTCCTCGCGCATGATCGGCTTGATGATCGAATGCCCGACCTTCGAACGAATCGGAATGCCGCCGGCTTTCGTGATGAGCTCGGGAACGCTGCGGCTGCAGATGAGATTGTAGAGAATCTTCGCTCCGGGATGTTTCTTGAGCGTGTTGAGTGCGACGAGCGCGGTCACGGTGCTGCCGTCGATCAATCCGCCTTTCTCGTCGACGATGAACATACGGTCGGCATCGCCGTCGAACGCGACGCCGACGTCGCAACCGTGACGCTTGACGGCGGCTTGCAGGTCCATCATGTTTTGGGGTTCGATCGGACTCGCCGGATGATTCGGAAAACTTCCGTCGAGTTCGAAGAAAAGCGGTATGACCTCGCACGGCAGCTTCGCGAAGACGTGCGGAACCGTTTCGCCCGCCATGCCGTTACCGGCGTCGACGGCGATCTTGAACGGTTTGATCTTCTTGCGATCGACGAACGAGAGGCAGTGTTCCGCGAAACCTTCTAAAATATTCCGGTGCGAAATCGTCCCGGCGTTCGCAGCTTTCGGCGGCAGGTTTCCGGCGACCAAACGATCGCGAATTTCTGAAAGGCCGGTGTCGAGCGACATCGCCTGCGCTTCCGAGCGCGTGAATTTCATACCGTTATATTTTGCCGGGTTGTGGGACGCCGTGATCATCACTCCGCCGGCAAAGTCGTACTTTCCGACTGCAAAGTAGGACGCATCGGTCGACACCAAACCGACGTCCACCACGTCGGCACCCGCTTCGGTGGCGCCGCGCGCGAACGCTTCGAGCAGCTTTTCGCCGCTGGGGCGCATGTCGCGGCCTACGACGATAGTCGGTTTTGCGTTAGACTCATTGACCAGCGGGACGAAACAGCGGCCGATTCCGTATGCGACGTCGTCGTTGAGTTCGGCCGGATAAATCCCGCGAACGTCGTAGGACTTGAAAATACCGGGGTCTACGTGCGTCTGCATAGCACGAGCCTGTTCGGAGGACCGTATCGTAAGACCTAGCGTGCCGATGGCCCGCGTCACGGGTACTCTGCTGCTGACGGCGTTCTTGCTGATCGCACTGGCCTTCGCGGTCTTGGGCGCTTTCCAAACGCGCGAATCGATGGCGCGGACGTTCGCCCGGCAGTCCCAAATTCAGGCGGCGCAAACCGAGCTGGAAGAACTGCTGCGCCTTCAGATCGACGAGGAAAATTCGCTACGCGGCTATTCGCTGACGCACGACTCTTTCTACGTCGAGCAATACACGGCTGCGGCGGGTGAGTTCGATTCGCGCGAGCGGCAGCTTCGTCAGACGCTTTCCTCGCAAGGCTTGATTACCGCGCAGCGTTTGGTCGATCAGTACGCCGGGTTGCAAGCGCGATGGCGGGCCGCCGTAGCCAAACCGGTGCTCGCGCATCCAACGCAGCAGCTCGCCGAGATCGACAAACGCAACAAATTTTTTAGCGACCAGGAAGCCGGCGTAGTGCGCACGATTCGCGCCGAGCTTGCCGGACAGAACGACGTGCTCGGTCGCAGCACGCAAGCCGAGCTGGACCGCAGTTCGTACGTCCGCGCCTTCTGGCTGCTGCTTTTCGGCTTGCTCGCTATTTTGTTCAACGCCTTTCGTTCGCGACTCTATCGCGAGCTGGAAGAAGAGCGTACGACGACCGAAATCCTTCAACGTGCATTTCGGAGTGAGGCGATTCCGATTCCGCACTGCGAGGTCGGCGGCGCGTACGTTTCGGCCAGCAGCCATCTAGCGGTCGGCGGCGACGTTTACGACGTTTATCGCTTATCGAGCAATCTCGCGCTACTGTTAATCGCCGACGTAAGCGGAAAGGGTGTCGACGCCGCGGTACTGACCGCGTTCATCAAGTTCACGATACGCGCGATCGCGCTGCGCCGGCGCGACCCGGCTGCAATCCTCAGCGAATTCAACACGTCGTTCTCGCAAGCCGTCGAGAACCCGTATTTATTCGTCTCGATGTGGCTCGGCATACTCGATACCGAAACGTTCGTGCTGCGTTATGCGAGCGCCGGGCACGATTCGGCATTCATTCGTCGTTCCAAGAACGTGCAGCAGCTCCCGGTCACCGGCCCGATCCTGGGCGTCATGGAAGAGCCCTTCGAAACGCGCCAGACCAACATGCAGGCCGGCGATCTGCTCGTGCTGACGACCGACGGCCTCACCGAAGCACGGACGCGCTCGGGACGGCAGCTGCTCGACGCCGGCGCCATGGATCTGATTGCGAAAGGAAGCGAGCACGCACAAGAGCTCGCCGACGGGCTCGTTACGAGCGTGCGGGCGCTCAGTCGCAACCGTTTGCGCGACGATCTCGCGATTCTCGTCGTGCGGCCGTTGCGGGGGGCAGCGCCGGATGCGTAAGCTCGCGTGGGCGCTTTTGCCGCTAATTCTCCTCGCGCTGGCCGGTACGGGTCATAAGACGCCCGTTCCCACACCCCCGCCTCAGTGCGAGCTGCATCAAGGCGATCGCATCGTACTGTACGGATCGGGCGACGATCCCGACGTGCTCGCTTGGGATTCGCGCTTCCGTTTACGCTCGTATCACGCAGCCCCGTTCGACGAAGCCGAACAGCTGCTCTCGCACGCGGTGCTCGAAGCGGCCGGCACGCGCGCGCAAGTCGTCGCGTGCGTCGCCGGTTTCGTTCCGTCGCACTCGTTCGAGACGCCCGAAGACGCCGTCGGCATCATGATTTTGAGCGGACCGGAAAAAGGCATCGGTAAGTGGGTGATCGGATCGGATACGCGCCTGCGGCGCCGCTAGGCCTCGCGCGCGAAAACGCGCAAACTTCCGCCGGATAATCGCACACGCTCCATCGCGACGCGATACGTCGTTTCCAGCACGTCGCTCGCTAACACGCGATCGGGCGTGTCGAGCGCAACCAAACGTCCGTCACCCAGGAGTGCGATGCGGTTTGCGTACGCGGCCGCATCGTTGACGTCGTGAATCGCGCAGACGATCGTTTTTCCGCCGCGCGCTAGTTCGCGCAGCAGCGCGAGAATCTGATGCGCCACGCGTAGGTCGAGATGGCTCGTCGGCTCGTCGAGCAGCAGCACCGGCGTCGCTTGGGCCAGTCCCATCGCGATCCAGACGCGCTGGCGCTCGCCGCTGCTCAACGTCGAGAATAGCCGCTCGGCGAACGATTCCATTCGAATGGCCGCTAATGCTTCGCGTACTGCGTCGTCGTCGTCGGTGCGTTCGCGCCATTCCCACCAGCGATGATGCGCGAAGCGGCCGATGGCAACGACGTCGCGCACGCGCAGCGCGTCGAGCATTACGTCGTCGCTGGTAACGAATCCCAGGCGCAGCGCGCGCTGCATCGGGGTGAGCGCCCCGATCTCACTGCCGCCGACGTCGATGGTTCCGGACGACGGTGCGTGCAGTCCCGCGATCGCTCGCAACAGCGTGGTCTTCCCGACGCCGTTGGGTCCCACCACTGCAAGCAGTTCGCCGGACTCGATGCGCGCGTCGATGCCTTCGAGCAATCGTCTTCCGCCGATGTCCAGCGCGACGCCGTTTAGTGCGATCATTGCGAGCGTTCTCCGCGAAGGTAGAGATACAAAAATGCCGGCACGCCGATGAACGCGAGCAGCACGCCGATGGGAAGCTCGGCGGGTGCTACGACGGAACGGCAAATTGCGTCGGCGACCATGCACAGCGCCGCGCCGGTCAGCGCGCACGCCGGCATCAAAACGCGCGCGTCGGAACCGACGAGCCGGCGCGCGACGTGCGGTACGAGTAAGCCGAGGAATCCGACCATGCCGGCCAAGACGACGCTGCTCGCCGCCAACAGCGACGATCCCGCGAGAATCCCCCATTGCGCGCGATTGACGTCCACTCCGACGGTACGCGCACGCACGTCGCCGATCCGCAGCGCGTTGAGCGCCGGAATCGACCACGCGGCGATGACGACGCCGGCGACGACGTACGGTCCGCACGTTACCAAATCGTGCCAGCCGCGCCCCGCCATCGTGCCGGCCAGCCACGCGACGATCGACGCAGCGTAATCGGTCGCTTGCGCGCGCACAATCGCAAGCGTAACGATAGCCGCAAAGAACATCGACAGCGACACACCCGCCAAGATCAAACGGTTTGGATCGATGCCGGCGCCGCGCCGCGCGAGTGCGGCAACCAGCAACGCCGCGCCCAAACCCGCAACGAATCCGATTGCGGGCGTGAACGCGGGCGAAACGCCGGCGAGAATCGCGATCGCGACGGCTGCGGCCGCGCCCGCGCTGACGCCGGTAAGGTACGGGTCCACGAGTGGATTGCGGAGCATGCCTTGCAGCATCGCACCGCACAGCGCGAGCGCCGCACCGACGACGGCCGCAATGCAGACGCGCGGCAGGCGAAGCTGCCACACGATCGTCGTAATCGCGTCGGTTCCCCGCGGATGCGACAGCGCGGCGACGATTTCGTGCGGTGCGAGCGTGGTTCCACCCACGAGCAGACTTGCCGCCGCCGCAACGACGGCGAGTGCCGCAAGCAGAACCATACGCATTCGTGGTGCTCCTTACCTCGAGCGCAACTCGACGTCTACGCCGGGGCCGGGCATCGGAAAGCCGTCGTACACGGCATACCGCGCGTCGAGGAGGTTGTAACCGCGTACGGTCAGCAGCATCGTTGGTGCGATGCGAAAGCCGGCATACGCGTCGACCGTCGTAAATGCAGACGACTCGGTGTTGCTCGGCACGTACGAAACCTGCGGCTCGAACTGACCGTTATTGGTAATCGTTACGCCTACGCCGTCGAAGCCGCTCGACGGAAGCGTGACGTAGCGAAATCCCAGCACGGTTGCAAACACCGGACCTCGTCCGACGATACGGCTTTGAGTATCCAGATTCTGCGCGCGATAGAGATTGGTTACGTCGAGCGTCGTAACGAGATGCCGGTACGGCCGCGTGTGCAGGCTCAACGTGAAGCCTTGAATCGATGCTCGGCCGATGTTAACCGGCTTGAACTCGGCCTCGACGGGATTCTCGTCGACGATGAGATTCGATCCGGACGTCGTGAACCATCCGAACGACACGTCGCCGAACGCGCCGCGCTGGACGAGCGTCGCATCGCCGACGCGCGTTCGCTCCGGTACCAGTCCGGAGTTGGAATAGATACCTTGAGGCGGATAAAACAACTCTTCAGCAGTCGGCGCGCGAAATGCCGTCGCTGCGTTGAGTTTGAGCTGCAAACCGCTCGCGAGCGGAAGAATCGCGCCGATCGACGGCGACAGCGCTCCGCCTTGTGCGGTCGCGAGCGAATTGAGATCGCGCTCGCCGCGCAATCCGGCCGAGTACGTCGCGCCGTTGCCGCCGAACCACTGCGCTTGAACGAACGCGGCCGATTGCGAATAAGCGTTCGGCGTAATCGAGGATTGATAGGCTTGAATGCCGCAGCTTCCGTAGCCGTAATAGCTCTTCGACGGCGGACACGCGCTGCCGGTACCGCCGTCGATCCTGTCGTTGCCGCCCGATACGTCGATGCCGTAAACTAGGCGCTGACGATCGCCGCCGGCGGCATTGGTGACTTCGACCATGCCGCGCTGATCGTTTAAGAACTCCGCGTATGGAGGCGGCGTCGATTTGGGTCCCGCCGGCAGTTCGATCCAGTTCGGACACGTGTAGTCGTTGGGCGAGTCGCACGTGACGCTGAAATCTTGCGCCGAGCCGCCCATCGCCAGCGTAAGCTCCGCGTGCGGCGAACGGTGCGACAGCTTTAGACGCACGTCGCGTGCGATCGTGTCTTGACGCTCGGTCGACGACGTGAACCCCATCGGGCCGGGATCGCCCAAGCGCGAATCGCTGAAATCGGCGAGAAACTGCAAATCCATTCCGCCGATCGGATGCGAGTACGTCAATGTCCCGGCCGTTAAGCCGGCATCGGCGTTGACGCGCGATCCGCCGCCGGGCAAACCGTAGTCGTTCGCAGCGTAGGTCCGTTGAAACGCAAAATAGGGCGTTTGAACTTGATACGTCTGTTGGCCGAAGGAGCCGGTCGAAACCGTCGCGCGCGCCGGCGTCGCGCCGGTCGTAATGATATTGATGACGCCGCCGATCGAACCAGAGCCGTACAGCGTCGAGCCGCCGCCTTCGACGACTTCGATCCGGTCGACGCCGGCGACGGCCATTTGCTCGAGGTTCACGTTTTCGATTTGCGAGCCCGCGACCGGAAGTCCGTCGAGTAAAACGAGCGTTTGCAATGCGGAGCTGCCGCGAATGTTGACCTGCGCGAGCTGTCCGAACGGTCCGTAGCGCGCCACGTAGACGCCGGGAACTTGCGTAAGCGCATCGGCAACGGTGCGATACCCGTTGCGTGCGATGTCGGCAGCGGTAACGACGTACGTCGTACGCGTCGCACGCGATGCGGCCTCGTCGCCACGATCGCTCGTTACGACGTGAGCGATCTCGGGTGGAGGCGACGGTGTTGGTGAAGGAGTTGGTGAGACGACGGCGACGGCCGTCGCAAAGACGAATGCAAGCATCGCAATCCTTTCCTTGACGCGAGGCGGATTATGAACGGCTTGCAGCGGTATCCTGACTCGCGGGTACTATCGCCGTCGGTGCCCTCGCCTTCCAATCTCAATGGACCGTGGCTTCGGGCGGCTCCCCGCTTACAGTGGCGCGACCGTGCCGGCATCGAACCGGCTTCCCGCGCGCAAACCTTAGGAGGTTAGCCTTGGCAGCGGGAGCCGGAGCTTCCTCTGCGCGAAAGGCTGGCGTCCCATGAAACGCGCGTTCGCCGCCATCGCCGCGTCCCTGCTGCTCGTCGCCGCGGCGTGTTCGCAACCGCAGCGCGAGGTCGCGCCAAAGACGCACTGGCTACGTTTCGCCGACGGCGCCGGCGGAATTCCGACGCTGAATCCGCATCTATTCAACGGAACGACCGTTCACCTCATCGGCTTGCTGACGATGGCGTATTTGTTCCGTTACGACGCGCAAGGCCGTCCGCAGCCCGAACTCGCGACGGAGTTTCCGACGCAACAGAACGGCGGTATCAGCCCCGACGGGCGAACGATCGTCTTTCACTTGCGCCGCGGCGTTCGCTGGTCCGACGGCGCACCGTTTACCGCCGACGACGTCGTATTCTCGACGCACGTCGTGCTCGATCCGCAAAACGACGAGCTAACGCGTGAAGGCTGGGATCTCATCGACCGAGTCTCGGAGCCCGACGCGTACACGGTCGTGTATCACCTCAAGCAGCCGTACGCGCTCTTCGAGCCCGCGTTTTTCGGAACTGGCTTAGCCTCACCGTGCATCCTGCCCAAGCATCTGCTCGAGCACGAGCCGAATATCAATCACGCCGCCTACAACCTCAAACCCATTGGGATCGGCCCATTTCGCGTCACGTCTTTCAAGCGTGACGAGGCCATCGAACTCGAAGCGAACCCCTATTACTTTCGCGGCAAGCCGAAACTCGACCGCGTAACGTTCCGAATCTATCCAACCCGCGACGCGTTGTTCGAGGCGCTGCAAACGGGTGAGGTCGATCTCTGGCCGGCATTGCCGCCGCAGTACGTCGCGCGCGTCCAAGGGATTCGTCCGCTTCGTACCATCGTCGGTCCGTCGAGCTTTTGGAGCGCGCTATTCTTCAACGTCGAGAAACCGCCGGAAAACGACCGTCGCGTGCGCGAGGCTGCTCGGTACGCGATCGACCGGTCGCGCATCATCGGTGAAGCCATTAACGGCAACGGCGTGTTTCAGGACGGCCCCATCGCACCGTCCGTCGCGGTTGCACCGACCGATCTCCCCGTGACGCCGTTCGATCCGGCGCACGCGCGTCGCTTGCTCGACGCGGCCGGCTGGCAGATGTCGCCCGACGGCGTTCGGAGAAAAAACGGACGCAAACTCATGCTGGCGCTCGCGATGGGCAACAGCAGCGAGACGGATTTTCTCGGAACGATGCTGCGGGGTCAACTGCGAAGCGTCGGCATCGCGCTGCAAGTGCGCCACTACCCGGCTTCGCTACTCTTCGCGTCGTGGGGCCAGCACGGCGTCGTAACGCGCGGCGAGTGGAACGTGACGAGCTTCGCCTTGCAAAGCGATCCCAACGGATCGCTCGAGAATCTGTTCGCGTGTTCGCGGACTCCGCCGCGGGGCCAAAACGTCGCGCGCTACTGCAATCACGACCTCGACGTAACGCTATACCGCTACACCTTGACGTACGATGAGGCCGAGCGCAGGCGCATGCTTGGAAACATCGAGCGGGAGTTGGTCGCCGACGCGCCTTTTATAACGCTTTGGGCATGGAAAGAGGGCTACACGTTTAGTCCGCGCCTGGAAGGATACGAACCGGGCGCTATGGCACCGCTCGGAGACCCGATGGAACTCGATATTTGAGAAACGTGCTGCTGGCGGCGCTCTTCGCGCTCGTCGCCGCCATGCCGGCACCGCATCCGCGCATCGTCGCGTTGATGCCCTCGCTGGTCGAAGATTTCTTTGCTATTGGAGCCGGTCCGCAAGTCGTGGGCGTGTCGGTCTATAGCGACGTTCCCGGCGCGAAAAGCTTGCCGATCGTAGCGGATTTCTCGAGCGTCGATGCGGAGAAGATCGTGGCGCTGCATCCCAGCGTCGTCGCCGGAATCCCCGCTCAAGCTCGTCTGGTCGAGCCGCTCCAGCGCGCCGGCATCAAGGTCGTGCTGCTTTCCGACGACACCTACGGCGACATCTTCGCAAATCTCGAGGCCGCCGGTACGTTGAGCGGACACGAGCGGGAGGCCCAACGGCTCATCAAACGTCTGGAAGACGAAACCGCCGAATTGCGGGCGCGCACTCACGCGTTCAAACGCAGGCCTTCGGTGTTCGTCGTCCTGGGCACGGGGCCGATTTGGACTGCCGGAAAAACATCGTACATCGCAACGCTGATTTCCATAGCAGGAGGACGGAACGCGGCCGACGATCTCAACGCCGCGTACGGGCAGTACAGCGCCGAAGCGCTGTTGCGTCATCAGCCCGACGTCATCGTCACGGATCCATCCGTCCATCTCGGCGCAGTGCTGAAGACCGAGCCGTGGCGCAGCTTGAACGCGGTGCAACGAGGCCGCGTCTTTACCGTCGATCCTGCCGCAATGCTCGAACGCCCCGGCCCGAACTATAACGAGGGACTCCGTTGGCTCGTCGAACGACTGACCCCGCTGGCGACGGACAGGAAGTCCTAGTGCCGCCGAAGCACGCGGATGCGCGCAAGGCGGCGGACGTAGCGCAGACGGCGATCGTCGTTGCGGTCGACACCGGCGACGCGCGCCGTCCGCTCGAGCCCGAGCTGCTCGAGTTCGAAGCGCTCGCCGAAGCGGCCGGCGCGCGTATCGTCGATCGCATCGTGCAGCGTCGCGACGCCGTGGATCCCGCTACGCTCGTCGGCAGCGGCAAAGCGCGCGAGATCGCCGAGCGCGCCCGCGAGCTGCACGCCGGGTTGCTGCTGGTTCTCAACGACCTGCGTCCGCGCCAGCGGAAGAACCTCGAGCGGATCGTTCCGTTGCCGATCGTCGACCGGACGATGCTCATTCTCGACGTCTTCGCGCGGCACGCGCGCAGCCGCGACGGTAAGCTGCAAGTCGAGCTCGCGCAGCTGCGATACCGTCAATCGAACCTCATCGGCGTCGGCGCCGATCTTTCGCGGCTGGGCGGCGGCATCGGAACGCGCGGTCCGGGCGAAACGAAACTCGAGGTCGATCGCCGGCGAATCGGCTCGCGCATTTCGGTGTTGCGCCGTCAGCTCGACGACGTGCGGCGGCAGCGCGAAACGCGTCGGGGAGCACCCCGCCGCGAACCGCTGGTCGCGCTGGTCGGATATACCAACGTCGGAAAGTCGTCGCTGCTCAACGCGCTCGCGAAAAGCGACGCGTTCGTCGCCGATCAGCCGTTTGCCACTCTCGACCCGACGATTCGCCGCGTCTATCTCGCCTCGAACGAATACGTGCGTCTTGCCGATACGGTCGGCTTCATCACGGACCTTCCCAAGGATCTCGTCAACGCATTCCGCGCGACCCTCGAAGAGCTGCGCGAAGCCGACCTTTTGGTCGAAGTTCTCGACGCTGCAAACGCCGATTGGCCGCGCCAGCGCGTTGCGGTCGGAAGCCTGTTGCACGAACTCGAGCTCGATCGAACGCCGCGGATCGTCGTTTTCAACAAGTGCGATTTGGTCGAATCCAGTGGGCCCCAAGAACCGGGAGCACTCTGCGTCAGCGCACGTACGGGCGGCGGCCTCGCGGAGCTGCGGGCAGTCATCGCGAACGCTTTGCGATAGATGCGGTCGATCTGCGCGTTCGCCGTTCTCGTGGCTCTCGTCGCGTGCACCCGCAATTCCGACGACGCGTTCGTCGCTTCGGCGCATCGCGTTCGCCCGTCGGTCGTGCTGCTGAAGATGAAGATTCCGCCGGAACACCGCAAAGACAAGTACGACGAGGCGTACGCGACCGGATTCGTCGTCGCGTCGGGGACGTGGGGAAGCGACGTATTGACGGTTCAACACGCGATCGACGACGCATGGGATCTGTCGATTACGATCGACGATAAGCGGCGCGTACCGGCGCACGTCGTTGCCGCCGATGCAAACCTCGACGTCGCGCTCTTACGAACGCCGCAAAAGAATCTGCCGGTGCTCGCGCTCGGTTCGTCGGCACACTTGCGCGACGACCTGGGCCGTCAGGTCGGATTGATCGGCTATCCGATTCCCGACGAGTTCGACGACGAAGGTCTCGGCTTGACGTCGTCGACGTTCGACGGGCGCCTGTCGTCGATTCGACCCGACGCGCTGGAGGTGACGCTCTCGATCGTTCCCGGCGAAAGCGGCGCACCGGTTTTTATCGCCGGCACCGGCGAGGTCGTCGGCGTCGCGGAGTCGCGTTTCGACGAAGAACACGGCATCGGCTTCGCGCTGCCGATCGACGACGCCAAGAAGTTTCTTCACGGCGCCGACGCCGCGCACGGTTTCTGAGTTCGCCGTTACTGCGTGGGCTTAAACCACAGACCCTCGACCTTGCCGTGCTTGTCGAGCACGAGCTCTTCGAGGTAAGCGTCGCTGGTAAAAATTACGCGATAAAGATACGTCGTTCCGTCGCTCTTGACTTGACGCGTTTGTAACGAAAACGAGGACGGCGTACCGAGCGGGGCCAGCTGGCCCGCCATTTCCTTCACGGTTGCCGTATCGAACTGACTATTGAGGCCGGCGGTCAAGAGCGTGCGGTCGAGCTTTCCCGCCTGTGCCTGGCGAAGAAGCGTTTTTGCGAGCGCGAGCGCGGACGCATCTCCCGTGGCTGCGACGACCGGCGAAGGTGTGAACCATAGACCCGCTACTTTAGCGGATCCGTCGAGAACGATCTGCTCGTCCACGGTGGCCTCGGCGAACGCGACGCGATACGTATATTTGGTGAAAGCGCCTTTGGTTTGCTTGCCCTCCAGCGTGAACGATAACGGCTTACCGAGCGAACCTACCCGGCCCGCCATTTGCGCCGCCTGAGCTTGCGTAAGCTCGGTGCTCATCGTCGACGACAACTCGCTGCGATCGAACTGACCGCTCTGCGCCTGCGACAGCATCGACCGTGCAAGCGCCAAAGCTGCGGCCAGCGACATACTCGCCAAAACCATCAATGTGCTTTCTTTATCGTTCCGCGGTCGCCGACCCATTGCAGCGGCGGAATCTCGAAGAATGCCGCCATGCCGTTGAGATGTCCTGCATACGTCGAACGCAACTCGGCGAAGCGTTTCCACGCATCTTCACGCTCGCGCAACGCGTACCCGGCGGATTCGAGCCGGTCGCACGCGCGCTCGAACTCCGGACGCTCGATACCGGACTCGTGCGAATCGTTGTCTAGCCGGAAGTACCGCGCTAAATCGCTCGTCGCGTGCCGGCCGAGATTAAAGAAGAGACGCGATTGTCCGTGGTGCTCGCCGTCGACGGTCGTCATCAACAGCGTCGCTGCGTCGAGGAGCGTCCCCAACGTGCCCACCCACGATTCGTAATCGTGACTCGAGCGAAAAAATGCCAACACTGGGTACGCGAGATGCGTTTCCATCAACTGCGCGACCCAGCGCTGCGCGTCGATCATCAGTCGCGAAAAGTCGTCGCGCGTATCGGAATACCCGGCGATGCACAATACGTTCACGCCGCTCGGCGGCGTGCCGGCGCGCGCGCCGAGCGTTACGACGAAAGCTTCGCGCGACTGGAACGATTGGAAGATAAGGAACAAATACGCGGTGACGATGGAAAACGTCGAGAACCCCGAGACGGCGGCGAGGACGGAAAAGAAGCGCGTACCCGCGCTCTTGCCGACGATGTCGCCGTAACCGATCGTCAGTGTGGACGTTCCCGAGAAATACAGCGCTTGGCCGAGCGAGTGCACGTTGGGCGATAGCCCTCCGCGCAATCCCCAGAAGATCAAGCCGTATCCGAAGACGATGCCGGCCGCCCATACCAACAGCAAAAAAACGAGCATGAACGGCGCATAGGTGGCGAGGAAATCTTCGCGCTTGTCGTCGTCGGCGGGGTACAGCTTCCAAGCCAGCATCGGCCAGCGTTGCCAGAACGCGCGCCACAAAAGGAGGCTCAAGCGCCAGCGGCGTCCGACCGCGCGAGGAACGACGACGGACTGGAACACGTCGCCGAGCACCAGGACGATGACGCAGATTCCCGCCACGACGCTGAGGATGTCGCCGACCACGGTCCGAAGGTTCGCCGATCATGGCAGTGATCTTCGTTTCCGGGCCCGCGCGATCGGGGAAGAGCGCCTTCGGCGTGCGCCTCGCACGCGAGTGCGGCCTCGAGGTGACCTATGTGGCGACCGCCGCGACCGATGCCGAGGACTCGGAGTGGAACGCCCGCCTCGCGCGCCACCTCCGTCACCGGCCGGCGCAATGGACGACCGTAGAAATGGCACCCATGACGCACGACGCGCAGCTCGCACTCTTTTCGGGCGCGCAGCCCTCGCAGTGTCTGCTCGTCGACGCGCTCGGCACGTACATGTGGGCGCGCATTCGCGCGCGCATCGAGCTGCTCGAGATCGACTACGCGGTCCTGGAACAGCGCATCGATCGCGAGGCTGCGGAACTGGTCGACGCGATGCTGTCGTCGCCGGCTCGGATTGTCGTCGTCTGCGAACAGATCGGATGGGACGTCCCACCGTCCAATGCCGCGGCGCGCCTCTTTCGCGACGGCCTCGGACGCGTGGCGCAGCGGCTGGCGCGGTCGGCGGAGCGCGCGTATCTCGTGGTAGCGGGGTATGCGATCGACTTGCGCGCCGCCGGTGTTTCCATCGGCGACGAAGACGGCTCTCCGTGACCCAAGCCCTCGTCCTGATAACGTTCCTCGTGGCCGTCGTGATCCTCACGCTGGCCGCGCGGCGTTTGCGCGTTCCCTATCCGATCGCGTTCGTCGTCGGCGGCATCGCACTGGCGTTTACGCGCCATCTGCCGCGGCCGCACGTCGAGCCCGACCTCATCTTGCTGTTGATCCTGCCGCCGCTGCTGTATAGCGCAGCGTGGAGCACCGACGCCCTCGAGCTGCGCAAGAACATTCGTCCGATCGGCATGCTCGCGATCGGATTAGTGATTTTTACGACGGTTGCGGTGGCCGCGTTCGTTCACTATCTCGTTCCGGGATTCGGATGGCCGCTCGCGTTCACGCTCGGCGCGATCGTCTCGCCGCCCGACGCCGTCGCAGCTGAAGCGATCTTCGGAGAAATTGCTATTCCCCGCCGCATCGCGGCCATCATCACCGGCGAGTGCTTGTTCAACGACGCTACCGCCCTCGTGATTTATCGCTTCGCTCTGGCAGCGGCGATCACCGGGGCGTTTTCGCTGACGCGGGCCAGCCTCTCGTTCGTGCTAGTCGCGATCGGCGGCGTTGCGATCGGCGTCGTGACCGCGTTTGGGGTCGAGGGCGTCGCGCGATATCTCGTCGGCAAGGGCATCAACGATCCGACTGTGGCCAGCGTTTTATTTCTGCTCGCGCCGTTCGTCTCGTACGTTCCCGCCGAAGCCGTGCACGTGTCCGGGGTGCTGGCGGCAGTGTGCGCGGGACTGATTTCGAGCCGTCGTTCCAGTTACTTTATCGATTCAGAAACGCGGCTGCTCGGCTCGTCCGTGTGGCGCGTGTTGACGTTCGTTCTCAACGCCTTCGCGTTCTTGTTGATCGGCTTGGAGCTGCCGCGAATTCTCGAAGACCTGCAGCCGCACGTGCGCGACTACATTCTTTACGGCTTGGCGTTGGCATTGCTCGTGATCGTGGTACGGCTGCTGTGGGTCTTCCCGGCGAGCTACTTGCCGCGTCTGCTTTTCCCGTGGCTGCGGAAGGTCGATCCTACCCCGCCGCTCCGTGCGGTCTTCGTCATCGGCTGGTCGGGCATGCGCGGCATCGTCTCGCTGGCCGCGGCCCTGGCGCTGCCGTACCGCTTGGGCACCGCGTCGTTTCCGCAACGCGGCGTGACGATTTTCTTCACGTGTTGCGTCGTCTTCGTGACGTTGGTCTTCCAGGGTCTCACCCTGAAGCCGATCATCGAGTGGCTGGGTGTGACCGAGACGAGCAAGGGTGCCAAACGCGAAGCGAATCTGCGGGTGCGGGCGCTGGAGGCCGGACTGGAACGCCTACGGCAGTACGAGCACGCCCACGACGGTGCGCTCGATACCGAGGTCACCGGGCGTTTGATGGAAGAATACCAGCAGCGCATCGACCTTCTGCGCGGCCGCTCCGCTCCCGGCGATAGCGACGAGTTGCGAGCGAGCGACCTCGATCGCCAACTACAAAAGGAAGCGCTTGGCGCCGAGCGCCGCGCGATCACGTCGATGCGGGCCGCCGGCGAGATTCCCGACGACATCTTCCGGTCGATCGAGTACGATCTCGATCTGGCCGCTTTGCGGTTGACTTAGGGTGAGGGGCTGCCCGACGGGGTGGCCGTCGGACTTGGCGACGGACTTACCGGACTTCCCGATACAGCCGGCGATGCGCTGGCCGCGGCGCTCGGAGTGGGCGACGGCGCGGGCGAAGGGGTCGGCGGCGGGGGCAAGGTCGGCTGACCGGCCGGACGCACCGACGGAACGAGCCGCACGTAGCCGATCGCAACCGTTTGGTCTTTTAACACCGTACCATCGGCGGTTGCATAGGCGTACCCGGGCGCTCGCGCGGTTA
>DASRSM010000159.1:0-5345 GCA_035656415.1 Vulcanimicrobiaceae bacterium | reverse complement strand
GGCCCCCTCGCCGGCGTAGGTGGCCTCGACGAGATACTTCGGCATGAACACCTCCAAAAAGCGCCGAAACGCCTCGCAAGCCCTTGCCGTCTTGGAGGCGCCACAATGTTTGCAGCTATACTCCTCGCGCAAGCCCTTACGATCCTCGTCGGCGGACATCCGCTCTACACCAATCCCGGCCCGATCGAACGAACGGGCCGCGTTTTCGTTCCGATGCGCAGCATCTTCGAGCGCATGGGCGCGACCGTGGTGTATTCGTCGGGGAACATCAACGCGACGCGCGGACGCACGACCGTCGCGCTCGTCATCGGTTCGAACTCGGCCAACATCGACGGCCGGCCGACGCAGCTCGACGTCGCACCGTTTATCGTCGGCGCCACCACCTACGTGCCGCTGCGCTTCATCGCGCAGTCGCTCGGCGCCAACGTCGATTACAACAACAGCACGCGCGTCGTCGCGATCACGATGGCGCACGGCGGCGCTCCGCCGTACCAGCCGCCGCCGTACAATCCGGCGCCGGCGCCGCCTCCGCCGCAGGCCTACGTTAACCTGTACTCGCAGCAGCCGGGACCCAACGTCTACGTCAACAATCAGTTCGCGACGATTGGAGCGCAGTTTACGCGCGCGGCGCGGCCCGCATCGGTGCGCGTCTATCTCAACGGCAACGACATCACCTATCGCGCGGGCGTTCGCGCCAACGGATTCTCGTACACGCCGCCTGCACCGCTGGCCCCCGGAGCGTATCGCGTTCGCGTGACGGGTTTAGCCGTCGACGGCGCGAGCTTCGACCGCGCGTGGACCTTCAACGTGAACGGCCAGGCGCCGGCACCGATCAATTTCGCCAACGTACAGCCCGGCGCGGGAACCACCATTACCAACCGCTTCGCAACGATTAGCGCCACGTTCAATCGCAACGTCGACGCGTCGAGCCTGCGCGTGTTCCTCGACGGCGCCAATCGCACCAATCAAAGCGGCGTCTCAGCGAGCGGCTTCTCCTACAAACCGCCGGCGCCGCTCGATTTCGGATCGCACACGGTGCGCGTCACCGGACGCGGAACCGGCGGAACGGCCTTCGATAAGGGCTGGTCGTTCACGGTACGCAATCAAGCGCCGCAGATGCACCTGACGATTAATCAGCCGTCGGGCAACGCCGTCGGCACGACGTTCACGGTGCAAGGCAACACGGTGCCCAACGGTCGCATCGCGGTAACGGTCGGCGTGCCGCCGGCCGCGCAAGGCATGACCAGCCGCAACACGACCGCGGGTCAAGCCGGGAACTTCAGCCTCAACGTGACGATTACGCCCAATCCGGGTCAGCAATCGATCAAGGTTCGGATCGTCGCAACCGATCCGGTTTCGGGACGAACCCAGGAACAACTACTGCAGCTGCGGCTACGATAGAACGCGAACGGGGCGGACGGCGTCGACGTCGCCGCCCCGAATCGCATCATCAATCGATTTTCCTAACTCCTCACACAGTCGTTCGACGTCGAGCGTAGACGTCGCAACCAATCCGACGCACGCGTTGCGTCCGGCTTCTTTGGCCATGTACAGCGCGCGATCGGCGATGGCGATCACCTGACCCCACGACACCGCGCGCGGCGCCGACGTCACGAACGGAAACGCGGCGAATCCGATCGATACCGTCGCGTCGACCTGCGCGTCGTTCTCGATCGCAAACGGCCCACGGCGAACGCTGCGCGGCACGAGCGACGCCGGCGCTGCTCAGCAGAATTGCCAGAATCGCCACGACTAAACGGCGCACTGTGGGGGAACGATTCGACGGGGTCGAACCAAAACGTTCATCATGCGTAGTATTGCTTTGGCTGCCGCGTTTGCCGTTCTGCTCGCCGGCTGCTCGTCTTCTTCCGCGATCACGCCGAACGCGCCGCAGACGTCCTCCGCCGCTGGCCTTGGTCCGAAAAGCTTATCGGTTACGCCGTTCAACGCGCCCGACAACGTTTTCCCGAACAATACGTCGACCGAGCCGACCGGAATCCGCGATCGATACATCTCGGCAACGGTCACGTTCGCGCAAGGCGTTACCGCCGGCGGACTCTACAACCGCAAGACGCAGACGTGGATACAACTCAACTATCCGGGCGCCGCAGCCACCGCCGCTTACGGTCCCAAACGCATCAAAGGCGGTTACCTCGTCGTCGGCAGCTACAAGAACGCTGCGCAGAAAGGCGACGACGGCTTCGCCTACAATTCCGTCACGAACAAATACACGCGCATCGTCGCGCCGGCGAATCTGTGCGCACCGCAGGCGTGCAACTTCACCATCGCGCACAGCGTCTATCCGAGCGGCCCGGATCACTATCTGGTCGTCGGCAACTACGATGCAGGCGCGAAAGCGCCCACGATCGCGGGGCACGCGTTCGTCTACGACAACGTCACGAAAACGTTCGCGACGATCGACGTCTCGAACGCCGTCAGCACCACCGCATACGGCATTTGGATCGACGGAAAAACGCTGGCCGTTGCCGGCGGCTATGCGAACAAGAAAGGCCGGCATGCCTACGTACGCGATCTTACCGGCAATCATTTCTTGACGTACGACTATCCGAAGGCCGCGCTCACGCACTTCGAGGGCATCACCGGTGCGGGCGGCCGGGGCAACTACAATCTCGTCGGCGATTACACGAAGCCGCGCGACAAGGCCGTATACGGCTTCTATATCCAGGTTCGCAACTGGACGTTCTGGCCACCGATCGTCATCGGCAAAGTCACGGCGAACTCGGTCGACGATCGCGACGTCATCGGCGTGTACAATCCGGGCGGCGGCACGTCGGGCTTCATCACGACGCTCCCGGTACAAGACCCTCCGTAGTCTTCGCGTCGATCGAGCCGGTTTTCGTTCGCAGCGCGGCGAGTTCGCGGTCTTTCATTTCGCACTGCTGCAGCAGCGTCGCCAACTCCTCACGCAGCGTTCGCGCGTCGATGTGATCGTACGACGCGCCGGCACTTTGCGTGAGGCGCACGAGACTGCGCACCTCGTCGGGATCGATGTCGGCGCCGGAGCGATGCGGACCGTACAGCACGATCGTCACCAGCTCGTCGCGCAGCATCACCGGCGTTGCGAGCACCGCGTGCTTGACGGGCGGCAGTCGATCCGAGGACCACGCGACGTCGGCCAAACGCACCGGCTCACCTCCGGCCAAGAGATGCAGCACGAGCGGGTCGTCGCCGGTGAGCTCGGACACGTCGCCGTCGCTCCAGCCGACGGCCTGTTCGCGCACGAAGCACGGTTCTTCGCCGTCGCGATGAAACAGCGCCGCCGAGATCAACCCAAGCGCCTCGACCGGCTCGTGCACCAAAAACCGATCGACCGCATCGTGCGTTTCGGCGCGCAGCACGGCCGCCGCGGCACGCGACAAGCGCTTTTCGGACCGATGACGCTGACGGAAGAACGTACCGTCGACGAAGCGATCGACGTTCTTGTGCAGCATGTTCAACCACGATCCGAGCGCGAGCGCGACGACGATTTCGGCGGTAAGCGTCAAGCGCGACTGGCTAAACTGCGCCGATATCAACCAATCCAGCAGCAAAAACGTCCCGGCGACGATCGACGTTATCACGCCGTAGATCACCGCGCGGCTGATCGCAAACTCGATATCGAAGACCCGTTGCCGCACGATTGCGTAGGCGACCGTCAGCGGAACCAGCGCCCCCAACGCCGTCAGCAAGCCCGAGTACCATTCCGGCAACGCGTGCGGCAAGTCGATGGCGATCGCGCGCATGACGATCGTAATCGGAAACACGAGGATCCAGCGAATCCGCTGGCGTTCGTCGCCGTGGCTGCGCGCGAGCGTGACGAGAAAAATCGCCGCAGCCCCGAGATACAAGATCGACGTAAAGAAGGCGAGGCGTTCGACGGCGTTCCCTACCGGCAAACCCAGGCCGATCAAGCGCCAAAAGAGCGAAAACCACGTGACCGGCAGCGCGACGGCCAACGCGGCTGCGACGGCGTTGACCGGTTTGCGCCAGCCGTCCATTCGGTCGTGGGGAAAGCGCAGCGCAAACATCGCAACCAGTGGGCAACCCGCGCCGCCGGTGGTTAACAGCACGAAGTAGTTCGCCCAATACCAGTCGCTCGGTCCCGGCAAATACAGTCCGAGATCGCCGAAGCGGCGCACGACGCAAAACAAATAGAACATCCACGTCATCGCGCTCGGGCGCAACAGGAGCACCGCCGACCCGACGACCAAAAACAGCAGATACGACGCGCTGAGCGCGAGCAGTCGAAGCCGCTCGTCGAGCTCGAACCGCTGCGGCTGCGGCACCAGCGTTACCGTCCGGGTGACACCGTTGCGCGCGAGGCCGAACGTCGTAGCCGGCGGCGGCGGCTCGCGGTAGAGGTCGCGCGGAATCGGAAACGCAACGCGATCGCCGGGCTGGATCGAGGCTTTGGCTGCGGGCGAACCGTCGTCGACGCCGGCGACGACGCCGTCGTAATTGAGCGTGAGACCGATCGACGGACACGCGCTCCACACACACTCAACGTGCGGCACCAGCGTCCAAAGCATCCAGGCGCCCACGACGACCACCACCGCGATCCGCAGCACCTTGCTCATGCGTGCATTCCCAAACGCTGCAGCATGCTTTCGTCGACGGGCGCGCGCTCGCACGGAGGAACGTAGAGCGTGCTCAGCGGCGTAACGTCGGCGCTAGGCAGATCGCGCAGCGGCACGCGCAGAATTTTCGGCGCGCACGCCGCGAAACACGCCGCCTCGTACACGACGACTTCGTGATCCGCGGGATACGTTTGCATCAGCGCTTCGGTCAACACCGCCAAACCGTGCCGGTTCCACGCTCCGCGCTGCATCCGGTACGAGAGCTCGGCAATGGCCCCGATCTGCCACAGCACGAGATTGCTCGCCGGATCGGCTCCGCGCGCGAACACCAAAAAATCGGTGGCTTCGTAGCTGCGGCATCCGCCGTGAATCGGATCGACGCCCAAATCGGCGAAGAGGCAGTCTTCCGACGAAACCGCAGCGAGCATTTCGGCGTCAAAACCTTCGGCGCGCGCTTGACGGACGGATTCGTGCAACGGATAGGCGGCAACGCCGGGGTGGCCGTACGACACGACGCACACACGCAACCCGTCGCGCACCGCGTCGAGGATAACGCGCACCATCTCGGCATAGGTTTCGCTCCGCTCGACGCCGGCACGATAGAGAGCGCTGAGCGATTCGGTAGTCGCGTTGAGGTTCGTCAGCCATAGTTCCGATACCGGATCGGCGACGAGCGTAAAGACTTTATCGGCGCGCCGGATGCGCTCCGTGGCCTCGTTGGTAGTTTGCAAGGGTACGCGAATTCCGATACCGACGGCACATAGCGAA
>DASRSM010000158.1:0-42442 GCA_035656415.1 Vulcanimicrobiaceae bacterium | reverse complement strand
CAGGCCGTCGTTCCAACTCAAAATCAGCTCGCACAATCGCCCAGCATTACGGTTTCCCCAAATCTCAAGCCGTCGAAGTGCGATGCAAGCATCACCGTGCACTTTGACGGAAAGACTATTCCGCCGGGAAGTTACCTCTGGTTCTCCGGCAGCTTTTTCCTAAAAGGCGTAAACAGCGGTACGTTTCAGGTCATAAACTCCAAGATTCTGCTCGACGGGCAAACCTACAACGGTCCCGACGCCGTCGTCAACGTTTCGACTTCGGCAACGCAAGCCAGCACGACGTACTCAGGCGGCTTTTTCAGCTCCACCTACCCGTCGACGTTTTCGCCGCGGAAGTTCATGAACGGTGCGATCGTGTACTTGCCCAGCGGACTCTCGGCACACCAAAAGGTCACCTGGTCCGCGCATTTCACGAGTCCGAACCCGGGTATGAAAATCCACTGGCAATGGACTGCGGGCGCGTACTCGCAGTTCAACACCGCCGATCAGCTCGGGATCAAACCGGTCGACGGACCTAACGGAAGCGCGTACGCCGACTCGGCACAAGCCGGCACGCCCGAGAACTACAAACAGTACTGGATTCCCGGCGCGCGCAGCTCGGGGAACAACAACACCGCCGCCTGGAGCGGGACCGTCAACGTGACGCCGTGCCTGGTGTGCAATCTGCCCGGAGTGAAAAAGACGTAAAGCAGTCAAGGCCGATCGAGCAGCTTGTGCTTCGCTGCAGCAAACTCCGCATCGTTTAAATTACCGCAGTCGTGGAGGTCGGCCAGTTCGCTCCAAATTTCACCAAGCCGCGGCTTCGCCGTCTTTGCCGAAATCCGATCCGGCTGCGTACGCGCCGTTGGGAAGCACGACGATCGCCTGATAGCCCCCCATGCGCGCGCGGTCGCTCGTGCGCGCGTCGTAACCCATCGCGCGCAAGCGTTCCCCGACGAGCGCGTAGAGCTGAGATTCGAGATAGAGCCGGCCGGAGATCTGATCGTGACGAAAGCGCGCTATGTCGCCGGCTTGCTGCACGTTCGCTCCGAGGTCGATGAGATCGACGAGCACCTGCTCGTGGCCTTGGGCCTGCATGTCGCCGCCCATCAAACCAATGGTCGCAAACGGCTTATTGTCGCGCATGACGAAGCCCGCGCACAGCGTGTTGTACGGCCGCTTGTGCGGCGCGATCGCATTGGGACTTTTCGGATCGAGCGTAAACAGCGCGCCGCGATCGTGAAGAATAAAGCCGTATCCGGGCACCGTAACGCCCGATCCGAATCCGTCGTAGTTGCTGTTGACCAGCGATACCATGTTGCCCCAGCGGTCCGCGGTCGAAAGAACGATCGTGTCGCCGCGTTCGCCGGTCGATGCCGGCGCCGGGTTGGACGACGCGTGCGACGGATCGATTCTCGCGCAGAGAGAGGCCGCGTAGCCGTTCGAAAGCAATCGTGAGAGCGGCGGACGCGCGTATGCCGGATCGGCATTGTAGGCGTAGAGATCCGCGTAGGCCAGCTTCTTTGCTTCGATCAGCAAATGCCAATATAGCGGATTGGCCGGACCCAGCGAAGCCAGCGTTTGACCGCCGCTGACTTTTGACGTGCATTGCTGGAGCACGTTGAGGGCCTCGATCGCGGCAAAACCCTGCGACGGCGGTGGAAGCTCCATGACGTCGTATCCTCGATACGTCGTCCGCACGGGTTCGGTCCAGTTACCGTGGTACGTTGCCAAGTCGGCGAGGGTCATCGTTCCGCCGAGCGCGTGCGACTTGGCGACGATCGCGCGCGCGATCTCGCCGCGATAGAATGCGTCGCGGCCGCTCTTACCGAGTAGCGCCAGCGTGCCCGCCAGCTGCGGATTTCGAAAGATTTGACCTTCGACGGGCGATTTGCCATTCACGTACCAAGTCGCGACCGAGTCCGGATCGAGCTTCGTGCAGCAACCGCGCAGCGGAAGCGCCTCCGGAAGCTCCCACTCGTGCGCGATCCGTTCCGACAACGGAAAACCGTTCTTCGCGTAATCGACGGCCGGCGCCAGCACGCGCGAAAGCTTCATCGTACCGTAGCGGCGAAGTAACTCGTCCCATCCCCACGCCGCGCCCGGCACGGTAACGTCGAGTATTCCGCCTTCGGGCATTCCCGAACCCGGCCTCGGCGATTTCGGATCGAATGCGTAACCCAACCCGTTGTAATGCCCGAGCGTCGCGCCGCTGGGCGCAGTGCCGCTCGAATCGAGAACGTGCACCCGGCGTTCCTTTGCGACGTAAACGATCGCAAACAGATCGCCGCCCATTCCCGCATTCATCGGTTCCGTCACGTTGAGTACGGCGTCGGCGGCGATCGCCGCATCGATTGCGTTGCCGCCCTGCACGAGCGCTTGCAATCCGGCTTGCGCTGCGAGAGGTTGACTCGTCGTGACGATTCCGTTGCGCGCCATCACCGGCGAACGGCTTTGCGGAAGCCATCCCTCCGCGCGGTCGCCTCGCACCGCGTCGTTCGCCGCACCGGTCAACACGGCAATTGCGAGGGCCGCAACGGTCGTTGCTCGTATTTTGCTCACGTGAGTTACTTACGCTCTCGCGAGGCGCGTACATTTCTTGCAGTCGCTCTGCTGACGTGCGCGGCTGTCGCCTGTAGCGGCCGATCGCTTTCACCGGCACCTATTCCCGAGCACGCACCCGGCGTCGTGGACGTCTGCGCGGGCCAAACGCCGCCCCCGACGTCCGCGCCGAGCGCCGCGGATCTCCAAACGACTGCGATGAAGGCGCCGATTCGCGGATTAATCGACTTGGGTCAAGTCAGCGCGGTCAACATGCCCGAGCCCCCGTACAACACGCTCTACTACGTTTGTAAGCGCCAGCCGTCGATTGCCGGCATCGTCGTAAACGATACGTGGGAACACATGCAGCCGAACCGAGGCCAATCGATCGACACGACGACGGTCGACGCCGCGCTGAGTGCGATAGCCGCGTATAACCGTAAACCGGGGCGATCGCTGGGCGTGCGCCTGCGCGTGTGGACAGGAATCGACGCACCGCCATGGGCCAAGAGTATCGGCGGAGTGCCGATTCAAATCTGCGATCAAAATGCCGTTCCCGCAAGCGCACCGGTGCGCCCGGCGGCGTCGCCAACTCCCTGCCCGGCCGTTGCGATTCGCACCGTCGGGCGATTTTGGTCCATTCCCTACGAACGCGCGTGGCGGAGGTTCGAAAGCCGGCTCGCGCATGCGTACGACGGCAATGCGCGGATCGACGAAGTTTCACTGAGCTCCTGCAGCTCGCTGACCAGCGAACCGTTCGTGCAACCCGAGGACTCGTACTCGAAGGCGAGGTTAATCGCCGCCGGCTACACCGACGCAAAGTATCGCGCGTGTCTTCTGCACGCGGTCGAGCTCGATTTCGTTCCGTATTGGCATCAGACGCTGGTCGACTTCTCGTTCAATCCGTTTCGAAAAATTGAAGCTACGCCGCCGGAGTCTGACCTTGCGTTCACTAAAACGGCGATTCGCGAGTGTCGCTCCGTTGCGGGCAGCCGATGCGTTCTGCTGAACGAAACGATGGGCAAGTTTACACCGCCGCCGTCGCCGAACCCGTCGCAAACGCCGAGCCAAGCCGCCGTTTACTACGCCATGTATACGTACATGAAGCAGCAGGGCGGTTCGATCGCGTTCCAAACCGCGGCGCCGCCGAATCTCTTGTTAGCGTGGCAGAGCAATCTCGCCGGATGGAACAACGCGGTGTCGCTCGCGAGCAGTTTTGGAGCGTCGTCGCTGGAGCTCTTCCCGCCGGAACGCGCCGGCGTGCCGTGTCGCGACGCGCCCGTGCGCCTGTGGGTCAGCGGCTATACGTGTTTTTATCCGAAAGTCATGGCCGGCTGGAGCAAACAAATTCCTTAGCGCGCCGAACTACCGCGGACGCGGATGCGTCTTTTCGTAACGCTCGAGCTCGCGCGCGAAAATAGAGTCGATCGTTCCGTCGGATTTCATTCGCGCGATTCCTGATGAAAACGCGCTCTCGAGCGCGACGCCGCACGTCGATTGCTTACCGAACGCGAGGTACAGGCCTTCGGTCACGAAGTCTTGACTCGCAAACGCGATTCCCGCCGGTGCGGACGTTATCGCGGTGTAGTACCCGCTCAAACCGTAGCCGGCTTTTTGCGCGAGCACTTGCGCGAACACGTCGGCCAGCGTCGGCACGCGATACGTCGTCAGCTTCGCAGCCATGAACGCGTCGAACGTTGAGCCGTACGATTCGCCTGCACCGGCCACGCCGCGTTTGCCGATGAGGCTGTTCCAGTTTTTGTACACGAACGTTTTGCCCGCGCGAATGACGACGGCGGACGGATCGGGCGCCAGAGCCGGATCGAGATAGGTGTAGTACTGCTCGCGTTCTTTCGTCTTGTAGATCCCGACGATCGCGTCGGCGCGTCCGTCGCGTACCGCTTGCTGCGCGTCGCCCCACGTCGGCTGCGCTAACACAGTCATCTTGACGCCGCTTGCCCGCGCTAAGCGCCGTACGACTTCGATTCCGCCTCCGGTCAACGTCTTTGCAGATTTCCACGCCACCGGCGGGTACGACGGATGCCCGGTGAGCACGAAGCTCGAGCAGCTAGCCGGCTTCGGCGCCGCCGTCGATGGTGAGGAACAGCCCGCTGCCGAAAACGCCAGCGCTGCGGACAATACGAACGCAGTCGAAAATTTCATCGTCCTCGAACGTTCGGGAAGCGCCACACGTTACCCGCCGGGCTTGTGTGAGATGGACGCAGCAACGGCGCGCAAACGTTCGAGCGTTTCACGCTCGAGACGTCCGAGAATATCGGCGGCACTTTCGACGCGATCGATCAACCCGACCGCTTCACCGGCGTAGACGTGCGCGCGCGTATAATCGCGTTCGGTTTTAGCCTTTGCAAACTCGTCGACTGCCGCCGGCGTTTGCATCAGCTCGTCTTCGCGGCCGTCCCAGCGTTCGACGAACGGATTGCGCAGCGCGCGTCCGGCGAACTCATCGGGCCACGGCTTGCGCTGCAGCCGGTCGTACACGTGCGTCTTTATGGTTTGCGTTTCGTTGCTCGCCGCGATGCGCGCGCGAGCTTCGTCGGGCGACCGGCTTTCGCGTGCCAAAAGAAACGGCGTACCGATCCACGCGCCCGCCCCGCCGGCGGCCAGCACCGCCGCGACGCCGCGACCCGTAGCGATTCCGCCCGCGACGAGAACCGGCTTGTCCGTCATCCCGAGCACGATCTGCATCAATACCATCGTACCGACGCTGCCCGTGTGGCCTCCGGCTTCGCCGCCCTGCGCGACGAGCACGTCGACGCCCGCATCGAGCGCGGTTTGCGCCCACGCCCGGCTCTGCACTTGCGATGCGACGAGAATGCCGGCAGCGTGAAGCGTTTCGACGTACGGTTTGGGATCGCCGAACGAAATGCTCAGCAGCTTCGGCCGCGACCGGATCGCGAGATCGATCAAATGCGGCCGCGCGTCGAGTGCCCACGCCGACATGCCGATACCGAACGAGCGGTCGCCGAGCATCGCGGCTTGCGCCGCGATCGACGCCTCACCCTCGTCTTCGTCGAAACCGAGCATCCCGAATCCACCCGCGTCGCTGACGGCGGCGGCGAGCGTTCCGCCCGCTTGCGGCGTCATGGGCGCGTTGAGAATCGGTATACGAATGCCGAGCAGTTCGGTCAACGCGGTATGAAAGGTCACGCCGTACTCTTCTGCTTCAGCTCGGCAACAATCCCCGCAGCTCCCATAATCAGGAAGTTCAACGCAAACTCCGACCAGTTGCCGTGTTGCTCGGGATGCGTGATAACCGCCGGAACCCAAACCATCAGGCCGAAAAGCGCGAGCATCAACGTCATCAGCCGCAACGCAAGACGCGCCCGAACGTTGGCCAGAATGGCGATCGCCGCGAGCGCGAAGGCAACGGTCGTTAGGATTGCCCAAAACATTTGATTGGGCAGAATCCACGCCGGCACCAAGCTCGCCGTGAACTTGAGATAGAATAGCTGCGCGAGCGCGAACGAAACGGCGGATACTCCCAGACCAATACGTGCGGCCGGCGGCGCGAAGATCGCAAACGCGCCGCATACCAGCGCAAATATCTCGAAGAACAGAACGTAAGAGCCGTACGTCGCCGGGTGGGCGAAGATGCTGGGGATGCAAGCCAAGCAAAAGATGGCGTAAACGACGCCAAGAACGATCGACGCCGGCCTTACCGTTCGGGGAAGCAGCATCCCGATTCCACCGGCGATTTGAGCGATCGCCAGAACGTCGGCGACGATCGCCGGAAGCTTCAAGATCGGCAGGTTCTGCCAGGTGCCGGCGTCGTGCCACATCAGCCCGATGACGCCGAACAGCACCGCCGACGCGCCAAACACGAAACGCCCGTACGACGCTGCGTTCATGGAAGCTGCAACGCCCGCGGGCTCGCTCCCGTGACTGCTTCTACCGGCTTGGCCACGGTCGCGCGCCCCACCGCGGGCACGATCGCGCTCGATGGGTTCGACGTCGTCAAAAATCCCGATCCGCTGCGCAAAACGCTGGGATATCTTCCGCAAGATTTCGGGGTCTATCCGCCAGCGCGTCGGGCGATTGCGGGTAATTGGTTGGCGTGTGCCGCAGGACTCGCAGGTGCGATTTTCGTTCCGACCACGGCGCTGGCGTGCGCTGCGATGTCGGGCACGAGCCGTCTGTTCGAAATCGTCTATTTAATCCTATGGTACGTCGGTCCGATGAACGCGACGAAAGGCGTCGACTTCACCGCCCTCAACGGCATGGGGATGACCGCGATCGGCAGCGTGATTCTTGCGGCCGTTGCGTTCACCGCACGACGTTCGCGACTGCAGAATGCCTAAGCCGTAGCTGGACGGTGTATTCGACGCTGCATTGAATAGATGCGGCATGACCATCGCATCGAAATTTCTTGCCGTCGCTGCGGCGCTTGCATGCTGTCACTACGCGAACGGCGACGCCGCCGCGGCGACGAAGATTCCGGTGAGCGCTGAAGATCTTTATAAACTCGTCCTCGTCTCGAGCCCGCAAATCTCGCCGGATGGTCGAAGCGTCGCCTTTATCGCGTCGCGGATGAACGGACCGCAGAACCGCTACGACGCCGATCTTTGGGTCGTGTCCACCGCGGGAAACTCGGCGCCGAAACGGCTCACGACCGACGGTCACGCGTCGTCGCCGTCGTGGTCTCCGGACGGCCGCACGATCGCGTTTGCCGACGAGGATTCGGGAACGTCCCAAATACGCTCGGTTGACATCGTGAGCGGCGCAACTGCGACGCTTACCACCGGATCGCAAGGCTCGGTTTCGCCGCTATTTTCGCACGACGGTCACCGCATCGCGTTTACTGGGATTTCGGTGGACCCGCAGCCTCCTTCGCGCATCGACTTCAATGCGGCCGGCTTCACGCCGACGCAACAAGAGAAGACGAGCGACATTCGCGTCATCGGCGAGGAGCGCTACGAGGCAAACGGGGCCGGTTACACCTACGACGTGCACGCGCACCTTTGGGTCATGAACGCCGACGGTACCGGAGCTGCACCGCTCGTACGCGACGATCGTTGGTCGGAAACGCCGATCGGCTGGTCTCCCGACGACAAACGCATTCTCTTTACATCGCTGCGGCGTTCGACGCCGATCGCGTTTGTAAACGACCTCTATACGATCGCTGCCGCCGGCGGCCCGATCGAGCGCCTCGCATCGCCCGACGAAGGCAACAACGCCCCTGCCTTCAGTCCGGACGGATCGCACGTGTACTTCCTCGCCGGCGGTGTGAAGGATAGCGCGGAGTATCCTGCCCTCGTGCGAACGGCACTCGATGGAAGCGGGCGTGTAACGGTCTATGGCAAGAACCGCCATCTGCTCGGCGATTGGGTGCTCGCGGATCTCAAAATGCCCGGCGCGGTTTGCGGACCGCTCGTCGCGCCCGACGGCAAAACCGTCGTGACGAACGAAAGCGGACCCGGCGTGACGCGGCTCGTACGAATCGACGTCGCGAGCGGAACGCTCGCCGATTTGACGCACAGGGGCGAAGCATCCGATTGTACCGCGAGCGCGGACGGCGCGCACATTGCCTACGCCTACGCAGACGCTCTGCATCCGGCGGATGTGTACGTGCTCGACGCCCGCACCGGTACGAGCGCCCAGTTGACGTCGCTCAACGCCGCGTACCTCGATACGGTCCTGCTTTCAGTTCCGCAACCGTTTTCGGTGCGCGACGAAGCGGGGTTCGAGGTTCCCGCATGGTTCATGCCGGCGACAGGACCAAAATCGCAGGGCCGCCGTCCGACCATCGTTGCGATTCATGGCGGACCGCAAACCGAAGCCGGCGAGACGTTCTTTCACGAGATGCAGTTTTGGTGCGGCCAGGGCTATAACGTCGTGCTCGTCAACGCGCGCGGCAGTACGGGCTACGGCTACGCGTACGAACGCGCGTTGGAGGGCCATTGGGGACCGCCAATGCAGCGCGACGTCATGGCCGTCGTTGCCGAAGTTGCCAAACGGCCCGGCGTCGATCCCGAGCGCATCGGCGTGACGGGCGGAAGTTACGGCGGATACGCGGTTCTGTGGCTTATCGGCCATACCGACCGCTTCACATCCGCCGTCGCCGAACGCCCGGCAAGCGATCTCGCGACGCAGTCGATGACCTGGTTTCTGGCAAGTCCGAACGGATTGGGAGGCTACTACGCGTGGGGAAAGCCGTGGGATCCGCATAGCACCAATGCCGTCGATTCCCCGTTTACCTACGTCGAACGCGTGCGGACGCCGGTGCTGCTGCTGCACTCGACGCTCGACACCGAGACGCCGATCGATCAAACTTTGGATGAGTTTTCCGCGCTGCGCCAGTTAGGAAAGACTGCGGTTTTCGTTGAGGTGCCGGGCGAGAATCACGATCTGAATCGCACCGGGACTCCGTTACATCGCGTCGAACGGCTGCACGTGCTCGCCGAGTGGTTCGCCCGCTGGTTGAAACCATAGAATGAATCGTTTCGTTCAAAAGCTGCTGGTCGGTGCGGCCGGCGCATTGATGCTCGGTGCCGCCGCCCTCACTCCGCTCGATTATCGCGCGTACGACTCGTGGAACTCGGTAGTGACGCCCGTCTTCTCGGACGACGGCCGCTATCTCGCGTACGTCTTGAAGCCCGAAGACGGCGATCCGGCACTCGTCGTTCGCGATTCAACGACCGGTCAAGATCGCCGCGAAGCGCGCGCGAGCAATCCCCTCTTCGCCGGCAACGGACGCTTCGTCGTCTTTACGCACACCGCACCGACCGCCGCGATCGACGCGGCGACGCGCGCGCACAAGCCGCCCGATCAAATGCCGCACGGCGGCGCCGGCATTCTCGATCTTCGCTCGGCGCAGCCAGCCGTAGTGACCGAGCAAATCGAGAAAATCGTCGTACCGCAAGACGGCGGGTCCGTCATCGCGCTTCGCGCGTACGCGTCGCCGACGCCAAAAGCATCGAACTCGCCGAATCCGCTGAAGGTCAAGGACGCCGGCGGCACGCTGACGATTGAGGATCTCGTGGGAGCCACGCGCGTCGAGGCACTTCATGCAACCGCCGTCGTCGCGTCGGCCGGCGATCGCTTCATCGCCTACGCCACGCAATCGCTCGACGGCGCTAACGACGGGGTTCACGTATACGACGTAAAGCGCGGCGTTACGCTCGACGTCGCAAGCGGCGAGGGACGTTATCGCAACCTGGCAATCGCAAAAGATGGTTCGCTCCTAGCGTTTTTGAGCGATAACGCATCGTACGCGTCGGACGCTCCCCACGACGCGTTGTACGTCGTCGATTTGCGCAGCGCGCAGCCGGTTGCAGTGCGCGCCGTAGATGCCGGTGCCAGCGGACTTCCCGCGGGCAGCGCCCCCAGCTCGAACGGCACCGTCGCGATCTCCGACGACGGAAAGCGCGTCTTCTTCGGCACGGCTGCCGCACCGACGCCGCGCCCGTCGTCGATACCGGAGCGCATGCCGGTCGACTTGTGGAGCTGGAACGACGATTCGCTGCAATCGCAGCAAATGCACGACGCCGCGCAAGAACGCAAGCGGACGTATACGGCGGTCTACGACGTCGAAACGAAAGGCTTCGCGCAGCTCGGATCGCCACAGCATCGGGCGGTCGAATGGAACCAGAATCCGCGCGTCGCGTTGGCCGAGAACGACTTGCCGTATTTGCGCGCCGAATCGTGGATCGGCGAAACGTACGCCGACCTCTGCGCGGCCGCACTTTCCGGCGCCCCGTGCACGCCCCTCGCAACGCACGCGCACTCGCCGTCTTTATCGCCCGGCGGCAACTTCGCGGTGTACTGGGATCAGCCCAGCCGTCATTGGATCTCGGTCGACACGGCGAGCGGAAAACGCGTCGTCCTCGCGGCGCACGCGCCCGTGCGGTTCGATCTGGAGAACGACGATCGTCCGGAGACGCCGCAAGCGTACGGTATGGGCGGATGGCTCGCGGGCGATCGCGGGGTCTTCATTTACGATCGCTACGACGTGTGGCTGGCCGACCCGCAGACCGGTAAAGCCGTCGACTTCACGCACGGGGCCGGTCGAGCGACGCACACGGTCTACAGCCCGGTTCAGAGCGATCGGCGCGCCTACAGCTTCGACCCCGCAAAGCCGGTACTGCTTTCGCTAATCGACGAACGGTCGTACGCAAGCGGATACGCGCGCGTTTCCGCGGCAGGCGGAATGCCGGTAACGCTGCTTAAGCGCGACGCGATCGTCTTCGGCGAACGCGAACCGCTCAACCTATCGCTGCACGACGTCACGTTCGCACCCGTTGCGGCGCGCAGGTCGCCGCAGTACGCTTATACCATCGAAACCTTCCGCGACGACAATCTTTGGACGAGCGACGACTCGTTCGCGCATCCGGTCGAGGTCAGCGACGCGAATCCGCGGCAATCCCAGTATCGCTGGGGTTCGGAGCGAATCATTTCGTACCGGCTCAAGGACGGCACGCCGATGCGCGCAGTCATGCTCGTGCCCGACGGATTGGCACGTAACCGGCGTGCGCCGATGCTCGTCTATTTCTACGAGATGTGGACGCCGATGTACCACAGCTACTACAGGCCGGGACCGGGAACGGAGCCCAACCTGAGCCGCTACGTCTCAAACGGTTACGTGATGCTGCTTCCCGACGTGCGCTATCGCACCGGACACCCCGGTGCAAGCGCGCTGAACTGCATTATGCCGGCCGTCGATGCCGCAGTAGCGACCGGTTACGTCGACCCCAACCGGATCGGCATTTCCGGCCATTCGTGGGCGGCGTATCAGATCAACTACATGATCACCAAAACGCGCCGCTTCCGTGCGGCCGAAGCCGGCGCGGCGGTGGACGACATGTTCAGCGCGTACGGCGGGATTCGTCTCGAAAGCGGTATCGTGCGCGAGTTTCAATACGAACGCACGCAGTCGCGTATCGGCGCGACGCCGTGGGACCGGCCGGACTTGTACGTCGAAAACTCCGGACTCTTCGGCATCAAGAACGTCACGACGCCCTACTTAAGCGTTCACAACGACCAAGACGGCGCGGTTCCGCAGTTCCAAGGCATCGAGTTCGTCACGGCGATGCGCCGGCTCGGCAAGATGGCTTATATGTTCTCCTACGACGGCGAGCTGCACGGCCTACATTGGCGCGAGCAGCAGAAAAACTGGACGGTTCGTCTGGACCAATGGTTCGACTACTGGCTCAAAGGCGCGCCGCGGCCGGCGTGGTTCGACGGCATCGACTATCTGCACCGCGGCGAGCAAAACGTCGACGGGCTTTACGGCGAGCCGGTTCCCACGGCGACCCCGTAATGCGCCGGACGCGGGTTCTACGTCAGCCCGGACCCGCTCCGCCGCAACCGTAGTCCAGCGTCGTGCTGCACAGCACGATATTGAGAACGGTGGGCGCGCTTTGCTGTTTCACGACGACGTTTCGCTGCTGCTGCGGCACGTCGTCGGAACGTGCCGACAGCGTATAACGTCCCGGCGTTAAGCCGGTGAGTTTGTAGGCACCGTGCCCGTCGGTGGTCGTGCGATGCGATCCGATCGAGATCGTGACGTTGGTCAGAGGCTGGCCGGTCGTCGCGTCGGTAACGTGGCCGAGGAGAACGGCTAGCGCAAGGGCGCCGATTTGCAGCGGCGGGCAGCGGAAAGTCCTCATACGAAGGGGAATTCTCGCAACGCGATGATCGCCATCCTCTTGGCGACCGTCATGATTCCCGATTTCAATGCGGATCGGGCACTTCGCGCACTCAAACGCGACGGCGGGATCGTGGAAGTTACGGGGCGACCAACGCAAGCCGGCGAGCTACGGTTTTTCGATTGCGCGGCAACGGCGTTTTCACGCTCGCGATTCGTTAGCGTTACGTTTCGCTAAGGCGATCGCACGCGCGAGTCTTTTGCGTTCGTTTTCGAGCATAACGCCCGGCCGAAGCGCGCGAACTTGCAGACGCAGATTTCGCGCAAAGGCGGGATCGCAAATAAAGCGATCGATCAGCTCGGCGAGCGCCTCGCTCGAGCCGACGGCGTAATAGCCCGAATAGCGCGCGCCGAACACGCCGGCGTTTCCGTCGATTCGCGACGCCAGCACCGGAACGCCGTTGGCGATGGCCTCGCTCGCAACGTTCGCGCCGCCCTCGGAGCGCGACGACAAGACGAGCGCGTCACAGCCGGCCAGCAAGCGCAGCGACCGCGACCGCGAGACCTCGCCGAGATAGCGATAGCGCGGATCGCGCGACTCGAGTGCCTCTACGCGCGCAGCATAGTGACGATCCAGCATCCCGCCGGCCTGCAGCACTTCTACGTTGCATCCTTTGAGATACCGCAGCGCGTACGCCGCGCGCAACGGATCTTTCTCGCGCCGCAGATGGCCGAGCACGCACAAACGCACCGGCGCGCTCTTCGCTTTCTTTCGGCGAACGCTGACGCGCTGCGCGGATTGCAAGACCGCGACGGCTTTGCTTCGCAGCCGTTTCGGAATCCGCTCGATTGCGAGCGGCTGCAGCGTTACGATCGCATCGGCAGTTTCGAGCGCCGTCATTGCGCGACGGCTGCGCGGAAGCGCGCCGTAAACGTCGGTCCCGGTAAGCACGACGACGATCGGCCGATCGGGAAACCGCTTGCGAAACCGTGCAACGAAGCCCGCGGTTTTACGTGCGTGCAAGGCGAGCAGCATGTCGGCGCCGGAAACCGGATCCGAGGACGCGACGATACGCGCGCGGTAGCCTAGCGACCTCAAAATGCGGGAATACCGCTCTGCGGTGACGGAATTGCCGGACCGAGAGCTGGGACTCGTGGGAGAAGCGATGACGACCGAAGTAACGGCCCCACCCGTAGAAGCGCTGCTCGACGCGCGTGCGCGAACGCTCGCGCTCGTAGGCGATTTGAGCGACGAGCGCCTGCTGGTGCCGATGCTCGATACCATCAATCCCATCTTGTGGGAGATCGGGCACGTCGCCTCTTTTGCCGAGTTTTGGACGCTCCGTCACTTGCACGATCGCAATCCTATGATCGCCGGTGCCGATAAACTCTACGATTCGGCCAAGGTCGCACATGACGCGCGCTGGTCGCTGCCGCTGCCGACGCGCGCGAAGACCATCGACTTCATGGCGCGCCAGCTCGACAGCACGCTCAATCATCCGTGCGACGACGAACGCGCCGCCTACTTCAACATGCTGTCACTATTCCACGAGGACATGCACGACGAGGCGCTGATCTATACGCGCCACATCCTCGCATATCCGCGGCCGCAATTCGCGTACACGCAACCGCCGGCAAGCACCGAACGGATCGAAGGCGACGCCCACGTGCCGGCCGGACATTACACGATCGGCGCGCGACCCGGCGACGGTTTCGTCTTCGACAACGAAAAGTGGGCGCACGAAGTCGATCTCGAGGCATTTTCCATCGCGAAACGGACGGTGACCAACGCCGAGTTTGCCGCGTTCGTCGAAGCCGGCGGATACCGGCGCGACGAGTTGTGGAGCGCCGAAGGCCTAACGTGGCGCAACGAAGCGCGCGCCGAGCATCCCGCGTTTTGGCGCAAAAATCACGGGCGGTGGGAGCGCCGCCAGTTCGATCGTTCCGTTCCGTTGCGCGAGCGCGAGCCGGTCGTGAACGTCAACGCGTTCGAAGCCGAGGCGTACTGTAAATGGGCCGGCCGGCGCCTGCCCACCGAAGCGGAATGGGAAGCCGCCGCGTCGGGCACGGCGCACGCGCGCTATCCGTGGGGCGACACGCCGTGGACGCCGGAGCGTGCCAATCTCGACGCGTACTACGGCGGCGTCTGCGAGGTCGATGCCTTCGCAGGGTCGGCAAGCCCGTTCGGATGCGTGCAAATGATCGGCAACGTCTGGGAGTGGACGGCTACGCCGTTTCTGCCCTATCAAGGCTTCTCGCCAGACCCGTACAAGGAGTACTCGCAGCCCTGGTTTGCAACGCACCGCTCGTTGCGGGGCGGCGCGTGGTCGACGCGCGCGCGGATGGTCTCCAACCGCTGGCGCAACTTTTATCGCCCGCAGCGCGTCGATATCATCACGGGTTTCCGAACCTGCGCTCCGTAGCATAAATAAAGGAGGTACCGGTGTCCGCTTCTCAGCAAATCGAGAGCAAACGCGCGACCGATTCAACCTTGCTCCTCGGCACCTTGGCGTTCATCGTCTTGGCCGTTGTCGGCCTCTTTATCGTCAAGTGGTTTCCGTACTGGAACAAGGCGCACGTCGCGGCCGTGACGCACGCGATCGGATCCTCGATCGTCAGCGGCAAGGGCATCGCGCCTCCCGCCGTCGGACTCGCCGCGGCGTGGCAATATACCATAGCGTATTTCAACTCGGTTTGGATGGCGGTCGTACTCGCGCTGCTGCTCGGAAGCACGGTACAAGTCTTCGTTCCACGCCGTTGGCTCCTGCGTATGCTCGGCGCGCGCAACGCGAAGTCGGCCGCCGTAGCCGGAGCGCTCTCGCTCGGCGGGATGATGTGAACCTGCTGCACTGGGCCGGTGGTCATCGGCCTCCGCAGACAACACGCAAGCATCGGAAGCAGCCTCGCGTTCTTCCTCGGCAATCCCGTACTCAATCCGGCGACGTTGATTTTCATGGGTTTCATTCTCGGCTGGCAATTCAGCGCGATTCGACTCGTCGCCGGCGTGCTGCTGATTGCTGCCGTTGTCGCGATCGCCAATCGCATGACGCCGGACGACGTTCCCGACCACGCACCGGCACCGGAGCTCGCGCCGATCGAGCGCGAAGGCCGTTCGGTGGGCACGTTGTTCGTTGCATGGCTGCACGAGCTGTGGAACGAGATGGTCGCCGTATTACCCGGTTATGCGGTTATCGTGTTCATTCTCGGCGGTTTGCGCGCGTGGCTGTTCCCGCCGGACTTTACGATTCACGCGGCGGGGCTCGGTGGAATGGCTCTCGTTTCGCTCGTCGGAACGCTGTTCGTGATTCCCACGGCCGGCGAAGTACCGATCGTGCAAACGCTGCTCGGACACGGAATGAACGTCGGCGCGGCCGTAGCGTTGATCGTTACGCTTCCGACGATCAGCTTGCCGTCGCTGTTCATCGTGCGCAAAGCGTTTCCGGCCAAGGTGCTCGCGATGACGTTCGGCGTTATCTTTGCAGGCGGGCTGATCGCCGGAACGATCGCCCAGCTCGTTCTTCGGTAAGGAAACAGGGTCTGTGACGAAAGCCGGTATCCAGCGTCTTACGCATCTGAGTTCGTGCGCGGGTTGAGCGTCTAAGTTAGACGCTAGCGTCCTCGCGCAGGTTCTGCACGAGCTGCCCCCGATCACGGACCCCAACGTTCTCGTCGGCCACTCGAGCGCCGACGATGCGGGCGTTTATCGAATCGACGACGAGCGCGCGCTCGTGGTGACCGTCGATTTTTTCACGCCGATCGTCGACGATCCGTACGACTACGGACGCATTGCCGCGTCGAATTCGCTATCGGACGTGTACGCGATGGGCGCACGACCTCTGTGCGCCCTCGCCATAGCCGCCTTTCCCGAAGATCTCGACCCCAGCGTGATCGGAGCGATTTTGCGCGGGGGCGCCGACGTTGCCGCAGCGGCCGGCATCGCGATCATCGGCGGTCACACGATCAAAGACGACGAGCCGAAGTACGGTCTATCGGTAACGGGAATCGTTCACCCCGACCGCGTGCAACGAAACGACGCCGGACGCTCGGGCGACGCGCTGATTTTAACCAAACCGCTAGGGACGGGAATTCTCACGACCGCACGCCGCAGCGACGATATCGACGAAGCGGCGCTCGCTCCGGCGATCGCATCGATGGTCGCGCTCAATCGCACCGCGAGCGAAGTTTCGTTGCGATTCGACGTTCACGCAATGACCGACGTCACGGGATTTGGTTTGCTCGGGCACTTGCGCGAAATGCTAGGCGGGCGTTTAGGCGGTCGCATCGAGGGTTCCGCGGTTCCGCTGTTGCCGAAAGCGCTGGAGTTGGCGGCACGCGACGTCATGCCGGGCGGGACGCGCAAAAATCTCGCAGCCGCATTACAACATGGAGCGCAACTCGACGCGAACCTTCCGGCCGGACTCGCGGCGGTGTTGTGCGACGCACAGACGTCGGGCGGTCTGCTGATCGCCGTCGAATGCGCGCAAGGTCGCCAGTTGCTCGACGCCCTGCACGCAGCCGGCGTAAGCGACGCTCGTCTCGTCGGCAGCTTTACCGACTCGGGGCGTATCGACGTTACTTAGATTCGAACAAACGCGCGAGCGTGGGTAATCCTTCGCAGTACGTTGGATGAACGTGCACCGATTCGTCGAGCGTCTTCCACGTAGAGCCGGCTTGCATGTGGGCGATGAAGACGTGCACGATCTCTGCAGCTTCGTAACCTACTAGCGTCGCACCGATGATTTTATCGGTGTCGGAGTCGACGACCATCCGGTAGAAGCCGCGTTCTTGACCCCATTCGACCGCACGGGCGACCTCGCTCAGCGGTATCTCTTCCTTGCGCGCGCGTATGCCTTTTGCGATCGCTTGATCGTAGGTGAGTCCCGCGCGGCCGACCTGCGGCTCGGTGTAGACGGCGTAGCCTAAGACGCGATCGTCGCGGGTGCGCTTACCGCCGTCGAGAATGTCGAGCATCCGCCGGTGGTCTTCCCACGACACGTGCGTAAACGCGGGCTGGCCTGCCGCGTCGGCGATTGCGTAGACCCCTTCGCACGTCGTCCGGAATTGCGCGTCGATCTTGACGAAACCGCGCTTGTCCAACGCGACGCTCGAGCGCTCGCAGTGGAGTGCCGCCGTATTCGGCGTGCGTCCCGTTGCGACGAGAAACTGGTTGCCCTCGAAGCGCTTTCCCCCTTCGACCTCCACGGCGAATGCGCTGCCGTCGAACGACACGCGCGAAACGTTAGCGTTTAGCTGCACGTCGATGCCGTCGTCGTCGAGCGCGTCCTGCAATGTCGCGCTCACGTCGGGTTCCTCGTTGTTGAGGACACGATCGGCGTTATGGAAGATCGTCACCTTACTGCCGACGCGCGCCATGCCTTGTCCGAGTTCGAGGCCGATGTATCCGCCGCCCAGCACGAGGAATCGCTGCGGAAGGTCGGTCTGCGCGAAGAAACTCGTGTTGGTTATATACGGCGTCTCCGCGAGTCCCGGAAGTCTCGGAATCGTCGCCGTCGTGCCGGTGTTGATGACGACGAGCGGTGCCGTTACTGCGACGTCTCCGAAGCCGACTACTCGCGAGCCGGTAAACGCGGCTTCGCTGCGGACGATCTCGACGCCGGCGTCGATCAGCCGTTTCGTTACCTCTTCGCGAAACGACTGTCGGATGTCGCGCAAGCGGTTCATGACGAACGGGAAGTCGACGTCGACGGTGGCGCGCACACCAAGATTTTTCGCTTGCCGCGCGCGACCCGCGTTGTGAGCCGCCGCTAGAAACGACTTCGAGGGCGTGCACCCGTAGTTGATGCAGCTGCCGCCGATTTCATCACGCTCGAAAAGCACGACGTGCCGGCCGCGTTTGGCAAGCTCGGTGGCCAGCGGAACTCCGCCTTGACCGCTGCCGATAACGATCGCGTCCGCTTGTTTCATGCACTCGATCTCATGCATCTGTTATTACCGCGCTCTGGGCGCCGCCCTGTCTGCCGGCATGGCAAACCTATCAGGCCATCGCTCGCTTATTCAAGACAATACAGGCGGCCGAAGGCGCAATGGCCCGGCCCTAGGAAGATTTAGGCGATGCACTCGCCCCCGGGGCCGCACGAGACGCCTCTCGAGAGGCGTTATCTCGCCTTTTTCGCCGAGGTCGGATCGATCTTCGGCGAAGCCCTGCCCTACGACGATACGCTGCGGCGCATTTGCGAAGCGGCGGTTCGAACCGTTGCCGATACCGCAACGATGTACTTGTTCGACGACAACGACGAGTTGCAGGTCGTCGCAGCGGCACACGTCGTTCCCGAACGTTCGGAACGGCTGCGTCACCGCACCCTCGCGCTGATGAACGATCCTCATGGACCGCGCGCGTGGTTCGAGGCGGCCGTGCGCAGAGGGAAAAGCCTGCTCGTTCCGCAGATCGACGTCGATTCGATCAAATTTGCCGGCGGAAGCTCGCAATACGTTCAGTTCATCCTCGACACCGGCGTCCGTTCGTTCATCATCGTGCCGCTGATCGCGCAAGAAGAGGTCTTGGGCGCGATCGCTTTGGTGTACACCGACTATAGCAACCTTCAATACGATGCCGACGCGCTCGAGTTGGCCGAGGACCTCGGAAAGCGCTGCGGCGCGGCAATCGGCACGGCAAAGCTTCACCAGACGGCAAAGGACGTGTCGACACGTTTTCAGCTTGCGGCGCTGCCGAAAATTCTGCCGATAGTGCCGGGCTTCGAGCTCGACTCGCTTTACGAACCGGCTTCGAGCGAGATGCTCGTCGGCGGCGATTGGTTCGACGCGTTCGAATGTCCCGGCGGCCGCTTCGGCATTTCTATCGGCGACATTTCCGGGCACGGCGTCGACGCAGCCGCGTTCATGGGAAATCTGCGAAACGCGCTTCGCATCGCCATGTTCATGGAGCCCGACCTGCTGAAGGTGCTGGAAGCGGCCGACGTGCTGATCAAACAAGAAATGGAAAAGGACATTTTCGCTACCGCCTGCATCGCGGTGGTAGATACGCAACGCCGCACGTTGAGCTGCGTCGCAGCCGGGCATCCCGGTCCGCTGTGTTGGAACGAACGAGAGCGCGTCGTCGTGGACCCGTTTACCCAGCGCGGACTGCCGCTCGGCTTCCGCGAGCTAAAGCCGTCGAACCAAAAGACGCAAACGATCGATCTCGAGCCTGGCTCGTTCGTCGTCTTCTTTACCGACGGTCTTTTGGAAGCCGAACACGACTATCTGGGCGGCCAAGAGCGGCTCGTGCAAGCCCTCGCGAGCCAGTCGGTGCGCAACGCCGGTCATCCGGCGCTCGAGATTCGCTCCTTCGTTACGCCCGAACGCCATCCCGACGACCTCGCCGTCCTGACCCTGCGCTGCTCGTAACGTCTCGAACGTTTCATCACCGAGATTTTCGACGCCGTAATGTTTGAGCCGCGGCCACAAATCCGCGAGCGACGGATGCATTCCCGTACATAGCACGATCTGCCGGCCGCGTTCGTACGGCATCGAGTAGGGTGACTCGCCGAACGTAGCGACGGCGCGCGCGGAATCGCAGAGCTTCGACCACTTCGCGGCATCGGTGTTGACGATAATCGCCGCGGAGCCGTCGTAGCCGCGCGGTCCCCACAGATAATACTGATTGTTACCGCTCAGCGCCGGCGGAAGGTCTCGTCCGAATACGTCGATCGCCGCTGCCTCGCCGTAGTTGGACGTAAGTATCGCAGCTTTCGCGCGCTCGTCCGGCGGCAGCGCGTCGTAAACGCGTTCGACTCGCTGCGCGAGGTCCGGCCACCCGAACTCGTCGGCAAGCTGACACATGATCGGTGCCCCGATGCATGCGCGCTCGATCGGCGGCGGCCGGAACGCCATGCGATCCATCATCCGCTTCAACCCCTCGGGCGGCATCACGGGTAAGACCAGCGGTAACGCCAGCACGGCGTTCGCGGTCGCCAGGAGTGACCAAAGGGCGATCGCGATGCGAGGAGCCGCGCTAAATGCGGCAGCGCCGGCGGCAAACATCGTCGGATATGCACCGGCGAGATAGTAGTTCTTCCCATGCGTCGTCATAACGATTGCTGCCGTGACGACGAACGCGATCGCGAGAAATCGCGCCGTCGAGAGGCGCTTCATTGCAAATGGCGCGATGATTCCCGTCAGCCAAAGCGGCGCCAGCACGACGTTCACGGAGAAGATTTGGTCGAAGATAAACGCCGCCGGCGTTCCGGTAAGATTGCCGGCGTTGTCGTCGCGCACGAGTTCCAAGAACGGAAGACCGTGCACGAGTTGCCATACGACGTTCGGCAAAGCGATGACGACGGCGATAGTCAAACCAATCCACAGATCGCGCGAACGCAGCACCGAACGCGGACCGGCAAGCACGAGACCAACTACGAGTCCGACAGCCCACATGATGACGCCGTACTTCGCCTCGAAAGCGAGGCCGGCGACGACGCCTGCCCACCAGAACGACCGAGGATCGTCGCGTACGATCGCGCGCGTAACGAGGTACGCTATAAGCGTAAAGTCGAGCGGCTCGAAGGTCGACGTCGACAGCGCGGCCGTCATTGCGACGAGCAGCGGCGAAGTGGCGGCCGCGACCGCGCACAACCACGCTGCGCGCGTGCTCGCGCCCAACAGTTGCGCGAGTGAGACCGTCACGGGAATGAGTAAAACGGCGGCAATCACCGCGGGCAGACGCAACGCCCAAACGTGCGTTCCCACGAACTGCGTTATCGCGGCCAGCAGCGGCACCAGGGGCGGCTGATCGACGTACCCCAACGCCGGATGGCGTCCGCAGACGATAAAATACAGCTCGTTTCGGAAGGCCCCGTATCGGTCTGCGGCCGCAAGATGAACCAGCGCCACCACCACCGCCACGCTCCAGGCCGCCCATCGCCCGCCTCTATTCATGGCCGCCCTCCTGGCGGGAGGTTATTGAAACGACTGTTTCAATAATCCTGCCTAGCCCGGCGCTATCGATTGCGGATAGCTGAAGACGCTGTCCGGGTCGTACTTACGTTTGATCGCCCGCAGCCGCTGCAAGCTGGAGCCGTAGTATTGCTGCTGCCAATCCGGAAGATCGCGATCGGCGTATCCCTGGTACGCGCTGCCGGAAAGCCACGGCCGCACCGAATCGTACATCGCTTGCGTCCATTCGACGTTGGCGTTGGCGACCGAATCGCTCGAACCGGGACGCCACCGCGATTGATACTGCACGACGTAGGTGATGTCGCGGTGTGCGAAAGCAGACGGCGAAGCCGGCGCCCGCGCGATGGCTCCGCCGGCCGTTTCGAAAGCGATCTTTCCGATGTTCACGGCGCCTTGAAAATCCACGGGCGTCAGTACCCGATCGGCTTGACGCTTTTGAATCGCGTCGACGAGCGCTTCGAAGGGTTCCGACGGCCACGGTTTGCGCATTAAATCGGATTTCGCATAAAACGCGGGACGCGCGAGAACGCCATGTGGAGAAACTCCGGTGTACGCGCATTCATCGGGACGTAGTCCGGCGCACAGCGAGTCGCGCATCGCAGATATAAACGGTTCCGTTACAATCGACGTGGCGCTGGGAGCAACGCCGGCGGCCCGAATGAGTTCTTCGCCGAGCGCGCGCGCGCGACGTTCGGGACCTGCGAACGTGAACTCAACTTCAACCGACGCACCGTCTTTGGGCGAGCCGGTGTGAATCTCGGTCCAGCAATGGCCGTTGTCGGGCAGTTCCGCGACCCATTCCTGAAAAGCGGTCATCACGCGAGCGCCGCTTGCGATCGGAAACGTAAACTGGCTCTCCGTGAACAGCATGTCGACCGGATGCAGTCGCGCCGTGAACTCGACTGCCGCACCGAAATTGCCGCCGCCGCCACCGCGGCACGCCCAAAACAGTTCGGCGTTCTCGCGGTGATTCGCCGTCACGAGATCTCCCGATGCGGTAACGAGCTTCACCTCCAGGATGTTGTCGCACGTAAGGCCGTACAGGCGCGACAATCTCCCGAATCCTCCGGCAGCGCTAAGCCCGCTCAGTCCGACGGTAGGACACGTTCCGGCGGGAACCGTCATGCGCGCCGGCCACAGCTTCGTGAACAACGGCAGATTGGTGAGTCCGGCTCCGAAGGTCGCTTCTTCCGCTCCTCGGTCGATGCGAACGGTTGTGAGCGCCGATACGTCGACGATAAGCCCCGCGTTCGCAGAAAACCCGGCGAAGCTGTGGCGGCCATTACGCATTGCAAAGCTCAGTTTGTATTCGCGCGCGAATCCGATCGCTTGCGCCACGTCGTTCGCATTTGCGACGACGACGACCGCCTGCGGAAGAACGCCGGCAAAGCGGGCGTTCCACGGCTGGCTGGCGATGCCGTATGCGGAATCTGCAGGCGCGATGACGCGACCGTCGATCGCCGACCGCAACAAGTCGAGGCGGGAAGCGGGCAGCGAGCTGCCTGTAGCGGAACACGCCGATAAGGAACCCCCTATCGACGCGAACGCGGCAGCCGAAGCTCCCGACGTGAGAAACCGGCGCCGGCTCAGCAAATCGTGTGACCTCCGTTTCAACGATCTTCGGCCGGGGCCGATGAAACCTTTCGCGGAACGCGGAGAGTCGTGTGGCGCACTATGAGCACTCAACGTACTCCCAAGATCCCCGGACCCGATCATCCGATCGCGGTAGAACCCACGCCGGAACACGTCGTCGTTCGACTCGGTGGGCAAATGGTTGCCGACACGCGCAACGCGATCGCTATGCGCGAGTCCGACTATCCCGTGGTCCACTACATTCCTCGCAGCGACGTGGACGTGTCGCTTCTCGAACGCACGGCCCATGCGAGCTATTGACCCTATAAAGGCGAAGCATCGTATTATACGATCTCGAGCGGCGGTCGTCGCTCCGAAAATGCCATCTGGTCGTACGAGAATCCGTATCCGGCAGTCGCCGGGATTAAAGACTATATGGCGTTCTATCCCGATCGCGTCGACGGGATCGAGGTTGACGGAGACGTAAAGTAAGCTCGATGGATGCGAGTTGGATTGCGGCCATCGCCTCGGTGGCTTCGGCGTTCGTCGTCGGCGTAGCCGCAATTGCCGCGGTATTGCAAATCCGTCACATTCGCAATGCCAACGAGATCACGATCTACCTTCACCTGGCCGATCGCCTCGAGTCGGCCAACGCTGCCGAAGCCTTCCGCTCGTACGCGGAGTTTGCCCTCCTGACTCAGACCGATCGAACGCTGCGCGATCGGCTGGCCCAGCCCCAGGGCGTGCCGGAATTCCAGCCAATCGAAACGCTGCTTCGGTTTCTCGATACCTTGTCGATGCTGATCATCCACCGAAGTATCACGGAACGCCTCATCCTCTTGAAGTACGCCGACGAGATCGACCGCTTATGGGATCATCTTGCAGAAGCCGTTTATCTGCGCCGCCGAGGAATTCCGCATTTTGCGTCGATCTGGGAACATCTCGCAATGCGGGCGAAAGCGTATATTGCTGCTGGGGAAATCGATCGATTTTACGGTAGCTTGCAACGCGACTCGCGCATCACCGGAGTTGACCAATGATCCTTCGCGACGCTCTTCTCCACTTCGTTCATTTCCTCTGCATCTTCTCGCTCGCGAGCATCTTGGTCGTCGAGATCGTGCTCTTCAGGCAAACGATCGCGCGCGATACGCTCAAACAACTGCAGATCGTCGATCGCTGGTACGGGATCGTCGCTGGATTGGTCGTCGCCAGCGGTCTCGCGTTGTTGTTTTTCGGTGCAAAAGGCTCGGCGTTCTATAGCCACAACCCGGTCTTTTGGACGAAGATGGCGCTCGTGGCCGTCGTCGCGGGACTGTCGGCAATGCCGACGATTGCGTACATTCATATGGATAAACAGACCGGTCCGGACGGATCCGTTGCGCTCGGCGACGCCGAGTATCGGCGGATCCGCGGCTTTCTTTGGGTGCAAGTGGGGGTTTTTGCGTTGATTCCGTTGTGCGCGACGTTGATGGCCAACGGTATCTAGTTTTTTACAAAGGAGGTTCTCATGAAGTGGTTTTTTGAGCCCGGTCACAGCGCCGCGGAGTTTTGCGCACGTCACATGATGGTGACGTGGGTGCGGGGATCGTTCAAGAACATTACCGGTAAGCTGGAGTTCGATCCGGCAAATCCGCGCGCGCTCGTGGTGGAAACGGCGATCGACGCGTCGACGTGCTGGACGGGCGAAACGATGCGCGACGATCACCTCAAAAGCGCCGATTTTTTGTCGTGCGAGCAATATCCGAAGATGACGTTCAAAAGCACGGGCGTCGAAGAAGTTGGCCCTAACGATTATCGCGTCACCGGCGATCTCACGATCCGCGGAGTTACGCGCCCGGTGACGCTCGAGGTAACGCACCTGGGAACGTGGGAAACGCCGTGGTGGGAAGACGGCGTCGACAAAGGACCGAAGACGCGCGCGGGTTTTACGGCGCGCACGACCATCGATCGCTACGATTTCGGCGTGAGCTGGAACGGCGATTTACCGAACGACGGAATCGTCGTCGGCAGACGGGTCGCGATCACGCTCGACGTGGAGGCGATCAAGGAGTAACCTGCAGCAACTGGATGCCGTTGAATCGCGAATACTTCGCGTGCACGCCGTTCTGTTCGACAATAAGGCCGTTCTCGAGGCGTACTGCTAGGCGGCCGGTTCCGTCTCCGGAAAGAATCCCGATATACCGCGGCTGCCGCCCGCCTCGGTTCCGCACGTACAGTAAGGCGTAGTCGACGTCGTCGAGCGATCCGCTCGTGCCGACCGGTACCATAACGGCGGTTCCGACTCCATCCGCTAACTGACCGATGACCGTACCGCTGAAGATCGTGCATCCGCGCGGATAGTCGCCCGACGCGATCGTGACGTCTTCGCCTTCACAACTTCCGACGCCGCCGACCGTCAAATCTTCATTGCTTCTCACGATGTCGACAGCGTTGCCCGGCGTCAAGCGCGGCGGTCCCTTGCGCTTCCCTTTCGGTTTGGGTTTCGGTTTATGCGTCGGCGTCGGCGAGGGCGCAGGCGTTGCCGTGGGCGTCGCCGTCGGTGCGGGCGACGGCGAGGCCGTCGGTTTTGGAGTCGGTTTTGGCGTAGGCGCGGGCTTTCGCGGTCCCGGCGTGTGTTGCACGACGTTGACGACCGAGGAAATCGGCGAAGGAAATTGGTCGGGCGTGATCGTCGCAGCGTCCGGGCCTGAAGAACGAAGCTGCAACCCGCGTCCGGAAAACAAGCCTACGAAGAATGCGGCGGCGATGCACGCCGCAAGCGCAAACCAGAGGGCACCTTTGCGTATGTCGAACCTCTTCCGCTTTGCGTCGCTCGCATAACTTGCGATGACGGCATCGGTCAGCGATTCGAAGCGCGCTTCGTCGATCGTCGCCCGCCGGCCAACGGCGGTCTGAGCCCCGCACGCTTGGCAGACCTTCTCCGAACCGACCGCTTTACCGCATTTCGGACACGTGGACATCCGGGTGTGATTTTCCCACACTTTGCTTAAACGTACGCGCGGCATGCCGGATTCTCGCGCGGCGTGACGGTTGTTTCTCTACGACGGTGACCTGCGCAAGCGTGCGGGAGTCGGCTCGAATCGCAGCGTAGCTAGCGTCATCATGATCGATTGCCGCTGTCCGCACGCACCGTATTCGCACCGCGTTTTCACTGAGGCCAAACACTCACTCGAACGACGCGCTTTTCTCGCCGGCTTGGCCGCGACGGGTGCGGCTCTCGCGATGCCGTGGAAAGCGTCGGCCGCTTCGAGCGTCGTCGTCCTCAAAGCGGCCCGGCTCTTTACCGGTACCGCCATGCAAACGCCGGGCGTGCTCGTCGTCAAAGGCGATCGCATCGTGTCGATGAGCGAAGGCGACGCCGGAAGCGGCGCGACCACGATCGAGCTGGGCGACGCGACGATCATGCCGGGATTGATCGACTGTCACACACACGTGTCGCCGTTCATCATGCCGTCGTATTATTTGACGTTGATGTTTCCGAAGTACCGGACGGCGGACAACGTTCCCGAGGCGACGATCTACGCCGTGCGTAACGCGCAATCGATGCTGCGCAACGGTTTTACGACCATTCGCGACGTGGGCGGAGGCGCCGGCATCGACCTGGCGGTGCGCGATACGATCGCCAACGGCGCGATCGTCGGTCCGCGCATCCTCGCGGCCGCGCAGGCGTTATCGATCACGGGCGGCCACGGCGATTCCAACGACGTGCCGGGCTGGGTGGATGAGGATCCAACGGTCAAGGGCGGCGCGATCGCGTACGGCCCGTACGCCTTTCGCGAGAAGGTACGCCAAAACGTAAAACTGCACGTCGACGTCATCAAGATTCTTTCAACCGGCGGCGTGCTCTCGTACGGGGATACGTGGGACATCCCGCAATTCAATTTGGATGAAGTGCAAGCGGTCGTCGACGAGTCGACGAAGTTCGGGCGCAAAGTTGCGGCCCACGCGCACGGCGACCCCGGCATCGCGATCGCGGTCGAGGGCGGCGTGCACTCGGTCGAGCACGGAACCGGCGTGAGCGAGAAAACGCTGGCCAACATGCAGCAACGCGGCACCAATCTCGTTCCCACGCTGTGGGCACTCGATTCCATTCTCCAGCCCGGTAATCCAAATCACATTCCGCCGTCGTCGGTCCAGAAGGCCGAGTACGCCGCGACGCTTCGTAATCAGGGAATGCATCGAGCGATCGCATCAGCCGTCATAATTTCGTACGGAACGGATGCGGGTGTGTTTCCGCACCACGAAAACAACAAAGATTTCGCTTTGATGGTCGGACTCGGAATGCGTCCGATCGATGTGTTGCGTTCCGCAACTGCCAGCGCCGCGGCTCTGCTCGGTACGAGCGATCGCGGCGAGTTGGCGCCCGGAAAGCTCGCCGACGTCGTAGCCTTCAACGGCGATCCGACGCGCCAGATCTCGGTAATGGAAAGCTCGCCGGCGCTGATAATGATCGGCGGCCAGAAAGTCGCCGCAAACCGGCTAATATAGCGTTCCCTACGGCGTTTCGGAAAGATTTCCTACGGCAACCATCGGGTGAACGTGTACTTGTGCGCGCGTGCCATCGGCGCCGGAGGCGGCTGCAATAACGGCGGTTACTATTGGAGCTACACCGGCGAGCGTCCGTGGCGCGTCAGTTACGATCGCTCGAGGTGGTACGCGTTACCGCCTTAAGGACGCGATTAAAGCAACTCGAGAGGTCGATAAAAGTGGATCTGAGAAGCCTCCGGCCATGATCCCGCTGACCGATGCGTCGCGTCGGCCGACGCACTTTCCGGTCGCAACGTTGGCGATCGTCGTCGCGAACTTCGTCGTCTTCGGGGCCGAGCTTGCCTTCGGAGATCAGTTCGTTCTGCGGTGGTCGCTCGTCCCCGCGCAAATAACGTCCGGCCAGCACCTCGAGACGATTTTCACGGCGATGTTCATGCACGCCGGCTGGTCGCACATTCTCGGCAATATGGTGTTCTTGTGGGCGTTCGGGCCGGAAGTCGAGGACTCCATGGGCTCGTGGCGCTACCTCGTCTTCTATTTCCTTGGCGGTGTGGCCGCAATGGCGACGCAGGTTGCGTTCGATCCGCACTCGACCGTTCCGAATCTCGGTGCCAGCGGCGCGATTGCAGCGGTAATGGGCGCGTTTCTGGCGACGTTTCCGAACGACCGGATCCGCACCGTACTCGTCATCGCGATTTTCGTACGGATCGCCTACGTTCCGGCCATCCTCTTCATCGGCTTGTGGTTCGTACTGCAAATTTGGAACGCGGGTCAGATCGCTCCGCACGAATCCAATGGCGTTGCGTACCTTGCGCACGTCGGCGGCATGATCTTTGGACTCGTCTTCGCACGGCTTTTCCAGCGATTGAGGGCGATTGCAACGTAGCGCTATCCGCTCGCTCCGCGCGGCAGCCGGGCGGATTGCGATGCTCGTGCTGCTCGTCGCATGCTCGCACGCGAGCACCGCTTCGTCCGGTCCGCCGCACGTGCTGCGCATCGCTTACGCCGGCGATCCCAATTCGCTCGTTCCGCTCGTCGCGATCGACGCGGACCTCACTGGGATGGACACGCTGTTCTGCCAAACGCTGATCGGGCTCGACGCTCAGAACGAGCCCGTCCCCATTCTCGTGACCCGAATTCCGTCGCGAAGCAACGGCGACATCTCTCCCGACGGTAAGCTCGTTACGTATCATTTGCGGCACGGAGTGCATTTCGCCGACGGCGTCGAGTTCACGTCGGCCGACGTCGCGTTCACGTACCGAGCAGTGCTCGATCCGCGCAATCATGCCGTCATCGTCGGACCGTATCGTGCGATAGAATCGCTGCAAACACCCGATCCCTACACGGTAACGATTAAGCTGCGCCGGCCGTGGAACGCGGCGGTGTACGAGCTTCTGGCGGAAGGCGACTTCATCTTCGGCATTCTGCCGAAGCACGCGTTCTCCGATACTAAGGTCCTCGGAACGCCCTGGGAAAACGCACCGTTTGGAACCGGACCTTTTCGTGTGAAGGAATGGGCGCGCGGCGACAAGATCGTGTTCGTACCCAACCCGTACTATGCGCCGAAGCCGAAGCTGCAGCAAATCGTTTTGCAGATCTATCCCAATCTCAATTCGAACTTCGTTGCGTTGCAATCGGGGGCGGTCGATATAGGAAACCTGACGGCCGAGAATCTCGCCGAAGCGTCAACGATCGACCGCATCAAGGTCCTGCGAATTCCGGACAACGGCACGAATTTGTTGTACTTGAATACCAAGATCGAGCCGACGAACGACATTCGCGTGCGGCGTGCGATTGCTAATGCACTCGACTACACGCAACTCGCCAATGCGTGGAAGCGCGAGTACGACTCGGCGACGGGCTTCCTTCCGCCGCCGATCGTCCGTTGGAAGGGCGCAGCCATTCCGGCGTACGGGCACGACCCCGGCGCGGCAAGTCGCGAGCTCGAAGCCGCCGGCTGGCGGCTTGAGAACGGCACGCGCACGAAAAACGGCGTCCCGATGACGGGCCTGATCGCCGTTTCCTCCGAGAATCCCACGATGGTGCGCATCGCGACCGTAATACAAGCGCAGCTCGCGGCGCTGGGAATGCACTTCGAGCTCAAGAGCGAGCCGGTACGCGTCTGGTTCAGCCCCCAAGGACTATTGCGCAGCGGAAAGGCCGCGTTGATGGTCGAGGCGTGGGTTGGTGGAATGGACCCCGAACAGTCGCTTAACCTTCAGTGCTCGCAAGCGGTCGTCGGCGATTCCAATCACTCGTTCTATTGCACGAAACCCTTTGAGGCGCTCGTGTCGGACCAAGCGACGACCGCCGACGACGCGCGCCGGTGGCGCGACTTCGACGGAATGGAGCGCCTCGTGCACCAAGACGTTCCGGTGATCCCGTTGTACTACGATCGCCTGTTCCGGGGCGTCAGTACGCGCGTGACGGGTTACGCACTCAACATTTTGTGGATACCGGTCAACGTCGAAAACTGGGACGCGCGTTAAGACGACTTACGTAACGAACCCGTAAATGAGCGCGTCGAACATGGACTGTAACAGCGCTTCCGCCGTAGACTTCGGAAAATCGTGGTTTGCGATCTTCAACCCGACGATGCCGTGAACGGCGGCCCACGTCGTCTCAGCGAGCGTTTGCGAATCGGTCTTCGAGTTTAAGCGCTTCTGCGCGCGAAGCTCGTCGAAAATTCCTGCGAGAATGGCCAGCGCTTGTATTCCGGGACTGTTTGGAGCTTCGCTGCGTTCCTGAAATCCGGCGGACGAGTATTTCGGACTCTCCATGAACAGCAGCCGGTACGTCTCGGGGTCCTCGAGGCCGAACGCGATGTAGCGACGTCCCAATTCGATGAGGCGTTCGAGCGGATCGGCGATGGCCGTGGCCGGCGCTAGTGCCGTTAAGAACGCCGCAAAGCCGGCAAGGCAGAGCTCGAACGCGATCGCGTCGCGGCTTTCAAAGTAGAGATAGATCGTGCCCGGCGCGTACTCGATGGCGTCGGCGATCTTGCGCATAGTGAGCGCATCGAAGCCTTCTTCGAGGACGATCTTGCGTGCGGCGGCCAGGACCTCTTCCCGGAACTCCGCGCGCTCGCGCTCGCGCCGCTGGACTTTTGCCACCCCCTGAGTATAGCCGAAGGCCTTGACAAAATGAACGTGAGGCGTAAAATAAACGCTGTTCACTGAACGCCGTTCAGGAGGAATTCATGGAGTACCCGGCACCCTCCGCAAGCGAAGGCCGCCCGGTCGTCGAGTACGGAATGCGGCGTCTGCTGATCGTCGTCGCGGTCATGCTCGCGTCGCTGTTGGAAACGCTCGACTCGACGATCGTCAACGTCTCGCTGCCGACGATCGAAGGCAACATCGGCGCCTCGATCGACGAAGGCATCTGGATCGTTACCGGTTACATCATTTCCAACGTGGTGGCCATTCCGCTCAATCCGTTTTTGACGCGAATGTTCGGACGCCGAGCATACTTTGCGGGCTGCATCGTCGGCTTTACCATCGCGTCGTTTCTCTGCAGCACGGCGACGGCGCTCGGTCCGCTCGTCGCATTTCGCGTTTTGCAGGGCGCATTCGGCGGAGGTTTGATCGCTACGTCGCAGGTCGTGATGCGCGAGACGTTTCCGCCGAAAGCGATCGGGATCAGCTCGGCGCTCTTTGCGATGGCGCTGATCTTGGGACCGGCGTTCGGTCCGCTGGCCGGCGGTTACATCACCGACAACTTTTCGTGGAAGTGGATCTTCGACGTCAACATCGTTCCCGGTACGCTCGCGGCGCTCGTCATTTTTGCGCTGCTGCGTAATCCTATACCGCCGCAGCGCCAGAAGATCGATTGGACCGGCGTCGGGCTGCTGGCACTCGGCTTAGGCTCGATGCAAGTGCTGCTCGATAACGGCGAGCGCAACGACTGGTTCGCCGATCCGCATATGCGGCTCGCCGGAGGCCTGGCGTTGGTCGCACTGGCAACGTTTGCGTGGTGGCAGTGGTCCGGAACGAAATCTCCCGCCGTCGACCTGCACGTGCTGCGCTTTCGGAGCGTGTGGACGGGTTCGCTGCTCGCCCTCGCGTTCGGCGCGCTGATCTTCGCACCCGCGATCGTCACGCCGCTCTACTCGTCGCTCGTTCTCGGCTATCCCGCTTTCGACAGCGGCATGCTGCTGATGACGCGTGCGATTCCGGTCGTGATTCTCACTCCCGTATTTGCGACGATGGCCGAGCGCGGCGCACCGGTACGCTATATGTTGGGAACCGGCTTCGTGTTGTCGGCGATATCGCTGTACTGGCTAGCGACGAGCATGACATCGGAAACGCCGTTCGGAACGCTCGGCGTCGCGCTCTTCGTTTCAGGCATCGGGCAGTCGCTGGTTCTCGTGCCGCTCATCGTCGGTATTCTCAGCACGACGCCGGCCCAGCTCAACGGCAAAATTTCGCCGATCATTACGTTGTGCGTGCAGCTGGGAGGATCGGTCGCGAGCGCGGTCAGTATTGCCGTGTTCGATCGGCGCACGTCGTTTCACTCCGACGCCATCGCCGGCGCGCTGAACTTGCAGCATCTCACTCAATCGGGTTGGGCGCCGACGCCCCAAGCGCTTTCACGGCTCTCGGATATCGTCGTGCAACAGGCGAGCACGCTTGGCTTTGCCGATACGATTTTCTTAGTCGCAGTGCTGGCGGCGCTGGTCGTACCACTCGCACTGGCTTTTCCACGCAGAAAGGCAACGACGTGAACGGCGCAACGGAACGCTTCGCCCAGGATTTGTACGACGCAGGGATAGCGCCGCACGACATACGCCGCGTGGCGCGGCTCTACGATCGTGCGCTGACGCGCGCCGCAAAAGTCGACTGGGAGCGCCTGTACCGCGCGACGTTTTTCGCGCTCCGAAGAACTGGCTCTGCCGCCCCGCGTTCGCGCCACGCGGTGGAATCGCTGCTACGGCTGCTCGAAGACGATCTCGGCGCGGCGCTCCTTGAAGCAGAAGCCGTCAGCCGTCTACGACTACACCTCTCGCCGATTGGCAATCGCGAGAAACGCCGCTTCGTCGGATTCGAGCAGCAGACGCTGGGCGAGCAGCTTGTCGTACGCAGGAGTTTTTCCCAACACGCGCAGGCAGTACTCGTGGTCGCCGGCTCGGATGTTAAATGACTCGTATGGCTTGAGCGTGTAGCGTCGCCCGCTACTTCCGACGATCGTGAGACGGCGATCGTGAAGCCAGCGCCGGCGATCGGCGTCGCTCAGCTTCGACAGAAAGAGTTCTTTCGCGCGAATCCACGACCGCGGGTTCATCGTCCCCTCGTTGATGGGGAGCACGAGCAGCATCACGACAGCGACCGAAGCGGCGAACAGCGCTAGGGCGACCGTCACGTCATCCGCCGGCAAAGCGCGGAGTTACGATGACTTCCGACGCGCGCGGATCGAACGTTTTCATCACCCGCGCGGGCATCGTGGACACGTCGAAGGCGGTGAATCCGCGTTCCATTAACTCGCGGAAACGCGTTTCGACATCCGCCACTTCGGCGGGGTCTTGAGGATCGAAAGTAACCGTTGTGTCGCCGTGCGCGTCCAGAACGCGCAGTATATGCGATTTCGCAGACTTGCCCATCGCGGCTTTCCACATTGTCAAGATTTTTGGTCATACCCGGCTTGGGCCGCGGCTAACTAGCGTGAGGCGGCACGCTGCAGCGTAAGACGGATCCCCTCGTCGTAGCCCGTTTTAGTGAGCTCGCCGAGCAAACCGCGCAGCCGATCGTCGTTGAGAATGACCGGATCGGACATAAGGTAGTTCATTTCCGCGAAGTTTCGCATCTCCGGATTGAAGATGCCGAACAGTTGCAACAGCGGCTTGTTTACGACGAAGTATTTCGGCTTCCGGCCGCACGCAGCGTAGATTTCGTCCGAGAACTGGCGTTGCGTAATCTCGCCCGGACCGGCGTAGTTCCAGAACGCCCCGTAGGCGCGTGGTTCGTCGAGAACGCGGACGGCGACGCGCGCGCAGTCCGGTATGAACGCCCACTCGTGGCGCACGTCGATCGGGCCGATCACGGTCGATCGCTTCCCGAGCGGCGCGTTCGCAAACTGCGCCGTCAAATAGCTCTTTTCCATACCGGGCCCATAGAGATCCGGGAGGCGAAGTACGACGGTTTCGATGCCCTGACCGTGGGCGGCCAGTACGAGATCCTCTTGCTCTTTACGCATTTTGGCATTGAAGGCGTTCGGTTCGCGAGGATGCGTCTCGTCGACGGTGCGCGTACGTGGCAATCCGTACGGATACACGGTTCCGACGAGCAGCAGGCGTTTCACACCGGCGGCCAACGCACCGTCGAGCGCCGCCCGCATCAACTTCGGATGAAGCTCGAAGCGATCGTAGGGAATCCCGACGAGATAGATTGCGGACTCGACGCCTTCCAACGCATTAGCTGCGGATGCAGCATCGGCGTTCCACATCCGCAAATCCGCGTGCGAATCGTCGCCGAAAAGTTTCTGAAGCGACGCCTCGCTTCGTCCTATTGCACGGTAAGCGCGCCCCTGTTCGCGGAGTACGCCGGCTATCGCTTGTCCAACGGCTCCCGTTCCACCGACTAAAGCTACTGAACTCATGCGCGCTCAGATTCGACTGCGAATGTAAGCTAGTCCCGCCGCCGCGCAGACTCGGCAAGCGCTCGGCATGCATTAGCGGCGAATCGGGTAATCCCGTCGCAAGGCTATGAGGTTACAGAAATTGTGCTTCGTTGCGGCACTTGCCGCGACGATCCCGATTGCATTCGCAGGGTGCAGCGGCGGCGGCGATCCCGGCATACCGATGACGCCCGGAATGCCGCAGTCCGACGGCGGCCCGGATATGCCCGACCCGTCCGAATCGATGGGACCGCAGACCGGCGGCAGCGCCGAGCCCGCGCCCTCGGGTACGCCGATCGTGATCGCGCCGAACAATCCGATAATGCCGCCGGCAGGTGAGACGACTCCCGAATCTTCGAACACGCCGTTACCGCCGACGCCGACGCCGTCGACATCGCCGGCACCCGTCGCGCAGAACGTGTTTCGCCCAAGGTCCAAAGCCGAAGAGCGTACCGTTAGCATGACCATGCGTTTGAACGATAAGAAGATTCCCCCGGGCGGCTACCTTTGGTTCGATAGCACCTTTCAAATGCACGGTGCCGTCGCCGCTGCATTCGAAATGCAGAAATCGCAAGTGAAGGTAGGAGGGCACACGTACGCCGGTCCGACTGGCGTCGTCACTGTAACGCCCTCGGTCAAAACCGCGACCGTAACGTCGTCGAACGCCTCGATCGTCTCGACAATCCCATCGACGATCTCGAGCAAGACGTTCATGAATGGCGTGATCGTCTACTTGCCGGCCGGCCTTCCGGCCCATCAAAGCGTTACTTGGACGGCGCGCTTCCTGAGCTCGCAGCCGTTCTCGAAAGGCTTGAAGATTCAATGGCAGTCGAGCGCGAGCGCGTATTCACGTTTCTCGACGTCATACCGCTCCTTGCAGATCAAGCCCGTCGCCGGCACGCCTGAAAGTTTCGTCAAAGACGTGATACCGGGAGTCGGAACGACGGCGTCGAGTCAGACCGTTACGATTTGTCCGTGCTGACTGGGCAGGGGGCCGCCGCGATGTAGCGATCGACTTCGCTCGCGACCATGGTCAGCGGCATTCCGCCGTTGGCGACGATGCGGTCGTGAAAAGTGCGAACGTCGAACCTGGAGCCGAGCGCCGATCTCGCCTTCTCTCGCAGCTCCGCAAACGTCAACGATCCGAGCTTATACGCCAGAGCTTGGGCCGGAAGGTCGGTAGCGTAGCGCGGAAGCTCGCTCGCGATCTCCGTCTCGGACATAAGCGTGTTCTCGCGTAAAAACTCCGCAGCTTTATCGTAGCTCCAGCCGAGGGCGTTCATTCCCGTGTCGACGACGAGGCGCGACGAGATGAAGACGTCGAGCGCATGGCGGCCGTAGAGGTCGTACGGGTCTTCGTAGGCGCCGAACTCCTTCCCGAGGTCTGCAGCGTATTCGGCATAACCTTCGTGATAGGCGGCGATATACGTTGAGATGGCGTGAAAGGCCCGGAAGCGCGGCAGCGCTTCGTTTTCGCGCGCGACGTTGATCTCGTAGTGATGGCCCGGGACGAGCTCGTGCAGCGCGAGTGAAGCAAGGCTGAGCAGCGAACGCTCCGAGAGTTTCGAACCGTTAAAGAGATAGTATCCGGTCTCACCGGTATTGGCCCCCGGATGGTAATATCCGAACGTCATCCCGACTTCGAGATCCTCGGGCAGCCGCTTCGCTCCAAACGGCGCTTTCTGCCTACGCGCAAAAAACGAGTCGAGCGCGTCGTATCCAATCTGCGCGAAGCGTTCGAGCTTCTCGCGGATCTGTTCCGGCGACTGCGGAACGAAGCGCGGGTCGATGCGCAACCGTGAATGAAATTCACCGGCCGTCCCGCTGAAGCCGATCCGCGCACGAACCGATGCCATCGCCTCCCGCAACTCGGCAACGACGCGCAGGCCGCGCTCGTGAATCTGCTCCGGCGTTAACTCGGTCGTCGTGTTATCGCGCACGCAGTAGCGATAGTGTGGGGCACCGTCCGGCAGTGCTGACTGCCCCCATCCCTCGGAAGCGACGGCAGAGTACGGTCCTTCGAGATATTCGACGAGCTCGGCGATCGCCGGTACGACATGCTCGCGCAACACCTCGGCAGTTCCGTCGGGAACGCTGCTGCGCTTGGGAAGAAACGGGCTCTTCTCGATCGACATCGCGGCACGATGCGTTGCGACGATCGCGGGAAGCACGCGGCGCGGCAGCACGATCCCGCGCTTTACTTGGCCCTCGAGCTTCGCCTTGGCGGCGCGCGCGTAGATGCCGACGTCGCGCAGCACGGCAAAATAGCGCGTACGGGCCTCGTCGCCGTCGGCGGCGACGGCTTGGAAGATCATCTGAAAAGCGGATGGAAAGGAGCGATACGGCGTCACAGTGATGACGTGCCAGTAGTGCTGCGTCGATTCGAGTCTGCGGCCGACCGCGTGCCGCAGCACGTCGAGCGAGAGACGATCCTGATCGTCGAGCGCCGCGGCCTGGATCGCGTCGAGCCCGGCGAGCATCGCGCGGCACCACCCGGCCGCTTCCTCGTTCAGGGCCTCCGTCTCCGGTGCGATGCCCGAGATCGGCATGCCCTGTCCCGCGCGGTAGATCGCGGTGAACGCCGCACCGCGCAGAGGGCCGTGTTCGTCGCGGTTTGCGGCTTCGTACGCATCGATCGCCTGATGTAACGCCTGCATGAAGCAGTGAGTTAGGCAGTCGCCGAGGAAATTACTCGTCCTCGCATGACGTTACGCATCAGCAAGATACGCCTCGTCAACTACTCGGTGCCGATCCTCGGGATCGAATTCGTGATCTATCCCGTTCTCGCAATTCTTCCGTCGTTTTACGTCAACTTCAGCGGCGGCGAACTTGCCTCATACGCAACGGCGATCCTCATCTCGCGCCTGGTCTATTCGTGCAGTGGGCCGATCGTCGGCTATTTGAGCGATCGGTTTACGACGCCGTGGGGGCGGCGCAAGCCATGGATGGTCGTCGGAACGATCGTCGAGGTGATCAGCGTCTATCTCGTTTTCAACCCGCCCGCGCACGCCGGGCCGGACTACTTCGCCTGGACTGCAGCGCTCGCGCTCTTCGGCTTCAGCATGATCGACGTTCCCTACATCGCCTGGGGCAGCGAGATCACGCGCGATTATGCTGCGCGCTCGCTCATCGCTTCCTACCGGGCGGTCTTTGCCGTGCTGGGCCAGGTTGTCTTTCTCGCGCTGCCGATGCTGCCGGTCTTCGGGGGAAAGAGCCTTCTCGAAGCGTCAACGATCGCGCGTCTGGGGCTCGTCGCGATGGTGCTGCTCGTCGTGACGATGAGCGTTGCATTACTCTGGGGACCGCAGGCGCAAGCCGAGGAAACGACACCCGCCGAAGCTAGCGTCCTACAGCTCATCGTCGACATGGTGCGCAACGTTCCGATGCTGTACCTCACCGCGGCGACGGTGTTCGCGTTTCTCGCCTACTCAATCCAATTGACGATCGGGCTGCAGTTTATGGCGTCGATCGGATTCGCGAAGACGTTCGGTCCGCTGACCCTGGCCGGGCTCCTGCTTTCGATCGTCAGCGTCCCGGTCTGGGAGTTAATTACGAAGCGCATCGGCAAGCACAAGTGTTGGGCGCTTTCGCTCGTCGTAAGTTTCCTCGGGCTGCCCCTTTATTTCGTCGTCGCGCCGCTCTTTGGCACCCTTGCAGCGCTGATCGCCTCCTCGATAGTCGTGGTATTCCCAACGACGTACATGCTGACGTCTTTGCCCTACTCGATCATGGGCGACGTTATCGACTACGATGAGTTAAAAACGGGCTCGAATCGCTCGGCGAACTACTCGGCGGTCATTCTCCTTGCCATTCGATTGCAAGTGGCAATCGGCGGTGCCATCGCATTTTTCATTCTCGGCGCGATGCGATTCGACGTCCACCGGGTGAATCCGCATGCGCTGCAGCCCGCAATGATCGTGGCGTATTTCATCGTGCCCGGGATATTCACTCTGCTTGCGTTGGCCTGCACGTGGCCGTTTCCGATCGACGCGCGACGCGCGGCGATTATCCGCAGACGTTTGGAGAATCGCTAAACCGGTACCCGCCGCGCGCGCCCGTCTTCGCAGCGTAGAGCGCGGCATCGGCTCGGCCGAGCGCTTCGCGAACTTCGTGCATGCTCTCGCCCGCGATCCACGACGCGCCGGCGCTGACCGAACACTGCACGGTCCGCTCGTCGATGATGACCGGCTCCTTCATCGCAGCGGTGATCCGTTCCAAAATGCGTTCGCATTCGCCAGTTCTTCGATCGTGCGCGCTAAGCGAATCAGCAGCTCGTCGCCGGCTAGGTGGCCGTAGGTGTTGATTTCCTTGAAACGATCGTAATCCGAGAGACGAAGTTCTAGCATCCGGTCGAGCACCGGAAATTCTGCTTGCAGCAACGACGTGAGTCCGGCGTTTGCGGTAGTCAGCGACCGCTGCGTCGCCGCGCGGGCCGGCGCCGTCGAGCCGAACATGAATGCGTCGAGATTCGCGGACGCGCGAGATGCGGCGAGCTTCGCGACGGGGAACGTCGACTTCATCGCCCTCACGTCCATCCGCGGTTCCAGCAGCCGAATAGCGTCGCGCGTGTCTACCATCGCGTCGTCGACCAATTTATCGAAGAGCGCTTGCCGCTGTTTGAGTGCGAGGCGTTGTCCGAGCGATGGAACCGCACCGTAAGTGCAAAGCAATCCGTGCCCACGACCGACAAGGCCATGACCCATGCGGCCAGGCGCCCGAAGAACCCCATCCACTCGATTTCGTGAGGCCCGCGCCTTAACGCTTTAGAGCCATCCGCGCTGGTGCACGCTAGCTCGTCTACAGCTTAAGTAACCCATCGGCGAGGCGCTCAACGAGCAGGTACTGGCCCGTTTCTTAACGCTTAACGATATGCCATGCCGGCGTTAAGTGCCGATAAGCATTATTAAGTCGGCGAACGCCGGCACGCTTAGCCGCTTACATCTACAGTTAGGAACCGTGCTATGAGCCGTTATTTGAAACGCTCTGCTTTGCTATGTCTCTTTGCGGTATGCATCGCCGCGTGCTCAAACAGAGAAGGCGTCACGCCGGGCATTCCGACCGCCCTGCCGAACGTCCCGAACGGCTCAGGCGCAACCGATGTTGCCGGCGCGCGTCGCGCTAAACGCAGGCCGCACGGGCAAGTCACGATCAAAGGAAACGTTACCGACATTCAGTCAAAACCGTACTATCACGTCACCGTAAACGTCGACGGAACCGGCGTTTCCGTCTATACCGGCGAGCTAAACGCCGCGAAAGTCGGCTACATCGTCAAAGCTACGGGCTTTTACAACTCGTTGGGCAACTTTCAAGCTTCTTCCGCTTCGATCGTTTCGACAGGCGCTTCACCGACCCCGAGCAGCTCGCCGACGCCGTACAGCTCGCCGACGCCGTACGGCTCGCCGACGCCGTACGGCTCGCCGCCGGCGCTCTCCGGTGCTGCAGTTCCCGGCATCATAAAGCAGTTTCAGGTTTTTGATTTCAGCATCACCGCAGCGCAATCGGGCAGCAACGCGCCGAACATGAGCGTAGTCTGGGGTGCCGGCATCGGAAATGCCGGCGCAAACCCACATACCTGGCTGGCCGGGAATTCACAGCTCGCTGCGACGCAGTACGTCGTGCAGCCGACGGATCACTACGCGGTTTCACGCCACAACCTCGCGTGGTGGCTAGCGAATCACCCAGACTGGATCGTTTACGACTGCGACCAGAATAATAATCCGACGCGCACAGTGGCTTTTCAACCGGGCCTACCGCAAGACGTACCGCTCGACATCCACAACCCCAGCGTCGTCAACTATCAAATCCAGACAGCGGCCGCCTTCGCTATCGCACACGGTGCAAATGCGCTCGCGTTCGACCAAACGCTCTTCTTCGATTACGACGGCCGCCAGCAAACCGGCTGGTTTGGCTGCGGTGTGTACTCACGCGGTGGAAGCTTCATCCGTCGCTGGGGCGCGACTAAAGGCGGGTTTCCGAACTACGACCCGCAGTGGAGCCACGATGTTGCCGCGTGGGCGGCGGACGCCAAGGCGATCCTCACCAACGATGCAGTTCTTGCGCCTCACCATCTCAAACTCTTCGTGAATCATCCCGCAGGCCCGGTCACCAACCCCGACGAGCAGATGCTCGTCGCCAACGTCGACGGCGACGTCGACGAAACCGGATTCACGGACTACGGTCACTATGCGGCGGTGCCGTCGCTCTTCAAGTCGGCGCTCACCTACATGGAGTTCGTTCAAGCACAAGGCAAGCAGTTCTTAGACATTGCGAAGTTCAGCGGAAACCTTTCCGGCGCGTCGAGCAACTTCGGCCTCTCATCGGCGCAGCTTTCGTGGGCAATAGCGACGTACTTAATGGGCAACGAGGGCCGCGCGTCGCTCTTCATTTCGCCCGGTCCGTACGGAGCGATTCACAACTTCTCACAGATTTCCACAGTCAACGCAAAGCTCGGCACGGCATGCGGTCCGTATACGGTTGCCAACGGCAATGCGTACGTGCGAAAGTTCAGCGGCGGAATGGTCGTCGTGAATCCCGGCATGGCAGCGGTCGGCGTACCGGTTACGCACGCGTACACCAACCTCACGGGAGGCAGCGTAAGCGCCGGCACGCTGTCGGTCGGGCCGGCCTCTTCCTACGTCCTGTTCACGACTTCCAACGGGTGCGTTTAAATAAAATTCATTTGTTGGGACGAAACCACAAATGCCATAGGCACGACGCTCCGAGCAAACTACTTCGAAACACGGCGCGACGACGACGAATGGAGCGCTTTACGCTCCCCTACGGCGAGTGGATCGCGCTCTTTCGCGACACCGGTTTCGAAATCGAATCGCTCGTCGAACTTCGGCCGCCGCAAAACGCGACGACCAGTTTCACGAAGTTCGTGACCTACGATTGGGCCCGGTCGTGGCCGGCCGAGCAGATTTGGCGCGTCCGCCGCCGAAGGACGGCGACGGCACTATGAATAGACCTATCGTCGGCTACATTCTGGCGTTCCTCGCTATCGCGATGCTGTGCCTGGTCTTCGGCGAGGCATTGGCGCCGTTGGCGCACACGACATTCGGCGTAAGGATCGTACCGTCGGGCAACCGCGCCGCGGTCGGCCGTATACTTCCGGATAGCGCAGCGTATGAAGCCGGCGTTCGGGTCGGCGATCAGATCGACGTGATGTCGATGACGATCGGCGGCCGTATGCGCCTACGGACGAGCGCCAGCCCGATCGGTACGCAAATCGCGGTGCCGATCGTTCGGAACGGACAACGGCGGTTCGTGACGTTCGTTTCCGGGCCGCGTCCTACAGGATCGGTGTTCGCCAGCTGGCAGTTTCTCCTGAGCGCGCTCGTAACGTTGCTCATCGTGGCCGTGATCGCATGGCGAAAGCCGTCCACCGCAACGGCAGCGCTCGTGCTTTACGGCATGGGTGCGTGCACGACTGCCGGAATCGTGGCTCAGTTCTCGTGGCTTTCCGAGCCGTGGTACACGATCGTCGGAGTATTCATCATTTCGGCCTTCTCGACGTTGCCGATTGCCGCGCTGCTGCCGTTCATCGTGAGGTTTCCATACCCGCCCGTAACGCGGGAGGCGCGGATCCGCATGCACGTCGCCGATGGGCTTTTTTGGGCAACCGCGATCCTCTGCTTGATCGAGACGCTGTACGAGCCGGTCTTATACGTCAGCTGGTTTGCTTTCGACATGGCCGTAACCATGGGGCTCATGGCGATCGTGCTCATCTTTGCGGTGTTGGTTTACCGCGACGCGACCGGTGAAGAGCGCCGGCGTATCGGCTGGGTCATGGCCGGCCTCATCGTCAGCGCGGCGGGATACACGGCTTTTAATATCATCGATACGTACATAGTCAGCGGTTGGACGGCTCCGCCCGGCGTCGTAGCCGCGACGCAACTGCTGCAGTGCGCGTTACCGTTAGCGCTTGCCTACGCGGTTCTGCGCCACCGCGTGCTCGACATCGGCTTCGCACTGAATCGTACGATGGTGTACGGCGCGATCACGGCGCTGGTCGTCGCCGTCGTCAGCCTCGTCGATTGGCTGAGCAGCCGCGTGATCAGCGAGCAGCGGTGGGCACTTGCTCTCGAAGCCGTCATTACCATCGGCTTCGGATTCGCGCTCAACTTTATTCACGGCAAGACCGAACGCCTGATCGACCGAATTGTCTTTCGCGCGCGTCATCTCGCCGAAAAGCGCATTGAATATCGCATCGGCGCGCTGGGATTCTCATCGTCAGCAGCGGCCGTTGACGAAGCGGTCGCCGACGACGCCCCGCGCATTCTGGATCTATCCTCCGCCGCCGTTTTCGGCCGTCTCGCCGAAAAGGAGCCGTTTACGCGAAAAGCGTCGTTCGGGTGGTCCGGGGAATCGACTGTGTCGGTCGCCGACGATTCGCTGCTCGTTCGCACGCTGCGCTCGCTGGAGCGTCCGATCGTACTCGACGACGTCGCGATCGTTCTCGATAGCGCTCCGTCGGGCGCCGCGCGACCGGCGATTGCGATTCCAATCGTCACGCAGCACGAGCTCATCGGCTTCGCATTGTTCGGCAATCGACGCGACGGCGCGCTGCCGGATCCCGAGGAGATTGGCTTGCTTGCGAAGCTGTGCGCCGCGGCCGGAAACGCCTACGGCGCGGTGGAGGCTCGTCAATGGCGCGAGCGAGCCGCTACGCTCGAGCGTTCGTTAGCGAATCTCATGCCCGCCAACCAGCCGAACTAATGGGGTAAATATTGACTT
>DASRSM010000157.1:0-1865 GCA_035656415.1 Vulcanimicrobiaceae bacterium | reverse complement strand
ACGCTAATCGCGCCGGCGCTATCGCTGGCGCTGACGCTCGATCACAACATTCCGGACTGCGTGTATTTGGCGCTCGCAGAGCGCGAAGGCGTCGAATTGGCGACGGCAGACCGCGTGTTGGCACGACTGGCACGAAAGCATGGGATACCGGTCCGATTTGTCAGCCCTTAAACGAGGACATATTGCAGGCGGTAATCGCGCTAGGCCGTGCCTTTCCCATTTCCCGTCAGTTTGCTTTGAGTATAGTGCCCCGCCGCCCAGTTGAAAAGTCGAAGGTCAGATCGAGCCGGCGATGCGTTTGAGTTCGGTCAGTTCGAGCTCGCCGACGAGCGCGTAATGCAGACTGCGATCGCGCCAGGCGAGCAGCGTCGTCGGTCCGCTTTCGGCGTAATCGGCAGGTCCGCCGCCGATCGTCGTAGCTTGCGGACGGAGCTTGCCCATATTGACCGCCGCCGACGATTCGTTTTCGAACAGCGAGACCGTGCGCAAGCCGTCGGAGTACAGCACGTGCAGCGTACGCACGCCGCGTAAAATAACGATGCTTCCCTCAACCGGCGAGAAGCCTTCGGGCAGAAACTTCGGTTCGCGCGCGGCGAAACCGGCGTTTGCCGTTATTGCGTGCGGATCGTCCGAAGGCGTCGCAAAGGCGGGGCCGCTCACACTCGAGTACGCGGGCGGAACGGTGAAATCGCCGTCGGGGATCGCGGCACCGTAGCGAACCGCTTCGAAGCGCGTCTCCGCGATGAGCGAGCCGTCGCCGGCAAACTGCTGCTTGTCGAGCACCAGCTTCGTTTCCGAGTCGATCTTCACGATCACGGTCGTGCGGTGCGTGTACTTATTGATGAGTCCGACGTCGATGACGTCGCGGCCGTCGAGCGACTCGGCGCCGCGTTTGACCGCGCGATAGTTCTGCCTCAACAATAGGTAGTTGTTGTCGATCGCGATTTGGTCGTTGACGGCGTCGTTCTTGCCGACGACCACGCGCCGGCGCTTCACGTCGACCGAGTACGTCTGCACGCCTCTAGTGATGACGTAATCTCCGGACATCGCCAGCGGCGTCGTATAGCGCCGTACGGTTTGATTCGGCGCGCGGTGTTCGATGGAGAAGACCGACGCTTCCGAACCGGCGTTACCGATGCGAACCCTTTGTACCGTTCCGGCATATGAAATCGATGCGGGCGCGGCCATCGCATCATAGACGAGCGAATCGGCGGGCTCTTCGGAGCGCGCACCGGCGCAAGAGAGGCCGGCAACGAGCGCGCCGCAGCACGCCAGCAACGCGATGTGCTTCATCGATCGCTGCCCTCGCTGCTCGTCGAGGCGAACGCCGTCGGTTCCATCGCACCTTCCGCGAAGGGCATGTCGGTAGCGAGCGCCGCGTGGTTGTCGAGGTACGAAGCGGCGTCGATCGTCGCGCTCTGCACCGCACTTTGCTTCGATCCACCGACGACGAAGTACGCTACGAGGGCCAGCGCGATGACGGCCGGTATTGCGATAGCGGGACGCAGAAGGCGCGCGAGGGCTTGCCACCACGGGTCGCCGTGCGGTTCCGATGCGATTGCGGCGTCGACGATGCGCTGTGCGAAGCCCGGCGGCAGCTCGCGCTCTTCGGCGCGCGCGTGTTCGCGAAGGACTTCGCCTATCCGCGCTTCCGTCTCGTGCGCCTCCGCGCACGGCGCGCAGGTCGCGAGGTGGGCGTGCACGGCCGCATCTTGCTGCTCCGGCAATTCGCCGTGCACGTAGTCGTTCAACTGTTCGAGGGTAGGGTGTTCGTTTGTATTCATGATGACGACGATTTCATGTACCGGGTGACGAGTTTTTTCAATTGGCCCCGCGCGCGGTGCAGCCTCGAACGAACGGTTCCG
>DASRSM010000156.1:0-10647 GCA_035656415.1 Vulcanimicrobiaceae bacterium | reverse complement strand
CAAGCGTCTGGTTGCCGAACTCGAACGGCGGGACGTACTGCGCGAATCCGCGCTGGACGACGTCGTCGATACATTTCTGCTCAACGCGACGCCGGCGAATGGAAAGCGCGCCGTGGCGCGAGCGTGGTCCGATGCTTCGTTTAGAGCCCGATTGCTCGAAGACGCCGGCGAAGCCGTAGCCGAAATTGGAATCGACATGAGCCACTGGGCGCCGGTAAAACTGCGCGCCGTCGAAAACACGGCGGAGCGCCATAATCTGATCGTTTGTACGCTATGCTCGTGCTATCCGATCGCGCTGCTGGGTCCGTCGCCCACCTGGTACAAGAGCGAAGCGTATCGCTCGCGCGCGGTCCGCGATCCGCGCGGCGTGCTTGCCGAATTCGGCATAACGCTCGTTCCCGAAGTCCAGATCGCGGTGTGGGACAGTACCGCCGAGACGCGCTACATCGTCATACCCATGCGTCCGTCCGCAACCGAAACGTTCTCCGAAGACGAACTCGCCGCGCTCGTTACGCGCAATGGAATGATCGGAACCGCGCTCGTTTAGGGCTGTTATCCGGACGGCGGTGGCGTAAAGCGGACATGGTAGAGATATCTTCCAGCCGGATGCAAGCCACCCGGCGCGCCGGATTTATAGAAAGCCTGACCCGCGAGCCGAATCGCGGTCGTATCGATTGGCAGGTTACCCGAAGTTTTTGCGATTCTCGGACCGCACTGCACTCCGTCCGGTAGTATGGCGATCTCGACGTCCACGACGAACCCGCCTAGCCGCAACGACCTCGCCGGCTCGGGATATTGCTGCGCTGCAAGGTTCACGGCGCGCACGTTCGAAGGGTATTTCTGACAATCGCCGTGCGTCACATACGTGACGTTAGGGACGGCCACGCGGGCTTGCGGTTCAGGCAAAACGAAGTGCCCGGTCTTACCGCCCTGGTCTATCGTCATCTCGTACGTTATCGACTCGGTCTGAAGCCAGCTACCGTCAACGCGTTTCCAAGCATCGCGAATCCGCTGCACGTTGTGATAGGCGATCTGTCTGGGTCCCCGCGTGCCGTCTTCGACATACCTTCCGTAAAGATAATAGATATCTCCGTCCCGTTCGACCTTGCTTACCGCCGTCGAGCACCCCGTCACACGATCGCCCGAGGGCTTCGATAAATAGGCAACGAGCGACGCGCGGTCGTCGCGGGACCCATCGACGTTGACGCTCACGTACTCCGGAGCGAGCGTTTTTTCGAATGCCGCCCAGTTACCGGTTTTCGAAGCGACGCAGTCCGCGTCGTTCATCGCCTGCAGCTCGGTTGTGACGTCAGGCGAAGCCAGCGCGGCCATCGCAAGAGCAAATGCGTGCAGCACTTATTCCAGAGCGCCGATGGATGCTTGGGCGGCCGCAAGGCGCGCGATGGGGACGCGATACGGCGAGCACGATACGTAGTCGAGTCCGAGCTGGTGGCAAAACGCGACGCTGCTCGGTTCGCCGCCGTGTTCGCCGCAGATCCCAATTTTGATATCCGCGCGCGTCGTACGGCCGCGCGTGACGGCTTCGCGCATGAGCGTTCCGACGCCGCGACGATCGAGAACGATGAACGGATCGGCCTTGAGCACCTTCTTCTCGAGGTAGACCGGAATGAACGACGCCTCGGCGTCGTCGCGGCTGTACCCGAACGTCGTCTGCGTGAGGTCGTTAGTGCCGAACGAGAAAAATTCGGCGTCTTCGGCAATTTCGTCGGCAACCACGCAGGCACGCGGAAGTTCGATCATCGCTCCGATTTTATAGTGAAGGGTGACGCCTTCTTCGGCCAAAACCGCGTCTGCGGCCGCTTTCGCAGCGTCGCGCGTCGCGCGCATCTCTTCCTTCGTGCCGACGCCGGGTATCATCACCTCCGGAACCGGATCGAGCCCTTCGCGCTTTAACGCGCACGCCGCTTCGAAAATGGCGCGCACCTGCATGGCGTAGATTTCGGGGTAGACGATGCCGAGCCGGCAGACGCGCAGTCCGAGCATTGGGTTTTGTTCGTGCAACTGCAGCACGCGGTGCAGGACGGCGTCCTTGATTTTGAACTCCGGCGAATCGCTGCCGCGCGTGATGCGCAGCTCCGTTGCCTCCACGAGCAGTTGCTCCAGCGACGGCAAGAACTCGTGCAGCGGCGGATCGAGCAGCCGAATCGTCACCGGCAATCCGTCCATCGCGCGCAGGATGCCCACGAAATCGTCGCGTTGGAACGGCAGCAACTTTGCAAGCGCCGCGTCGCGCGCTTCACGCGAGTCGGCGAGAATCATCTGCTGGACGATCGGCAAACGCTCTTGCTGCATGAACATGTGCTCGGTACGACAGAGACCGATGCCCTGAGCGCCCAAACTGCGCGCTCGCGCCGCGTCTTCGGGCGTGTCCGCGTTCGCCCACACGTGCAGGCCGCGCAGCTCGTCGGCCCACGATAGGAACGTCGAAAGCCACTCCGGCAGATCCGAAGGCGGCGGAATCAGTGCGAGCTTCCCGGCCGATACGTTTCCCGTCGAACCGTCGATCGTAATCCAATCGCCTTCGTGCAGCGTCGCCCCACCGAGCGTCGCCACCCTATTGCGACGGTCGACGTGCAGCGCTTCGCAGCCGGCCACGCACGGCTTTCCCATTCCGCGCGCGACGACTGCGGCGTGCGATGTCGCGCCGCCTTTGGCGGTGAGAATGCCTTGGGCCGCGATCATGCCGTGCACGTCGTCGGGGTTCGTCTCGGTGCGCACGAGGATCGTCGCCTTGCCTTGCTCTTTCCATGCGACCGCATCGTCGGCGCTGAAAACCACCTGTCCGGCGGCGGCGCCCGGCGACGCATTAAGACCTTTGCCCGTTACCTCGATCCGTTCGTTGGGATCGATGCGCGCGTGAAAGAGCTGATCGAGCGATTGCGCGTCGACCATGCCGACGGCTTGCCGCCGATCCACGATTCCTTCGGAAACGAAGTCGAGGGCGATTTTCACCGCAGCTTCCGCGCTGCGTTTTCCGCTGCGCGTCTGGAGCATGAACAACTTGCCGCGTTCGACCGTAAACTCGAGATCCTGCATGTCGTGATAATGCTGCTCGAGCCGGCGGGCGATCTCTTTGAACTGCGCGTAGACTTGGGGCTGCGTGTTTTTGAGATCGGTGATCCGCTCCGGGGTGCGGATGCCGGCGACGACGTCTTCACCTTGCGCGTTGCGAAGATACTCGCCGAACAGCATCTTCTGGCCGGTATTCGGATTGCGGGTGAACGCGACGCCGGTACCCGAGTCGTCGCCCATGTTTCCGAAGACCATTTCCATCACGGTGACGGCCGTACCCCAGTCGTCGGAAATCTTGTTATACCGCCGGTAATCGATCGCGCGCTTAGAGTTCCACGAATCGAAGACCGCGACGATCGCGAGATCGAGCTGCTCGCGAACGTCCTGCGGGAAATCGCGACCTGCGCGCTCGCGAACGAGGGCCTTAAAACGCTCCGCCAAATCGCGCCACGATGCCGCGTCGACCTCGGGATCGGTCGCAACGCCCAGCTCGCGCTTGCGCTGCTCGATGAGCTCTTCGAACGCCTCTTTGTCGACGCCCAAAACGACGTCGGCGAACATCATCACGAAACGGCGGTATGCGTCCCACGCGAAGCGTTCGTTTCCGGTCAAACGCGCCAGCGACTCGACGGTTCGATCGTTGAGCCCAAGGTTGAGAATCGTGTCCATCATGCCCGGCATCGAGACGCGGGCGCCGCTGCGCACCGAAACGAGTAGCGGGTTCTCGACCGATCCGAAACCCTTGCCGGTTCGCTGTTCGAGCTCGTGCATCGCAACCGTAATTTCGTCGGAGAGTCCCTCGGGAAACGTTCGATTTTCTCCGTAGAACGCCAGGCACGCTTCGGTCGTAATGGTAAAGCCGCTCGGGACGGGCAGCTGAGCCGACGTCATCTCGGCCAATCCGGCGCCTTTGCCGCCGAGCAAGTCGCGCATTGCGGCCGGACCGGAGGTCTGCTTTAAAGCGTTCCCCTGCTCGAAGAAATAAATATAGCGCGCGCCGACGCGTACGGACACGGTTTTACAGTCGCTCCCGCAAGTAGGTTTCCAACTGGGCCGCTTCTACCCGGTCCTGGCGCATCGAATCCCGCTCGCGCACCGTTACTGCGGCATCTTCGAGCGTTTGGTGATCGACCGTGATGCACAGCGGCGTCCCGATCTCGTCTTGCCGGCGATACAGTTGGCCGATATTGCCTTCGTCGTATTGCGTGCGAAAATGCGGGCGCAGGCTGGATTCAATCTTTCTCGCCCGCTCCACTAAATCGTCGCGGTTGCGCGCCAAGGAGAACACTGCCGCCTGCACCGGCGCGATCTGCGGATGAAACCGCAGAACGACGCGCTCGATTTTCTTTCCGTTGGGATCGATGCTGCTTTCTTTATCGTACGCATCGATCAAGAACGTCAACGTCGTGCGGTCCATGCCGGCCGAACTTTCGATCAGTAGCGGCGTATATTTGGTCTTCGTCGCCTCGTCGAAAAACTGCAAGTCCTTGCCCGAGAGCTTCATGTGGGCGTCGAGATCGTACGTCGTGCGGTGCGCGATCGATTCCAGCTCGCCCCATCCCCACGGGAACAGATACTCGACGTCGATGCCCGCTTTGGCGTAATGCGGCCGCTCGGTGTCGGTGAGTTCGTAGAACCGCAGCCGCTCGGACTTAATGCCGTAACTCGAGTACCACGCTTTGCGGCGCTCCACCCATTCCTGGAAAACCGTCATGTCGTTGCCGTCGTCGGGAACGAAATACTCGAGCTCGGCTTGCTCGAACTCGCGAACGCGAAAGATGAAGTTGCCGGGCGTGATTTCGTTGCGGAACGATTTGCCGATCTGCGCGATGCCGAACGGCGGCTTTTTGCGGGCGGTTTGATAGACGTTCTTGAAGTTGACGAAGATGCCCTGAGCCGTTTCCGGACGCAGGTATGCGGCGGCGGACGTGTCTTCCATCGGACCAACGAACGTCTTCATCATCAGGTTGAAGTTGCGCGGTTCCGTGAACGAGTCTTTGGTTCCGCAGTCCGGACACTGCGCGCGATTGTCGAGGTGATCCAAACGGAAACGATGTTTGCAAACTCTGCAGTCGACCATCACGTCGTGAAAGACGTCGACGTGGCCCGACGCTTTCCAAACCTGCGGATGCATGATAATCGACGAATCGAAGGCGACGACGTCGTCGCGCAGCTCCACCGTATCGCGCCACCAGGCGTTCTTCACGTTACGCTTCAGCGGCGCTCCCAGCGGGCCGAAGTCCCAGAACCCGTTCAATCCGCCGTAAATCTCGCTGGACTGAAAGATGAAACCGCGGCGCTTTGCCAGCGCGGTGATCTCTTCCATAGTTACGCGGGTGTCTTGGGCCGATTCCATAAGGCCTTGTAGATTTATCAGCCCCCTCGAAATGTCATCCTGAGCGGCCGTAGCGGCGTCCCCGCCAGACCACGCCACGGCCGCTTGCAAAGAGCGCGATCGACGCCCCCAAGACCGCGACGGTAAACGCGGTGCCGGCGGGATACCACGGTATCGACGATACGGGCACGCGCATGAGGCGCATCTGAAACGCGGCGACGGTCAGAACCAGCGACATGGCGACCGCCAGAGCCGCGGCATCGATCCAGCGCCCCATCAGCAGCGCTGCGATAAAAGTAAGCTGCGTGAGCGGCGAGATGCACGCCAGCGTGAGCGCGCCGATTGCGCCCCAAACGGGGCGCTCGCGCAGACCCAGCGCGAAGTTTTTGGTAAATCCGCGCCAGATTTCGCCGAGCGAACGATACATCCGCGTGTGCGCCACGCCGTCCGATCCAGTCAGCGCAATGCGAAAGCGGCCGTCGCGTTTAAAACGCCGTGCCAGTTCCAAGTCTTCGGCGATCTCGTTGCGCACCGCACCGTGGCCGCCGATCGCTTCGTAAGCGGGACGCGACGCCATGATGTATTGTCCGTTGAAGAGCGCGACGTCCGGCTTTTCAGGATCGCCGACGTCGCCGATCGGTCCCGTTCCGCCGAGAATCGCGAGAAATAGGCTCGGCATGAGCGCGCGTTCGGGCAAGGTCACCAAATCTTGATCGGTGAGAACGCTCAACACACCGAGGTTGCGCTCGATGGCGGCTTGCTGCACGGATGCAGCGCCGTCGGGGTAATGAAACGTGTCGGCGTCGGTAAAGAGCAACCAAGAACCTCGAGCCTCGCGCACGCCTTGTGCCAGCGCCCAAGGCTTACCGACCCATCCGCCCGGAAGCGGTGCGCCGCTTACGACGCGCAGTCGCGGATCCTGCGCCGAGAGGCGTTCCAAAATGTGCGGCGTCGCGTCGCCGGAGCAATCGTCCACGACCACGACTTCAAAATCGTTGTGGCGCTGTGCCAGTAACGACCGCACGCATTCCTCGATTTGCCGTTCTTCGTCGCGCGCCGGTACGACGATCGAGAGTGCGGGTAAGCCGGAAGAAACTTCGCGCGCCGTCACGCGTTCGTACGGTCGACGCGCCAAAATGAAGCCCCGAACCGCGAACAACAGGTTGACCGCGACGAGAAACGCGACGAATCCGGTCAACGGCTAAGGAATGCGCATCGAAGCGCGCACCGCGCGATCGCGCAGCGGTGCGGGCAGTGCCGCAATAATGCTTCCGATGCGCGCACGCGTGCCCAGCAGATAATACGCCCGCGGGTGAGGCGCGACCAGCGCGTGGAGAATCGTCGACGACACGACTTCGACCGGCATGCCGTCGCGACTTTCATTCAGCGTCATCGCGACGATGTAGTCGAGCGCTGCGCGGTAATGCGGCCGCACGTTCGTGCCCAGGCGTGCACCGATATCGGCAGCCGAAGCCCGCCCCTTGCCCCAAATCGGCGTTTTCACCGGGCCGGGCTCGATCAGCGACACGGAAATTCCCGCTGGTGCCAATTCGAGGCGCATCGCGTCCGCCAACGCCCGCAATGCGAACTTCGAGGCGCTGTACGGGCCGATATACGGAGCCGCCAGCCTTCCGGAAATGGAGCCCACGAACACGATGCGCGCGCGGTCCTCGGCCAGCAGCGGAATGAACGTCTGCGCCGTGGCGAGCGCGCCGAAAACGTTGACTTCGAACTGCCGCCGCAACTCGTCGATCGGTAAATGCTCGAGCGGACCGCCTAAAGCGATTCCGGCATTGCTGACGATGCCGTGCAGCGCGATGCCGCTCTCGCGAATGCTTTCCGCGGCGCTCGCGAGCGAGTCGGCTTGCGTGACGTCGAGCCTGATCGCACGCACGTTAGCCGACAACGCGGAAAGCCGTTGCGCATCGTCTTCGTTGCGCACGCCCGCGAAAACGACGAAGCCTTCGCCGGCGAGAAGCGTCGCGGTGGCGGCGCCGATACCGGTCGACGCTCCGCTAACGACGATGGCGCGGGCGCTGCTCACGTCGCAGCCTCCCTAGCCGCGCGCTCCGCACGGGCATCGCGGTTTAGCCGCTCTTGGATGCGCGCGTCGCCGAATACGAGGTCGATGAAACCCGGAAAGACGGTGGCGATAAGTATCGCCGGCGTGTAGGACCACGGCACGATCGCCCGCCGTCGCGGGCGCTCGATTGCGGCAACGACCGCATTGGCAACGATGTCCGGGCTCGGCAGCCCCTCGCCCATCGCGACGTTGAGCGGCGTTTTGACGAACCCCGGCTCGATCAAGGTCACGCCGATACCGTAACTGCGCACTTCGCGCCGCACGCTATCGGTCAATCCCCGCAAGCCGAATTTCGAACCGGAGTAAATTCCCATCACCCCGGCTTCGCCGGCGATCGAGCCGATGTTGACGATCGCACCGCGGCGCTGCGCTTTCATGATCGGCAGAACGGCGTGCATCGTTCGCGCGCTTCCGAGAAGGTTGATATTGACGACGTCTTCTATTCGGGCGTCCGTCTCGTCGCACAGCGACGGGCTGGATCCGATGCCGGCGACGTTACACAGCACGTCGACCGTTTGAAAGGCGTCCACCGTCGCACGAACGAGACCGTCGATCTCTTCGCGCTTGCGGACGTCGGTGGGAACGGCTATCGCGCGAACGCCGCGTGCCGTCGCCTCGGCAACGAGTTGCTCGAGCACGTGCGCTTCGCTTGCGGGTGCCGCCAAGGCAAGGTGAACGCCCGCGCTCATAAGAGCGCGGACGGTCGGAACTCCGATGCCGCCCGTGGAGCCGGTGACGATCGCAACGCTACCCTTGGCTTTCACGCAAATACTCCATCACGCCGCGCTTGCCCGCGCGCGACAGCCAGGCCTCCTCGATAACGTCGCGCAGCCGTTTACGACGCGGTGTCGTAAAAAAGATCTTCGGATCGCTTGCGAGCAGGACGTCTTTCATCTCGAGATCGGCGGTACGCACGCCCAGAATCGGTCCTTTCGGCGCTTTGCCGCCCAACGCTGCCAGGTCCGACTTCCGCAGCGGTCGCTCCCAAACGAGGAGCTTCTTATTGGCGCTCCAGGCAGCGCTTCCGAACGCCGTTCCTTCGCTCGCACCGGGCAACCCGAGGGCGATCCTGCGCACGTCACTCCACGAGGCCATAAAGGCCTCTTCTTCCTTCGAGAAACTCGGCCTTTCCGGGGGACGAGTTCATCCAACCGCAAAAATGCCCACGAACAACCGACGCACCCTTTCGGAGGCCGTTATGTCCCTAGAATTGGTCAACACGTTCGCAACGTTAGGGACGTTTCTCGTCATCGCCGCAACGGCGATTGCGGCAGTCGTCCAGCTGCGTCACGCACGCGGCAGCAACCAGATCGCCGCCCTTACCGAGTTGAGAGACGCCTTTCAGTCACACGAATTTTCGGACGCGATGGGTTTCGTCGAGACGCAGTTAGGCGCGCTGCTCGATAATCCGGAGTTTCGTTATCAGTTTGCAAACCGGTCGGCACGTACGCCCGAGTTTCGCAACGACATCGATAGAGTGCGGCTGATCGGCAACTACTTCGAGGATATGGGAGCGCTCATGCTCGCGGGCCTCGTCGATCGCGAGTCGCTGTGCATGATCTATTCATCCGACTTGACCAGGGCCTGGGAGGCGATGGAACCCGCGCTGGCGATTTCCCGGCGTAAGACCAGCAGAGCACTCTGGGAGAACTTTGAGTATGCGGCGATGGTCTCGTTTCGCTGGATCCAAGCGCATCCCGACGGGGCCTATCCCGCCCGCGAGCCGCGGTTAAGCGTGGTCGATCGCTGGGTGGAATCCGATCGACAATATGTCGCCACTAAGGTGGCAGCGCTGAGTTAGGCAGGTGTCGCGAGCTTCGACTTCGGCTGCGTTTGCGCGCGTAACTGACCGCATGCCGCCGCGATATCGCGGCCCATATTCCGGCGCACCGTCGCGGGAACGCGGGCAGCTTCGAGAACTGCCGCAAACTCCCAGATCTTTGGATCGCCGGTTCCGGCGAACGGGCCGTCGGGCGTGGTGTTATAGGGAATCAAGTTCACGTGATAGAGCCGGCCGCGCATGAGCTCCGCGAGCTCGTGGGCCGCTTCGGGCGAATCGTTGACGCCTTCGAGCATGACGTATTCGAAAAACACTTTGCGATTCGTCTTTGCGACGTAACGCTCGCAGGCCGACATGAGATCGCCGATATCGAACTTCCGATTGACCGGCATGATCGTGGAACGGATCGTATCGTTGGGTGCGTGCAGCGAGATTGCAAGATTGACCTGCAAGTGCTCGTCGGCAAAACGGTCGATTTTGTCGACTAGGCCGACGGTCGAGATCGTGATGTGCCGGTGCCCCAAACCCAATCCGTGCGGATCGTTGAGTAGGGCCACGGCATCCATCACTTCGTCGTAGTTGTGGAACGGTTCGCCCATGCCCATGAACACGACGTTGGTGATGCGTTTTCCACGCGCCGCGAGCTCGCGCGCGAAGTAGCGCGCTTGATCGAAGATTTCGACGGCGGCGAGATTCCGTGTAAACCCTGCTTGACCCGTCGAGCAAAACGCGCAGGCGAAGGCACACCCGGCCTGCGACGAGATGCAGACTGTGGTGCGATCGCCGGTATGCTCCATCAGCACCGCTTCGACTTCTTTCCCGTCGTGCAAACGACACAGCGCTGTCGTCGCTTGACCGTCGCTGGAACGCTGCACGACCGAAGGCGCCACCGAAGAAAACCCGATTCCGCGCGCGGAGAATGTTTCGCGAAGCTCCTTCGGCAGCGTCGTCACGTCTCGGACGCCGTCGGCAAGCTCCTTGCACGCGGCGCGATAGAGCTGCGTCAGGCGGTAAGGCGGCAATGCAAACTCCGCAGCGAACGCGGCCGCATCGGAAAACCCCGCGCGGCGAACGACGCCGGAGAGCCAGATCTCCTTGGGTTCGCGGATCACGGCCGGTATTGTATCACACGTCGCCAAACAGGTTGAACTGCTTGGGTGGGGCGGCCGCTTCGGCGGCCGGAGGCGCCTCACGGGCTGCGGCCACTTCATCGAGTTTCGCACGTACCGCCTTGAGGTCGCTCCAGACCAAGCGCTTCACCCCTTCAATTTCGCCGCCGGTCTGTCGCAAAACGTACGCCGGATGAAACGTCACCATGAGCGGAATACCGTTCGGCCCGGCATACCAGCGCCCGCGCATTTTCGTGATTTGAAAGTCGCGGCCCAGGAACGATTTCGCGGCGGGCGCGCCGAGCGC
>DASRSM010000155.1:0-7326 GCA_035656415.1 Vulcanimicrobiaceae bacterium | reverse complement strand
AAGAGTCCATACTGGGATACGAGCGCGATCGTCGTCGTGTGGGACGATTCCGGCGGGCTCTACGACCACGTTCCGCCGCCGCAGCTCGGGTACGGCGGCTTGGGTTTCCGCCTCCCCGCGCTCGTTATTTCGCCGTACGTCCGCGCGGGGACGATATCGCACGAGCAGTTCGAGTTCGGCAGCATCTTGCGGTTCGTCGAGAACGTCTGGGAACTCGGAAGTTTACACCAAACCGACGCGCGAGCGAACAGCATCGGCGACGTGCTGAATTACAATCAGACACCGCGTAGGTTCGTGTCAATTCCGGCGCCGGTGCGGCCGTCGTTTTTCTTACACGAACCGCCCGACGACCATCCGCCGGACAGCGAGTAACTTCAGAGCATATCCGAGCGGACTGTCCTTAGCCAGGGTGGTCGCGATAGATCCTTTCCAGTTTCTCGGGGTTGAGGACGGAATAGATTTTTGAAATCTTGTCCTCGCTAAAATCGAACGCGACGACGACTGCGGGCTTCTCCCCGCGCCAAAGACCGAGGCCGGGAAGTCCGTTGACGAGCAGCCGGCGCATCGTGAGCGAGCTCCAGAATTTTCGATACACGCCGATGAATCCGCGAATGACGCGCTCGGAACCGACGACCGGCTCGACCGCGGCGCTGACCTTTCCTCCGCCATCCGAAATTGCGGTGACGTCGGCGGTAAAAATCGTTTCCAGCTCGGCGACGTTGCCGTCGTGCAGGGCGCTCAGCATTCGGTCGATGAGCTCGTCGGCCTTCTGGCGGTCGACCGCGATCCGCGGACGATCCGCACGGACGCGCACGCGGGCCCGCGACACCAGTTGCCGAACGGCTACTTCGCTCTTACCAAGCATCGCCGCGACTTCGGCGTGGGAATAATCGAACACGTCGTGCAGCAGCATCGCCGTGCGCTCTTCTGGGCGCAGCCGTTCGAGCACGTGCAGAAAGCCCATCGCGAGATCGTCGGCGTACGTTACGCTCGCGTACGGATCTTCGGTGTCGGCGCTTTCGACTAACGGCTCGGGCAGCCACGTTCCAAAGTACTCCTCGCGCCGCCGGCTCAGGCTGCGCGCGCGATCGATCGCAAGCCGAGCGGTGACCGTTGCCAGCCAGCCGCCCGGGTTGCGCAGATCTTCGTCGCGATGCTCTTCGTACCGCACGTACGCGTTTTGCACGACGTCTTCGGCATCGGCGATCGAGCCGAGCACGCGATACGCAATGCCGAAGAGCCGCGGCCGAAGCGCCGAGACGTCAGCCGTCATCCGTGTGCCGCCACCGCGTGAAGTGCTTGAAAGAGCCGCTCGGCCTCTTCCGGCGGATTTGCGAAACCGATGCTAAACCGGTTCCACGAGTTGATGAGCGTGACGGCGAGCGTTAGGAACGCGATTTCGCGATCGCTGAAGTGCTCTTTGAGCCGTGGACGGATCTCGTCGACATCTTTGTGACTCGTCGAGATGTTGGTAAGTGCCTCGGTCCACTCGAGCGCGAGGCGTTCGCGTTCGCCGTACCACGGCGCTTCGCGCCAGGCTGACAGGCCAACGATGCGATCGTCGGTCTCACCGCGAGCCCGCGCTTGGCGCGAGTGCAGCGCCAGACAAAAAGCGCAACCGTTGATCTGCGAGGTGCGCAGTTCGACGAGCACCAGCAAATCTTCGTCGAGGCCGGATTTGGCAAGCAGCTTGCCGCCTTCTCCTAGGTAAGCCACTACTTCCGGTGACGCGGTCTGTACGTTGATTTCTGCAGGCATGGTTTTTCTTAACCTCCGCAGCATAGACGCGACGGCTTCCCGTTACGTGACATCCGCGCACTCGTAACGGACGTATACGAAGCCGCTCGAGAAGCGGCGCTGCGCTAGTAAGCGCAAATTCAAACGCAGATCGCCACGGAGTGCGCAGACGTTCCGATCGGTCGCTCGAGATCGTTGACGAATGCGTGCACTTCTTCGTCGGGAGCGCCCACCTAGAAGGTTGCGATATCGCGCCGATACGTGAGGGCGCCGGTTCCTAGGCGACCCGCCAACATTTTGACGGCGTCGTACGCCTTCGTACGCGCCGATGCCAAATCGTCGCCGAGTGCGGTGACGGTCAGCACGCGGCCGCCGCCGCTGCTCACACCGCTTTCGCCGAGTTGCGTTCCGCCCCAGAACGCCTGGCTGCCGGCGGGCAACCCAATGTCGGCGTTGAGTCCGCTCAGCGGCGTGTTGCTGCGAGGATAGTCGCTCGTCGCCAGCACGACGCCGACGCAGCTCTGCGGCGAAAACGTCGCGAGCGAAAGATCCATCGCACCGTCGGCTGCCGATTTGAGCAGTTGCGCGAAATCGCCGCCGATGCGCGGCATCAGCACTTGCGTTTCCGGGTCGCCGAATCGCGCGTTGAACTCGATGACGTGGGGGCCCTCTTTGGTCCACATCAATCCGCAGTATAAAATCCCGACGTACTGTTCGCCTTCGGCCAGCAATCCGCGCAAGACCGGCGCGAGAATCCGTTCGCGCACTTGATCGTAGAGATCGTCGGGAAACTTGCTCGGTGGCGAGTACGCGCCCATTCCGCCGGTGTTCGGACCGGTGTCGCCGTCGCCGGCGCGTTTGTAATCGCACGCTGCCGAAAGCGGCACCATCGCGCGACCGTCGGCGAGGGCGAAAACGCTGACTTCGCGACCCTCGAGCTTCTCTTCGAGCAGCACGTCGTTGCCGCCGCCGGGCAGCTTGTTGCCGCGATACCAATCGGCAAGCACTGCGCGTGCCGCCTTCGTATCGGGCGCAACGACGACGCCTTTACCGGCCGCCAAGCCATCGGCTTTGACGACGACGCCGCCTTTCCAATCGTCGAGCGCTTTCTTCGCCGCGTCGAGCGAATGCGCGACGACGGCGCGCGGGGTCGGAACGCCGTGCCGCTCCATGAATCGCTTGGAAAACACTTTGCTCGATTCGAGCCGCCCGGCTGAGCGATTGGGACCAAAGACCGAAATGCCGGCCTCGCGCAGACGGTCGCCGACGCCGGCCGCGATCGCCGTTTCCGGTCCGAGTACGGCGAGATCGATCGATTCGGCCAGACAGCAATCCACCAGCGCCTTGCCGTCGGTTGCGGCGACGTTCCAGTTCGTACCGCGCGACGCCGTGCCGGCGTTTCCGGGCGCGGCGAAAATCGCGCTGCACGACGGCGATTGCGCGAGCCTCCACGAGAGCGCGTCTTCACGCGCACCGTTTCCGACGACGAGCACCTTCACGCTATGCCGTTACTCCCACTCGACCGTTGCCGGCGGCTTGGTCGTGATGTCGTAGGCGACGCGATTGACGCCCTGCACTTCGTTGACGATGCGCGACGAAATGCGTTCCATCAGTTCGTGCGGCAGCCGCGCCCAGTCGGCGGTCATGCCGTCTTCGCTCGTAATCGCGCGCACCGCGACGAGATTGGCGTACGTGCGGCCGTCGCCCATCACGCCCACGCTCTTGACCGGCGTCAGTACGGCGAAGTACTGCCACGGATGCGGCTCGAGCGGTGCCTTGTCGATCTCTTCTCGAACGATCGCGTCGGCTTCGCGCACGATGTCCAGACGATCTTCGGTGATGTCGCCGATGATCCGTACCGCCAGGCCCGGTCCGGGGAACGGTTGGCGCTTGACGATGTGCTCGGGTAATCCGAGCACGCGTCCGAGATCGCGCACTTCGTCTTTAAAGAGCGCGCGCAGCGGCTCGACGAGCTTGAACTTCATCTTCTTGGGAAGGCCGCCGACGTTGTGGTGCGACTTGATCTTATGGCCGGCTTTACTACCGGGCGTCTTCGACTCGATGACGTCCGGGTACAGCGTCCCTTGCACCAAGAACTTCGCGCCTTTGATCTTGTCGGCTTCTTCTTCGAAGATGCGAATGAACTCGTGCCCGATGATGATGCGCTTCTTCTCGGGATCTTCGACGCCGCGCAGCTTCTTCAAGAAGCGCTTGCGCGCGTCGACCGCGACGACGTTGAGATGCAGGATGTCGCGAAACGCCGCCACCACTTGATCGGGTTCGCCTTTGCGCAGCAGCCCGTGATCGACGAAGATGCAGGTGAGCTGCTCGCCGATCGCTCGCGCCACCAGCGTCGCGGCGACCGCCGAGTCGACACCGCCCGACAGCGCGCAAATCACTTTGGCATCGCCGACCTTCGCGCGAATCTCTTCGGTCGCGCGGTCGACGAAGTTCTCCATCTTCCAGTCGTCGCTCAATCCCACGATCTCGCGCAGGAAATTCGCGAGAATCGTCTTGCCGTGTTGCGTGTGAACGACTTCGGGATGGAACTGCGTGCCGTAGATCTTCTTGTCCGGATTGCCCATCGCGGCCACGTGACAGCGTTCCGTGGACGCAAGCGCCATGTAGCCTTTGGGCAGCGTGATTACCGAATCGCCGTGCGACATCCACGTGCGCGATTCGTCGGGAACGCCGTCGAACAACGGCGTTTCGCGATCGCCGACGATCAAGTTCGCTGGACCGTACTCCGCGTGATCGAGCTTCACCAGCTCCGCACCGGTTTCGCGCGCGAGCAGCTGCATGCCGTAGCAGATGCCGAAGATCGGCACGCCCGAGTCGAGGATCGCTTCGTCCATCTCGGGAGCGCCGTCGACCAGCGTGCTTTCCGGACCGCCCGACAGAATCAACGCCGCGGGATTGCGCGCCGACAGCGCGCTCCACGGCGCGTCGTGCGGAACGATCTCGCAATACACCCCAAGCTCGCGCGTTCGCCGCGCGATCAGCTGACTGTACTGCGCCCCAAAGTCTAAGATGAAGACCGTCGGAGGCGCACCGTTCTTATGCTGCGCCAATTGCTGCCTTCATTGCGGCGTCGTAATCCGGTTCGCTGGTCACCTCGGGTACGATCTGGACGTAGGCAATCTTCTTATCTTTGCCGATCACGACGATCGCGCGCGCCAACAGACCCAGCTCGCCGATGAGCAAGCCGTAGTTGAGCCCGAAGCTATGATCGCGATAATCCGAGAGCATGCCGAGTTTGATGTTGTCTTGCGCGCCGCACCACCGCGCTTGCGCGAACGGCAGATCCATGCTGACGACGTACGCGCCGACGCTATCGGGCAGCTCGCCCAGCCGCGCGTTGAACTTGTTCGATTCCAGCGAGCAGACGCTGGTATCGAGCGACGGTACGCTGATGAGCATCAGCGCTTTCTGGGCGCCGTCGTTGAGCGCGTCGACCGTCGCCACCGACAGATCGCCGCCGGTCAGGTGGAAATCGGGAGCTGCGTCGCCGGCCTGTAAAGCCGGGCCGAGCAGCGTCATGGGCTTGCCTTTGAACGTCACCGCGCCGGCGCGCTCTTGCAGATTTTGCGTCATATCGTCTCCTTATTGAAATTAGCTCAACACGTCGGCGAGCCGATCGGTGTCGCGCGCCATCACGAGCTCCATCGCGATCCGTTCGCCGACCGAAACGTCCCGTCCCCAGCGGTAGGCCGAATACGGCGTAAAGCGCGTGCCGGGCGACCCCGGGATCCGCAGGGAGACGTCGTAGCAGACGAACTCCTTCGGGGGCCCGGCCACGATGACGCACTGGAGCGCAAACGGCCCGATAACGCCGGGGGCGCTTGCCTCGCGCGCCGCCGCGACGAACCGCTCGCCCATTTCGAACGCCTGCTCCAAGGTCGATTCGGTCAGCGTGGCCGCGATGTGCCCGGCCTCTTCGAGGCGCATCGGGACGTCGCGAACGGCCTCGAGCGCCGAGGGCGGCACGTTGCGAAAGCCTTCGAGGTTCGTCTGCCGGCGCGTATCGGTGCCCATCAGCTCGAGCTCGCGCAGCACGGGCGAGTAAAAGAAGTTCAGGTTGACCGAAGGTCCGAGCGCGTACTCCTCGATCACCGCGCCCGCGAGTCCGGCTTCGGAAAGAATGCCGTTGCGGATTAAACGATCGGCGGCTTGGCGATAATCGGCCGGCGACGACGCCAAAAAGAACGCGCGCTCGAAACTGACCTTCGCGTGCGGCGCTTTCACTATGACCAGCCGGTCGATGTCCTCGGGCTTTGCAAACTGCCTTGGATATCGCACGCCGGCGCGTTCGAGCAGCGCGTATTGATTTGCCGCCTCGTCGCGTTCTTCCGCACGCAGCAAATGGCGATTGCCGAAAAACGGCACGAGCATGCCCCGCTCGATCTCGTCGTACGAAAACTTTTGGTGCAAGTAGACTTCGAACGACCGGTTCGCGACGAAAACCGCGTTGTGCGCGAGCATCCGCTCTTGAACGCCGTTCTCGAGAATCTCGGTGAACGCGTCCAGCTCGATGACGTCGTCGACGCAGCCGCGCGGTGGTCCGGGCGAGACGCGCCGCGCGAAGTGCTCGGTGTACGTGCGTTCGCGCCCTTTGGCCGTGACGACGAGATTCTTGAGGCCTTGCGCGCGGGCGCCCGCGGCCACCTCGAGCGCCGAGTGGCTCCCAATGGAACAGAGGGCCAGCCGCGAGCGATCGTATCGCTCGAGCGCGCGTTCGACGTAGTCCTGCACTAGGACCCGGCTATTCGACGCGTACTTTGCCGGCCATGCGCCGCCACACGGCCGCCGTGTAGATTATGACGGCGCTGCCGCCTAAAATCGTTACCGTGAGCGCGGTCGAGAGCGCGGCCGGCGAGGGCGCTGCGTCAAATATCGTAATCCCGCCCGGACTTCCGGCGACCGCAGGCAGCAAAAACGGATACAGCGCCGCGGCGGCACTGGCCATGAGCGCGACGATAAACGCCGACGATGCGGCAAACGCGTAGACGGGAAGCGTCTTCCGCAGGGCTACAAAGACCGCCGCAAGCGCGGCGACCGACAGCGCGCCGAATACGGCAACGGCCGGAACGCTCGGCGCGCCGTGTACGCCAAACGTCGCCACGGTCACGGCGACGAATAAGGCCGCGACGAACCACCACAACCGCGACGATAGTGTGAGCGCGCGCTCGCCGAGAGCGCCGTCGATGCGCATCGCTGCAAAGGCCGCACCGTGCATTCCGAGCACGGCAAGCGCGAACGCACCGACGAGCAGCGCGTACGGATTGAGCAAATACGCGAACGTGCCGCGGAAATATCCGGTCGGATCGAGCGGAAAACCTCGCAGCACGTTTCCGAGCGCCACGCCGAAGACGAGAATCAGCAGCGCGCTGGCGATGGCAAAAGCGGCGTCCCAAAACTCGCGCCAAATCCGCGACGGAAAATGATGGCGCAGCTCGAGCGACATGCCGCGGAACATCAGCAGCCACAGCAGCACGATAAACGGCAGATAGAATCCCGAAAACGACGACGCATAGGCGCGCGGGAAGAGCGCGAAGAGAGTCGCGCCGGCGGCGATCAGCCAGACCTCGT
>DASRSM010000154.1:0-32594 GCA_035656415.1 Vulcanimicrobiaceae bacterium | reverse complement strand
AACAGGTTCGCGTCGTATGCCTTGGAGATTTTCTTGTCCGAATCCGAGGCGACGGCAAACTTGTTGCGGCACTCGCTCACCGAAAAGCGGTTGAGCGTGTCAATCGGGTCGTGCGACACGCCGATAACCGTCGCGCCGAGTGCCTTGTACTGATCGATCGCGTCGGCAAACTCGTGGGCTTCGATCGTACAGCCCTTGGTGAAGGCCGCCGGATAGAAATACAACACGACCGGTCCCTTCGCCAGCGCGCTCGCGAGGTCGAACGTGAAAACGTTCCCGCCCTGGCTCGCTTGCAGCGTAAACGTGGGCGCCTTCGCGCCGACGGCGAGCGACGCGAGCACGGGCGCGGTACATAGCGCGAGGATACAAACCGCAAGAGACGACGAGCGACGAAACATGGCAACCATCCTTCCCCGGCACAAGATAGCACGCACGATACAAGAATTCATGAATTTTTGCGGGCTTTTTCGGCGTTTGCGGTAGAATCGGCAAATGCAACGCCGGTCATTTCTGGCTCTCGCCGCCGTCGCGCCCTTACTGGGCACCGCGCAGCCCAGCGACGAAATCGCACTTCCCGTCGAGCTGCGCGGCGGCCGCTTCTTCGCGTTGCCGCGTCTCGCGGACGGCAGCACGTTCTCGTGCTGGCTCGACACGGACGGGAGCGGCTTCGTGTTTGCCGGCGCGGTGAAACGCTTGGCGCTGCCCGAGCGCTCGAACGGAACGCGCTCGTTGGCGCGCCTTCCGCGATTCGATCCCACGCGGGCGGTTCCGCCGCTCGTGCGTAACGGCGGAGAGCTTCCGGTTTTCGATCCGAAAGACGCCGATGCCGCGGACCCGATCCTTCAGGGATTTGACGCGCAGCTCGGCGGAAGCTGGTTTGCCGATCGCGTGTGGCGACTCGATTTTGCACGTCCCGCGATGTCGTTGCGACTGACGCCGCTGCCCGCCGTGCTTGCAAACCTTCCGGTAGCCTTCGACGGCGTTTATCCGCGCACGACCGTGACGATCGCGGGCGAAACGCTTCCGATGTCGGTCGACATCGCGGCGTCGGTGGTGCCGGCGTCAGCCGGCGAAGCTGCAGTCTCGGCAACCAGTTTCGTGCGGCGCGCGACCTTCGATCGATGGAGCGCGGAGCACCCGCAATGGACGGTCGAACGCAACGTTTCGACGCGGCCGGGCATCGATCGAATCGTCGTCCCTGAGTTGCGCGCCGGTAACGCCGTCTTTTCTGCGGTGGCGTTTACGACGCGGCCGAACGACGACGTTTTCGAAGGCGGCGACCTCGCAGGAAAGCTTGGTGCGAACGCGTACGCCGGTCGCATCGTGACGATCGATTATCCGAGCGCGCGATTGCGCATAGAGTGAACCGCGGCGTCATCGCGCTGATCGCGGGCATCGTCTGCCTCGTCGTGCTGCTGCTCGTTGCGGGCGCTGCGGCTCTTGTCTTCGCCGTTTTCGGGATGATGGACCGCGCGCCGGCACACGTGTGCGGGCTGGCCATCGTGCAGCGCAGCCCGGCAGCGATGCGTCTCGTCGGAACTCCGATCGCGCAAAAAGGCTTCACCGGCGGAAGCACGTCTGAAAATAACGGCGAATCCTATCAGCGCCTCACGTTCAACGTAACCGGACCGCGCGGCGACGCGTTCGTATTGGCCGAAGGTACGCGCTCGCCGCTGGCTTCGCATTTGCGCGTTACGATCGGCCGCAATCAACACAGCGAAGCGATTTATTCCGGACCGCTCGACTGTCCCGAACTCCACGAAAGCCAAAAACGATGACGGAATCCGCTTTAGCGAGTGCGGTAGCTCGATAGCTCTTTAAATTCGAGCAGTTGAAAAACCGTGTCGCCTCAAAAAAAAGTATTCGTTGAACGGTCGATCGTCGCTGAGCGGCGTAACCTTCGAATCCGACGGCAGGATCGCTTTCAACGGAATTTCGCCGTCCAGTATTTGCCTAACGACGGCCTTTAGCGTCTGCTCGCCTTCCCATTCCATGAGGTCTCGACGGGCGCCGACGGGCATCCGCGCGATGAACTCCGCGGGCCCGATCCGCGAAAGTGGCGTAAGAGAGGCTATGAAGAACGTACCCGCAAGCTCCGGTCTGTTCGGATCCTTCGCTTGAAAGGCGCGCAAATAGGGGAACGAATTCTTAAGTGCCAAGGCAACGGATTCCAAAATAGGGCCGTGATTTCGCGGGATCCACTGTTGCAGGATTCCCCCTCGCTTCAAGTGCGGTTTGACGATCCGATACATCTCCTCGGAATACAGCAGGCTGCTTCCGGCGGCTTCGACCGGCGGCGGTGGATCGATAGTAATCACGTCGTAGGTGCCGGTCGTGCGCATGAGGTACCGCCGCCCGTCGTCGACGACGACGTGTGACTTGCCGCTTCTAAGGAGTTCCTCGGCGTCGGAATGAAAAAAACCAAACGAAGCTATTACGGCCTTCGACAGATCGACCGCCGTCGTACTAACATCCCAGCTCATAAGCGACCGGAAAGTCGTCCCCATCCCAAAGCAAATATCTAGAGCGGCCGTCGGGCGGGCGTCGAGCGCCATGGGTAAGTGTGCCATCACCTTAGTGACGTTCGTCAGAGCGGTAATTCCAAAACCGTTGACGAGCAGAATCTTATTCATCCCGGAGCCGCGTGCGACAACGGTTGCAACGTAATCGCGTCGAACTTCGGTCGGCTGTGCGACCCACGACGTATCGTCGTACGCACGACTGAAGAAAATCGACACGGCTAAAAAGAGCGTTGCCGCGGTGGCGAGTATTTTGTCGGGCAGCCGGTAATCGGCGGCCAAAAGCAATGCAAGGAATGGCAGCGCTAATACAATCATAGCCCAGCGGTTGCCCAACATCGGAAGTAACACGTAACCGGCCGCAAGGGGACCCGCTATGCTGCCCGCGATGTTGATCCCATAGTAGCGTCCCGTCAACGCTGCATTGGCGCGACCCGCCCTGTCTATCAGGCTCGGCGTAAGGAAGCCGAGCAGCGCGCAAAACGGCACGATGCTCGTAAGGGCGCGCACCGGCGAAGGCCCTAACCGTGGATCCGTAAGAATGACGGGCAGCAGAGACGTCGCGAAAACCCACCCGAGAATTTTGCTCAGCGAGATAGTTCGGCGAGCTCCGAGGGACCAGCGGTAGGCGAGCGTACCGAGACCAGTAGCGCAAAGGTAAGTTGCGAGTATGGCAGCAAATGCGTAGATTGTCGTCAAGAGACTGAAAGTAAAGTCCCGCACCCACACTACCTCTAAGCCCAGACTGCAAAAGCCGGTCGTAAAGAGGATCGCGGGTATGAGCCTACGCTCGCCGGGCACGCTGCTATCGACTTGGCGAGGAATACCCGACGCGCCGGCAGCAAAGTCGCTCGAGCCTCCGGTCCCTAACACCCCGAGAAGCGTTGCAATAACGGCGATCCCAACGTTCGCGAACGCCGCGAGCAGATACGTACCTCGGATCCCGAAGATCTCAATCAAAACAAACGCTTCAGCAAGCGCACCTATCATTCCGCCGAGAACGTTGGCTGCGTAGAGAAAACTAAACGTAGAGAAGTTTCTGCCATCGATTCGTCGCGCAAAACTCATCATCACCGGAATCGTCGCGCCCATCGCGAAAGTCCACGGCAAAACCGCCGCGACGATAAACACGGCGGATAAAGCTAGATAGCTATTCGAGTCGCTTTCTCCCAGTCGTAAGAGTGCCGACTCTCCCCAATCGAACAGCAAAGGTACGACGAGGGCCCCTACTGCAATGGACGCTTCTAGTGCGGCGTAGACGTAAATCGCCCCGAGCCTAAGGCGATCTATCCATAGGCCGCCAAAAAATGACCCGAGGCCGATCCCAAGCATGAAAACCGAAATTATGAGCGACAGAACCGGCGTAATCGTGCCGAAATGCGCGAACGCGAGTCGAGTCCACACAATCTGATAGAGCAGGCTGCAAAGACCCGATACAAAAAAGCACGCGAAGACGAGCGCTCTCGAAAGGGTCTTCAGCGCCGCGTAGCCGTACGGTCCACGCTGTCCGTGGTTTACCAAGGCGGCACATGTTTCGCCCTATCCGGCCCGCCGCCCCGCCTTCTACATCCTAAACGTAACTCCCGAGAACTGATTTTCTTTGTAGTTCGGATCGCCCGGCGGACGGTCGAGCTCGCGCCACCACGCGCTGTACATGGCGAGCCACTCGAAGTTCTCGAAGATATACTGGTTTCCGCGCACTTTGCGCAGGTGGTACACGAATTCGCGAATCGTGTTCCAGCGAACGCGAATCATGTAGCCGATCGCGTCGACGAGCAGCGATGCGTCGAGCACGCGCCGCCGTGCCAACGTTGCGACCGTTTCGAAATACTGCGCGACCAGCAGCAGCGCGCGATCGTCGTCGGAGTCGTCGTAGCGCGCGAGAATGTCCTGGTCGGTCGGATAGCGTTGCGCAACGCCTTCCAGGCCCTCGAACGCGGCCATCGCGTTGGCGTCGGTCAGCCGGTTGATCGCCTCGAGAATCGCGAGCGCGTTGCGCTCGTGTTCCAGATGCCGGTTTTGGCGAACGAGCAGAAACGACGTGACGCACATGGCGACCGCCGCCACGAGGACCGAAGCTGCAGAGACGAGCAGCTCGAAGTTCACGCCGGCTACAGACCCATGAGGCGCGCCAGCACGACGCGCTGGACCTCGTTGGTGCCTTCGCCGATCTCGTTGATCTTTTGGTCGCGGTACATACGCGAGATCGGATATTCGTCCATGAATCCATACCCGCCGTGAATTTGCAGCGCTTCGTTGACGACGCGGTGCGAGAGCTCGCCTGCAAACAGTTTCGCAAAACTAGCCGCCTGCACGTAGTCGCGTCCTTGATCTTTCTCCCAGGCGGCCCGGAGCATCATGAGCTTGGCGTGCTCGATCTCCGTAAGCATATCGACGAGCTTGAACGAGATCGCCTGGAACTTGCTGATTGGGCGGCCAAACGCGTGACGCTCTTTGGAGTAGGCCAAAGCTTCGTCGTACGCGCCCATGGCTAAACCGATCGAAAGCGCCGCCACGGAGATCCGGCCCCCGTCCAAAATGGTCAGGAACTGCCGGTAACCCTCGCCTCGGGGTCCGAGCAAGTTCTCCTCGGGCACCGCGGCATCCATAAAGGAAAGCTCGCGCGTGTCGGATGCGCGCCAGCCCATCTTCTTATATTTCTTGCTGCGCGCGAAGCCGGGCGTCTCTTGCGGGACGATGATGTTGGAGATCTCGGGCTTGCCGTCGGCACGAGCGCCGGTCGTCGCCGTGATCGTCGTGCCTCCGCTGATGTCCGTGCCGGAGTTGGTGATGAACGCCTTGGTGCCGTTGATCACCCATTTGCCGTCTTTGAGCGTCGCCTTGGTCTGTACGTTGCCGGCGTCGCTGCCCGCGCTGGGCTCGGTCAGTCCGAAACCCCAGAGCTTCTTGCCCTGTGCCAGCGGAACGAGATACTTCTGCTTCTGCTCTTCGGAGCCGAACAGGTAGAACGGTGTGGCGCCAAGCGAGACGTGCGCGGCCATCGTGATTGCCGTCGACGCGTCGGCTCGAGCGATTTCCATGACGGCCAGCGCGTAACTGACCGTGTCGGCGGCCGCACCGCCGTACTCTTCGGGGAAGGGCAGGCCCATGAAGCCGAGCTCGGCCATCTTCGCAACCAAGTCGTACGGAAAGGCCTCGTCGTGGTCCATCTTCTCGGCACGCGGCTTCACCTCGTTTTGCGCGAAATCGCGCGCGAGGCTTTGGATCGCTTTCTGCTCGTCGGTCAGGTCGAAATTCATGGTCCGAAGGTATAGGCCGCAACCTCAGGAAAAACCCTCTGGCAGCAATGATTTCCCTGCGCAGCGTCTCTCTGGTCTACCCCAACGGCGTACACGCCCTCGACAACGTCACTCTCGAAATCGCTAAAGGCGATTTCGTCTTTCTGGTGGGCCACTCCGGAACGGGCAAGTCGAGCCTGATGAAACTGCTCTATCGCGAGGCGCGCCCTAGTTCCGGCGAGATCGTCGTCGACGGCATCCGCGTCGACCGGCTCAAGAGCTCGCGAGTGCCGTCGCTGCGCCGGCATTTGGGCGTCGTCTTCCAAGACTTCAAGCTTCTCTCCGACAAGACGGTGTGGGAGAACGTCGCGTTCGCGATGCAAGTGACCGGCGCGCACACGCGCGACGTGATGCGCCAAGTGCCGCGCGTTCTCGATCTCGTCGGGCTGTCGCACAAATCGCGCATGTACCCCAACGAGCTTTCCGGCGGCGAGCAGCAGCGCACCGCAATCGCGCGCGCGCTCGTCAACAACCCCAAGATTCTGTTGTGCGACGAACCGAGCGGCAACCTCGATCCGTCGAACACTACCGAAATCATGGAGCTGCTGCTCCGTATCAACCTCAAAGGTACGACCGTCTTGGTCGCCACTCACAATCAAGCCGTCGTCGATCGCATGCGCCGCCGCGTCGTCCGTTTGGAAGACGGCCGCGTCGTGACCGACGAAGAACGGGGCTATTACTATCTTGGACTGGGGCAAGGTCAAGTTCTTTCTGGGTGAAGTGTTGCGCAATTTCACGCGCAACGCGAGCATGCAAGCCACCGCCATCGGAACCGTCGCGATCACGATCGTCATACTGGGTGTGTTCCTCTTCGTGCGCGGCGAGCTCGCAGGCGTCGGCGCGCAGTTGCTCGATCAGATCGAGATCTCGGCGTACTTCTCGGCGAACGCAACTACGGCGCAGATCGACTCGGTGCGGCACATCGTCGCCGCTGATCCGCGCGTGGCGTCGGTTCAGTTCGTCCCGAAGAAGGAAGGTCTGTCGGAGCTGCGGGATCGCACGAAAGGTGCGATCGACACCAGCACCCTCACGGAAAATCCGTTACCCGATAAGATCCGGGTTCGCGTGAAGATTCCCGATCAAGTGCCGGCTGTTGCGGCCAGCATCGGTCGCCTGACCGCCGTCGACAACGTCGTGTACGGGCAAACGATCGTCCAGCGGTTGCTTCAGTTGGGCGACGTCATGCGGCGCGTCGGCATCGCGGTGATCGCTATTTTCCTCTTCGTCGCCGGCATCATCATCTCGAACACGATTCGACTAACGGTTTATGCTCGCCGCCGCGAGATCGGGATCATGCAGCTCGTCGGCGCGACGAACACTTACATTCGCATGCCGTTCATTTGCGAAGGCTTGCTCGACGGTGTAATCGGCGCGATCGTCGCCGTCGCGGTGCTGTGGTTGGCGCGCGCCACGCTTTGGCCGAGAATGCTCGAAGCGTTGCCCTGGATCGGCTTCGGCTCGACGCCGATCGACCTCTGGGCGATCGCAGGCGAGCTGTTTCTCGTCGGTGCAGCTATCGGGATCGTCGCATCGTGGATTTCGGTCGGACGCCACCTGCGAACGTAGTCGAACGGCGTCCGAACGCCGTTCCGCTCAACGCACTTCTCGCGCTGTCGAACGACGGTTTTCTTTTCGTGCGCTCCGACGCGCACGTCGCTTCGTGGAGCGATGCGGCGGCCTCGCTTTCGGGAATTCCCGAGCGCGCCGCGCTCGGTTCCGACGTCCGGCGTCTGTTCGTTCACGGCGATGCGATCGTCGGCGTTCCGTTCGATGCAAGCCTGCACGAGCTGCGGATCGGCGTCGAAAAAAAGGCCGGCATTCAGTGGCTTCGTCTAGCAGCCATCGGCGTCGACGTCGATACGCGCGCGCACGGATGGCTCTGTTCGTTCGGACCGGAGCGCCGCTACCGCGAAATCGAGCAGCTCAAGAGCGAGATCGTTACCGCGGTTTCACACGAACTCAAGACGCCGATCGCGACGATCAAAGCGTACGCCACGACGCTGCGAGAAAACCCGCGTGCCGTCGAAGGACAACGCGACGACTTTTTGAGGGTCATCGACGAACAGACCGATCGGCTGACGCGGGTCGTCGACGAGCTGCTGCTTGCCTCGCGCGTCGATGCCGAGCAGCTTCTCAAACGCCGCATTACGATTCCGCTCGAAGAAGTCGTCGACGCCGCGCTCATGGCGCTGGCCTTCGACGACGCGGTCCATCCGATCGAGCTGCGCGACGGTAACGTCATGCTCTCGGGCGACCCCGAAAAGCTGCGCGACGTCATGCTGCATCTCATCGACAACGCGGCGAAGTTCTCGACCGCCGGTTCGCCGATCGCGATCGAAGGCGAAACCAACAAGGAAGAGACGATCGTTCGCGTGATCGACCGCGGCATCGGCATCTCCGACGAACATCTTCCGTACATCTTCGAGCGATTCTATCGCGCCGAGCCCGAGCTTACCGCGCAAACCAGCGGCAGCGGCCTGGGACTAGCAATTGTTTCGGCGCTCGTACGCGCGCACGGCGGGGCGATCGCCGTCAGCAGCGAGCCCGGGCGCGGTTCGACGTTTACGATTCATTTTCCCGTTCGGAGCGCGACGTGAAAAGCGTACCGTACGAGCTCGGCCACTACGTTCTCGTCGTCGACGACGACCGCAATCTGCGCAAAATTATTTCGACCAATCTCGAACTGGCCGGATATAAAGTCGCGACCGCGTCGGACGGACGCGACGCGCTCACCAAGATCGAACAAGAAGTTCCGGATCTGCTTTTGCTCGATTTGATGATGCCGCAGATGGATGGATACGAAGTTGCGCGGCGCGTGCGCTCGCATCCCAATCCGATCATCGCTAACGTCCCGATCATCATTCTCACCGCCAAAGGCGAGACCGAAGATAAACTTCGCGGTTTCGAAGCGGGCGCCGACGACTATATCACCAAGCCGTTCGGACCGCGCGAGCTGCTCGCACGCGTCCGCGCGAAGATTCGGCGGGTCGAAGTCGACTCGTCGCTCTCGCCGCTCACGCGCTTGCCGGGAAATCTCGCAATCGAAGGCGAGCTGCGCCGCCGGATCGACGACCGCGAGGCTTTCGCAGTTCTGTACCTGGACCTCGACAACTTCAAGGCGTTCAACGACGTCTACGGCTTCACGCACGGCGACGAAGCGATTCAGCTCGTCGCGCGCACGTCGGTCGAGACGGTGCGCCGCCGCGGCACGCCCAACGACTTCGTCGGGCACATCGGCGGCGACGACTTCATCGTCGCGACGATCCCCGATCGTGCCGAAGAGATCGCACAAGGCATCGTCGAGGAGTTCGATCGCAGCATTCGGGCGCTCTATTCACCCAAAGATCTGCGACAAGGCTATATCGAGACGCGCGACCGCCGGGGCGTGCTCAACCGGTTCCCGATCATGTCGCTTTCGATTGCGATCGTGACCAACGACGGACAGCAAGTGACGAATTACGCACAAATCGGAGAGAAGGCCGCCGAATTGAAGCGTTATGCAAAGTCCGTGATGGGCTCCGTGTACATTAAGGATAAGAGGCGTACTTGATGAGAACGGATTTAATCGCTCGTGCGAGATACCCGCTCGCTCTTTTTCTCATTGCCGCCTTCTTCTCTCCGAATGCATCCTTCGCACAATCGATCGAGGCCAAAATTCGGGCCGAGAAGGACAAGGCGGCGCAGATTCAGGCGCGGCTTCATCAGAAGCGGGCGCAGCTGCACGGCGTGACGCTGCGGTATAACGATTTAGAGCAGCAGCTCGGCGAGACGAATACGGCGATCGCGCAAGTGAACGGGCGCCTCGGGTCGCTCGAAGCGTCGGCCGCTTCCACGCAGCACCGGATCGATTGGAATTCCATTCAGCTCGATGCGGCGAGGAAATCGCTCGCGCTGCACGACACGCTCTTGCGCCGGCGACTGATCAATATTTACGAAAACGGCGATTTGAGCTACCTGAACGTCCTCACGTCGGTGCGCTCGTTCAGCGAGTTCGTGGAACGTTGGGAAGATCTGCGTTTGCTCATCGCCGCCAACGAGCGTGCCGTTCGCGCGCGCAAGGCCGCCGAGCAGAAAGTCGCCGCGGTCGAAGCGGATCTGGAACGTACGCGGCTTCAACTCGCCGCCCAACAGCAGGAGCAGCAGCAGGCGCGCAATCAGCTCGACTCGCTTGCCTCCGAACGTCAGAACTTGGTTCAGCTAGCCGGCGAGCAGCGGCGTCACGTCGCCGCTCAAGTCGCCGAGATGGAAGACCTTTCCGCCGCCGAGGAAGCACAGCTTGAGGCGCTGATTCGCGAACGCGAGCGCGAGCTGGCCGCGCAGCGTAAAGCCGCCGGTATTGCGGGCGGCGTCGCCAGCGAAGGCGGGTCGGGCAGCTTCTCCTGGCCGGTGACCGGTACGATCACCTCGCCGTTCGGCTGGCGCTCCAACCCGTTCGGCGGATCGCCGGAGTTCCACCAAGGCCTCGATATTGCGGCGCCGAGCGGCACGACGGTCACGGCAGCCGCAGGTGGAACCGTTATCATGGCACAGTGGTACGGCGGATACGGCAATTACATTTTGATCGACCATGGGGGCGGTTACTCGACCGGTTACGGCCACTTGTCCGCGATTTACATCTCGCAGGGACAATCCGTCTCCCGCGGCCAAGCCATTGGGGCCGTCGGCTCCACTGGGGCTTCGACTGGCCCGCACCTTCATTTCGAAGTGCGAATAAACGGAAAGCCGGTTGACCCGGCCCCCCGGCTTCATTAAGACTTAGCGAGTATATTCGTTCAGAAGCAACCCTCGGCGGGTAATTCGCGGTAATTGGACAGAGAAGCACCTCAACGCGAGAGGAATACATGACCGTAGGAATCCGCGCCCTGCTTGCGGCGCTCGTCGTGATCGTCGTAGCAGCTGGCAGCGCTCTTTTTGTAGGCTATCGGAGCAGCACGCTTGCCGCTCAATCGAGCATCGACGTGGCTACGACCGGCGACGTCAACGAACTTTTCGGCGACGCTTCGGCAAGCGGAACGCATCTAGTGGATCTCGCGCTGCGCAAGCTCGAGAGTTCCTACTACAAGCCCGTCGATCCTCAAACGCCGGTTTCCGGCGAAGCGGACGCACTGCGCGGCTACCTGCAGCAAAAGAAAGTTTCGCACGCGAGTCTTCCGGACTTCGCCGCTTCGACCAACACGCAGAACGACGATCAGCACGTTGCCGATCTGCTCGCGTACGCGCAACAGCACTACGCCGGCAAGTTGGGCCCGCACGGTGAAGCCGATCTCACCGACGCGGCAATGCGCGGCATCATGGGTTCGGTAAAAGACCCGTACACGGTCTATCTTTCGCCGCGTGAAATCCAGGGATTAAACGAATCGCTCTCGGGCGGTAACTTCGGCGGCATCGGCGTCTATATTTATCAACTCAAAGACGGCCGCATCGTCGTTCAGCCAATCGAGCAGATGCCCGCTGCGCGCGCCGGAATGAAGCCCGGCGAGGTCGTCGACAGCGTCGACGGCAAGAGCGTCAAGGGACTGCCGCTGGATCGCGTCGAGGTCATGATTCGCGGCGAAGCCGGCACGACCGTGCACTTGAACACGCATCCGTATAACGGAAAAGGCGGCGAGCACGGCTTCGACATCGTCCGCGAGATCATTCACGTCCCGACCGTTCGCGCGAAGATGGAGGGCGGTTACGATTACATTCGCCTGTCCGATTTCGGAACGACGTCGGGCGCCGAAGTGCGCAAAGCGCTGCTCGACGGACAGTCCAAAGGCGCGAAGGGATACATTCTCGACCTTCGCGACAACGGCGGCGGACTGCTCGACGCCGCGGTGCAGATTTCGAGCCTGTTCGTTCCGCAGGGAACGATCGTCTCGACGATCCGCCGCGACGGTCAGAGCACGAGTGAAGAGGCGTTGGGGAACGCGATTCCCGGACTTCAGCCGCTCGTCATTCTCGTCAACAAGTACACTGCGAGCGCATCGGAGATTACGTCCGGCGCCCTGCAAGATTACCACCTCGCCACGCTCATCGGGACGAAGACGTACGGTAAAGGCGTCGTCCAGAGCATCTACCAGCTGCCCGACCGCGGAGCGCTGAAGATCACGACCGCGCGGTACGTCACGCCGCTGGGGCGCGACATTCAGCACCGCGGAATCGTTCCCGATATCGTGATCGCTCAGGATCCCGATCCTTCGATCATCGATACCCCGGCCGACAAACAGCTCGCCGCTGCCAAGGCCCGTCTCAAAACGCTTTCCTCACTCACCAATCGCTAGATTCTTGGATACGATGAAACGCCTGTACTCACTCTTACTCGCCGGCGCGTTCGCCGGAATGCTGATCCAGCTGCCTGCATCGGCGGCCGCGTCGGCTCACATCTCGTCGGCTCAAGCCGTCGAAATTTCCACCAGCTACGCGCATCTGACGACCGAGTTCTATCAAAAGGTCGATCCCCAGGTCGTCCTGGACTCGGTTCGCGGCCAGCTGCTGCTCGCGATGCGCACCGCCGGCGTGAAAAACGCCTCGCTGCCGCAGACGCATTCGACGCAAGTCGGCGACGCAAACGTTCGCACGATCGAGCACGAAATCGAAGGTGCTACGCAGCAGTCGCACGGCAAGTTCACGGTCGCGCAACTCAGCTACGTCGCGCTCGACGGTATGATGCGCTCGGTCAAAGACCGGTACACCGTCTTTCTCACGCCCAAAGAGTTCGCCGGACTCAATCAGGATCTCGACGGCGGCGACTTCGGCGGTACCGGCATCGTGATCCAAGTCGACGATCAAACCAAACAGATTTTAGTCGAGAACGTCGTTCCCAACGGACCGGCCGACAAAGCCGGCGTCGAGCAGGACGATCTCATTACGACGATCGACGGCTCGGCGACCAAAGGCATGACCGTGCAGCAGGCCAGCACGAAGCTGCGCGGCAAGGAAGGCACGACCGTTACGCTCGGCATCACGCGCGAGGGAGCGTCCGTGCAGCCCGTCACGATTACGCGCGCGAAGATCCATCAGCTCAGCGTGTACGAGAAGATGCTGCCCGGCAAGATCGGTTACGTCGACGTAACGGTCTTTGGACGCGATACCGGAAGCGAGCTCGATACGGCGCTGCAGCGGCTGCAGCAGGAAGGCGCCCGCGCGCTGGTGCTCGACTTGCGCGACAACGGCGGCGGTTATCTCCAAGCCGCGGTCGACGTGAGCTCGAAGTTCATCCCGAGCGGCCCGATCGTTTCCGTCGAATCGCGCGCGTCGAACATCACGACGCTCGAGGCCGACAACACGGCGATCCCGCCGGTTCCGCTAGCGGTTCTCGTCAACGGCTACACCGCATCGGCGTCGGAGATCACGTCCGGAGCGATTCAGGACAGCGGCGTCGGTACGATCGTCGGAACGAAGACGTTCGGTAAAGGCGTCGTGCAGACGATCTATCCGATGCAGGACGGATCGGCGATCAAGATTACGACGGCGCGTTACCTCACGCCGCGTAATCGCGACATCAACCACTTAGGCATTATGCCCGACATGGTCGTCGCAGAAAACAAACATCCGCAGTTCGGAACGCCGGCAAAAGACGATCAGCTCACCCAAGCGGTTCAGCTGCTCGACCAGAAGCTCGCGAAGCTCACCGACCAGGACACGACGACGCAGCAGTAGTCGTCAAGGATAGCTCGGCTACCATTGAAGAAGGGTGCACCGCGGTGTCGGTGCGCTCTTCTTCGTTTAGGCCGGCTGAAATCGTCGGATTGCTATTGCTTCTGGCGTTGTTGCCCACGTACGTATCCAGTACCGCCGATAGCCTTCCGCTGGACTTTTCTGCGTTCTGGTGCGCCGGCAAGGCCGTCATGCTGCACCAAGACCCGTACCTCGATCGTAGCGTCCACCAATGCCAGGTCTCCCACGGACTGATTTCATCGCTAACGATCCCGCTTCCGTACCCACCATACGCCGTCGCCGCTTTTGCCTTACCGGCACTGATTCCGTACGATGCGTCGGCAGTTATATGGCGCCTATTCCTGGTTGCCGTCGCAGTGCTCACGGCCATGGCCCTCAGGCGCCTCGCGAACGTCTCCTGGCTCTTTGCGGGGGCGCTTGCCGTACTGCAGTTGATTGCCGTGCTGCCCCTAGGTCAGGTGGCAACGGTCCCGATTTGCGCGTTTACCTGGGCGCTGGTCTTTATCCGCGACGGGCGTACGCTTCCGGCAAGCGCGATGCTGGCCGTCACCGCGCTGCTGCCGAACTTTGCCGTTGCCGCTTGGGCAGCCGCCTTCCTAACTCTTCGGCAACAACGAATCCCGTTGGTTGCGATCGGAGCGCTGCTCGTCGCGACGAGCTTTCTAGCGGTAGGCGCAGGCGGCGTCGCGAGCTACCTCGCGATCTCGTCGAGCTTTTCCGGCAGCATCGGCAAATGGTTCGCACAAGTAGGAACGCTGCCGCTCTTGGCTTCGATGGGAACGCCGCACCTCGCAGCCTCGCTGATCGCGTTCGCGCTGCTGAGCGTTGCGATAGCTTTAGGCATAATCGTAGGGTTACGGCTTCGCGCGCGCTACGGCGGAGAGCATTGGCCGGTTGCGTCGGCGACGGCGTTCAGCGTTATCGGTGCGCCGTATCTGCACGGCTGGGATATCGGTTTTTGTTTACCGTTCGCCTTGATGTTATGGGCGGCGTCGCGAAATTGGAAAACGGCCGCCGCGCTGTTGCTCATCGCCACGCCTTGGGTGCACCTCGTAGAACATGGCGGCGCCGCCGGGGCCTTCGCGATCCCGTTCCTCCTCGTTGCAGCGGACGCCGCGATCGGGTCACGCCTGCTTTTTGCTGCCGCGGCTGCAGCGTGCATCACGCTCGTCTCGTCGACGCTCCTTCGGCTTGCCGATTACGCCGGAGCACCGGCCGCGGCTGCCGATACGCGCTTTGTTGCGCCTCCGGTCCCTCCAAATGCGCTCGCGGACGTACGTTTCGATGCGTTCCTAAACCGGCCGGGCCCGAAGCGCAGCGGCTGGTACGAACGCGTTCCGACCTACGTTGAGCTCATCGTACTTGCGATCGTCGCCTATCGAGGAGCGAACGAACGTGACCCGCAGTCCTGACCGCCTTCGTCCTTCTCTGCCGATTCTCGTCGTAGCGGCTGTGCTGCTGTGCGCGATGCTTCCGTTTTACGTTCGCGATCTCGCTCAAGGCTTTCGCATCGATTTCGTGGCTTACTGGTGCGCGGGTTCGGCGGTACTGCACCATCAGGACCCCTACTTGGATGCGTCGGTCCATCAGTGTAACGTCGAGCTGGGTCTCATTCACTCGCTGACGCTGCCGATCGCGCATCCACCGTACGTCATGCCGGTATTCGCCGCGTTGGCACTGCTGCCCGAGAAAATTTCGTTTGCGCTGTGGTGCGCGGTTCTGCTCGCGTGTTTCGTGTCGACGGTTCTCGCGCTGTGCCGTCTTACCCGATTGGATTGGACGCTGGTGGCCGCGGCGACGTACCTGCTGCTCCTGCCGAGCTTTGAGTTCGGACAGCTCGTGCCGATCGCGCTATGCGGGTTCTGCTGGGCCCTCGTGTTCGTACGCGACGAACGCCCGTGGGCCGCAGCGGCCGCGCTCGGCATTGCAGCGGCGATGCCAAACTTTGCGGAGGCTGCCTGGATCGCCGCATTCCTGTGCTCCCCGAAGATCCGCCTGCCTCTCTTTGCCGCCGGCGCCGTGCTCGTTCTGATCGGCGTCGCGTCGATCCACTGGCCGACGATACTCGAGTACGCCGGCGCGGCGCTTCCCGCATACGGCCGGTCGGAGCTCACTGCGTTTTGGCAACTTGGATCGGCTGCGACGCTTCATGCCGCCGGCCTCTCCGACGCGGCTGCGCTGCGCGTCGCCTATGCGCTGCTCGCTGCATTTGTCGCCGCCGGCATCTACGCCGGACTGCAGCTGAGCCGCCGCTTTGGCGGCGCTCATTGGGTCGTCGCTGCCGCCGTTGCCTTCGGCATCGTCGGATCTCCGTACGTTCACGAATCCGATATCGTCTTAGCTCTCCCATTAGCGCTGATGCTGCTCTCGTCGTTGCCGGATTCTAAACTCGTGAGGACCGCCGCTCTCATCGTCGTCGTGCCGTGGCAACACCTCACCAACGACGTCGGCGTACAATCGGCGATTGCGATTCCGCTGTTGCTCGTCGTCGCTGCAGCGTTTTTTTCCCGCGCCATCGTTGCAGCGGCAGTCGTGGCGGCGATAAGCTTGAGCTCCTTAGCGCTGTACCGCGTTCTCGGGAGCGCCGAGGCGCAGACTTCGGCGGCGCAAACGTTACCGGTTCGCGTGCTGCCCCCAAACGCTCTGGCTGAAGTGCGCTGGACCGAGTTTACCGAAAACAGTCGCTCCGTAAAGGGAGCGTTCGCTTATCGTCTCTTCGCGTACGTCGCGCTCGGATCGCTGATCGCGGTCACGTTCCTCGAGGCAGGCGGCGAAAAACGACCATTACGCTCGACCGCGTGACTTCGCGCCACGAACCATCGGCTTCGAGCCGGCCGGCATCGGCCGGCGGCACGATCGCATAGTCGAGCGGCCATTTGCGCAAAATCGCAGGATCGTTTAACGATGCCGAGAGTTCGCGAACGCGCTGCGCGCTAAACGGCTCGGTACGCCCGTCGTAAAGCGTGCGCGCGCCGAAATACAGTGCGGGATTGCAATACCATCCCGGTACGCACGAGACCAGCTTTCCCCGCAGGTCGATCGTGCGCTCGATGACGGGCGGCGACGACGCCGTTACGAACAAGCCGAAGTCCACGTCGCGCGTGCCGGAAGCGGCGAGCTGCTGCACGTGTCCCAGTGAGCCGCTTGCGACCACGCCGGCCACGGCGAAAAGCCCGATCCACACGATGGCGCGCGGCAGCGCAACGTCGCGCTGACGGAACAGCCCGCACGCCGCCGGCGAGCCGACTCCCGCCGCAAGGATCAGAAACCGCTGGCTCGACAGCGCGAGCAGCGATGCGATCGGCCATAGACTCCAATCGGGCAGCGTTCGTTTCCGAATGCCGAGCCGCGCGAGCATCGAGACGAACGGAACCAAGAGCAGCAGAACGGCGAAGGGTGCCGCCGCAAACAACGGCTTCCACTCGGGAACGACTTGTCCGATCCAGCCGTGCGACGTCTCCCAGACGTGTTGCCAAAGGTGCAAGCCGAACGGAGTGCACAGCGTCGCTAGCGCGCATCCGGCGAAGACCCCGCCGGCCGCAAGATCGCGACGACGAACGCTTTGCACCGTTTGCAAAGCGACGACGAGCAGGCCGAAGGCAAAGCTTGGATGGACGTTCGCCCACACGGCAAACAGCGGCAATAGCGCCCAGCGCTTGAGACCGTCTTCGCCCCACAGCAGCACCGCGACGACGAATGCGTTACCGAACGCTTCGGCGCGAAGCTCGTAACGTGTAACGGCCGGCCAGAAGCACGACGCGGAAACGAGAAACGTCACGTTCCCCGGAACGCGCCGTGCGATGCACGAGCCGAGCGCCCACCATAGGATCGCAGCGCCGGCGAGACCGTTGAGCGCGGCAAACGCTAAGAAAACGTGCTTATCGCGCGTCCACGCCACGGCGACGGCATACAACCACTCCACCGGCATCCATGGATGGCCGAGGTCGTACGGAGATTCCGGCCCGGCGGCATGCGGAAAGTTGCCGGCTAATATTCGTTCGCCGAGCCACGCGAGCCAGTATCGTTCCATGTCGTACCAATGCGGAGCCACCGAATAGAAAATCGTCAACGCCGTCGCCAGAAGGGTCAAGACGAACGCAGGCGTCCACTGCCCGAGCCACGCGCGGCGAGCGCGCGCGCGCGCGATCGCTCTTCGAAGCATGGCAATCATCGTCTACGGACGGCGAGGATTTGCCACGCAAAGAGCAGCGGCACGACGACGAATAGGGACCACAGCGTGAAGAGCTTCACCTCGAGAAGAACCGCCGCGAGCGGGAAGGCCACGAGCAAGTAGCCCAGTACGCTTCGCCGCGACAGGGCGTACGGCAAGCCCCACAACGTATAGGACGACAACGTGTACGATGCGGCAAGCGGTGTAAGCCAAACGACGGACCGCAACCTTCGCACGCCGAAGATCGCGACGGCCATCGCGACGATGACGGCAAGTGCAACGGTTCCGGAAAGAATCGCCATCATCGGCGAAGTGCTGGTATGCGGTAGAAGCGCCCGATAGTAGCCCTCGCCCCCGGCGGTAAACGTCACTGCGGCGGCGACGAGCGGCACGGCAATCAGCGCCGCGACGCGCGCAACCGTCGAGCGAACGCGAACCATAACCGGCAATCCGAAGAGCGCGAAGGGAAGTTTGACCAAAGCGCCGGCGATAACGAGGAGCGCGGCAATCGCGGGCCGGCGGATCGCCAACGCGGCCGCGCAGAGTAAGACGATACCAAAGAGGTCGTTGTGTCCGCTCGCGACGTATTCGAAAAGGATTCCGGGATTGAGCGCCGCCACCGCGAGGATTCGATCGGGCACTCTTCGTCCGCGCATGACGAGCAAGAGCGCGACGAACGATGCGGCCCCGAGAGCGCGAATTGCGATCACCTTTCCAAGGAGCGATCCGAACGGTGCGGTCGCGAGCCACGCCGTCAGCAGCCACAACGGTCCGTACGGCGTCGGCGGCAGCGGTACGTTCCACCAAACGCCGATCGGCGCGAACTGACCGGAAAACGGAACGTTTGGAGGTGCGTAGGCCGCGCGACCGAGCAGCGCGTCGGCGACGTATGCGTAGGCGTCGGCCGTGAGCATGACGGGTGAAGCTACGGAAAGCACGACGAGCGCGGTGCTGCCGATCCACAACCATCGTCCGTACGCGCGAGCTCGGTACAGACGAAGCAGCAGATACGTCTGCAGCGCCGCCAGCGCGATCGACGCACCTACGATAAGGTCTTTGTCGTTTACGATCGCGCTGTTGAGCGGAAGCGGGAGGAATGAGCCTGGAGGATGCTGCGCCTGTTGAAAAACGGCGTACGTCATCAATGCAAGCTGAGCGACGTACGAGGCCGCTATTGTTGCGACGACAAACGGAATGCTGCCGGGTCGCGTACGAGTCCGCGTCAAGCCGCGCCGGGCAGTCAGCTCCGCAGCCAGCATCGCCAGCGCACCGACGTCGAACACTGCGAAAATCCAAAGCAGCTCGCTCAAGCGGCACTCCGCGCGCGCCGGTTAGCGAGCGCTACGTTGAGGACGACGACTGCGGGAAGGATCGCCGCAAAGGTCCACGGCCGGATGAACTTCGCGTCGACGAGCGCCGTCGCCAAAGGCAGCGCGACGAGAAGATAGGCCAGGATGCGACGGCGTTCCAACGCGTACGGAAGACCGTACGTCATATACCACGTAGCGATGTACGAGCTCATCAACGGGACGATCCAGACGGCGCTCGCGTAGCGCCGCGCGGCGACGATTGAGATCCCCAAAAGCATCAGAGCCGCAATCGTGACGGCCGCGTTGGTAAAGAACACCGCGCCGGGAACGGGCACGTGCACCGTCAATCCGCGGAAGTAGTCGCTGCCGCCGCCGGCCCACGACAGCGCGATCGTAACCACGAACGCGGTCGCGCACAGCGCGTAGCGCAGCCATCGTTCGCGAACGCGTACGAAGACCGGCAACGCAATCAACAGGAACGGAAGCTTCACGAGCGCCGCGACGACCGCGGCGGCCGTACCCAGAAACGGCCGGCGGCGTGCGATCAAAGCCGCGGCCACGACGATCGAGGCGATGCCCATCAGATCGTTATGTGCGTCGGCTACGTACTGCTGCGCGATGCACGGGTTGACGGCAGCCACGGCGAGCAGGCGATTTGGAACGCCGTAGGCACGCAGCGCTGCGATCAATCCGAAATAACACAGCGCACCGAACAACCGCAACGCAACGATCTTTGCGTACAGCGTCGCGAACGGCGCCGTAACGAAGCGATCGATCGCAATCCATAAGGGTCCGTACGGTGCGGGCAGCAACGGCGGATGAAACAGCCGATCGATCGAAGCAAATTCGCCGGGGAAGGTTGCGTTGGGCGGGTGATACGCGTTTCGGCCCAACAGCGCGTCGCCGACGTACGCGTAGGCATCCGGACTGATCGTTGCGGGAGCCCAGATCGATAGCGCGACCAGCGCGAGAAGGCCGGCGATCGCGGCGCTCCAGACCTGTCGCGAACGGTACAGCCCGGCCAGCGCCCAGACTTCTACCGCCGCCAGAAGTAACATGAAAGCTTCAATCGCGTCGGGGTGCGCCATGCCGTGCTCCGCAACGCCGATGGGCAACGGCGCGCGCCACGGCTCGACGGCCGCGACGGTCACCGCCGCGTAGCGGACGACCTCGAGCTGCGCCGCGTAACACGCGACGAGCAGCGCGATCCACGCGGGTGCCGGCCACGACGGCACGGGAACGCGCGGAATCACGCCGCGACCGCGCACCTCCAAATACAGTAGTGCGAGTGCGGCGACGTAATACGGAAGAAAGATCGTCATCGGTCGCAACGGCCGCTTTCGGCCTCGGCCAGGTTCGCTCCCGGACCTCGCGAGGGTTCCGGTCTAGCGCCGTCCCAAGAGATGTCGCGCCGTCGCGACGATGCCGCGGCCAAACGTCAAATAGCGGTGCCCGAAAAAACCGATCGGTACGTTGAACGCGATGGCCAACACTTTTCCGGCCACCGGCGATGCGCCCAGCGAAATCGCGCCTTTTACGATCGCGATCGTCGTCAGCCACGTGACGGCCGAGATCACCGCATACGTTACCATCTGTTGGTGTGTGGGCCGGTCGTGCGCGCGGAAGTTGACGTACTTGTTGAGCGAAAAATGCGTGGCGACCGCGATCGCCCACGACGCCGTGATGACCGCTAGAAGCGGCCATCCGGCGTGTAGGAAAAGGACGAACGATCCGAGGTCGAGGCACGTAACGAAACCACCGATAAAAACGTAACGTGCGAGTTGAAACGGCCACGACGCGTCGGCATACAGTCTGTGCGCGAGCGCGTGGATCCGCATCACGACTTGCGCTTACGCGCCGGCTTTTTCACCTCTCCGCCCTTTTCGGGCGTTTCGTTCTTTTTGGCGCGCGAGCGTCGCGGCTTCGATTCGGCGGCACCGCCGTCTGTCGCAGCCTTCTTGCGCGCGCGCTTCGGTTTTTCGGGTGCGGGAAGCGCGGCCATCGCCGACGCTTCGAGCTCTCTGGCAACGCCGGCAGGCGCTGCCGTACTGCGCCGGCGGCGCGCCGGCTTCGTTTTACGCGTCTCTTCGGGCGGTGCGGTTAGGCTGGGCGGCGGCGCTTCGATCGCCGGCGGGTGTGCCTGGCGCAGCGGCTCGATGGCGCGCGATGGTTCGCGCGGTGCGAGCGTGCCGGTGGGATGTGCCGCGCCGTCGGTACCGACGCGGAAGATGTGCCGGTCGGGCATCGTCGGGCTCACCGGCAACGATCCGGTGAGCGGTTCGAACCCAGGACCGCCCTCGCTCGGCTGAGGTTGGCCTTGTCCCCCCCGTCCGCGACGGCGACGACGACGGCGGCGATGACGGCGTGCGCCTTCACCCCCGGGCACTTCGTTGCCCAACGCCGGTGAGGCGGATTCTTCTTCGTCGCGATTGTCTTCTTCGATCGCGGGTGCGCTGCTCGGCACTGCGGCGACCTCGCGCTGCACGCCGTTCTGACCTCCGCGGCCGCGTCCGCCGCGGCGACGGCGGCGACGGCGTTTATGTTGCTGATCGCCGTTCTCCTCGGCGTGCGTCACTTCGCCCTCGGCGATGATGATCGCGTCGGCCTGCTCTTCGCCGCGCCGCTCCGCGATCAGCGCTTTGTCTTGCGCTTCTTCCTCTTCGGTGATCGTCGTGATCCCGATCGGCGGACGCGCCTGATGCGTGCGCGCGGCCTCTTCCGCAAGCTCGCGCAACTGTTTGGTCTGCTCGGCTGCGGTAAGCGGCGTCTTGCGTGCGCGTCCTCCCCTACGACGCTTCTTCTTCGCACCTGCGGCGGCTCCGACGGTGACGAGTTCGGCCATCACGTAATCTTCGTCGTCGTCGACGTCGAGAATGCGAATGCGCGCGAAGTTCCCCGCGTTGTTCGCGGCGTTTTCGACTTCGACGATGCGGCCCTCGACGACGGCTGCGGCGGACGTGGCGTTCGGCAAACGTCCCGACAACAGTTCGACGTCGTATTCGTCTCCGACGCGGACGACGTGCGTCCCGTCTTTGCCGATCGTACCGACGTCGATGCGCAATTTCTCGGGATGAAGCATCGGATCGACGCGCACGTGAATGTGCCGCTGCAGATCGTGCGCGAGCTCCAGACATTCGTCTTCGTACCAGAAGTCCATTTGCGCGGCGACCGTCGGCGCTACGTGCGCGACGACGTTGCCGGGCGTACCGTTGGCGTGTTTGCGAATCTGACGGAACGTCTCGATGGCCACCGACTGCGAAGACATCACGCTGCCCATGCCGTTGCAGGTGGGACACGAGCCGCGAAGCTGCGCGCCAAGGTCTTTACCGACGCGTTTGCGCGTGAACTCCAGCAAGCCGAGGTTCGAAAACGATTGAATCGTCGCGCGCGTTCGGTCGCGGCGCAAACCGTCTTCGAGCGCTTTGATCACCTTGCTGCGCGACGACTCCGACGACATGTCGATGAAGTCGACGACGACGATTCCGCCGATGTCGCGTAGTCGCACCTGACGTGCGATCTCGTGCGCGGCTTCGAGGTTCGTCTTGAGGATCGTATCCTCGAGGTTGCGTCCGCCCGTGAACTTCCCGGAGTTGACGTCGATGACGGTCAGCGCTTCAGTCGACTCGATGACGATCGTGCCGCCCGACGGCAGCGGGATCTTCGGCTTCATGAGCTTCTGCAGCTCGTCGTTGACGTGGAAATCGTCGAATAGCGAGCGCCCAGAGTTATAGTGCTGCAAACGATCGAGGTATTGCGGTCCGAGCAGCTGCAGGAAGTCGCGAACCTTACGATACTCTTCTTCGTTGTCGATGAGCACGCGCTCGACGTCGGCAGTCACGAAGTCGCGCGCCGCTTTGTAGACGAGGTTCATGTCCTTATGCAGCAGCGACGGTGACGGGGCCCGCTTGTAGGTTTCCAGGATGCCGTGCCACATGCGAATCAGCACGCCGAGATCGGCGATGAGCTCGGCCTCGCTGACGCCGGCCGCGGCGGTCCGAACGACCGTCGCCATACCTTCGGGACGGATGCGCTTCATCACGCCCTTGAGGCGGTTGCGCTCGTCGGCCGACTCGATCTTCCGCGACACGCCGGAGTACTTGCCGGTCGGCATCAAGATCAGGTAACGACCCGGCAGAGAGATGTTCGTTGAGATGCGCGCGCCCTTGAGCCCGCGCGGCTCCTTGACGATCTGGACGAGAATGTCGTCGCCCTTCTTGACCTTCTCGCTGATCGTGAAGCCGCTGTGGCCCGACGTGATCTCCACGTCGCCGATGTTCAGCGGCTGCTTGTTGATGTCGTCGACGTACAAAAAGGCGTTGCGGCCCAAGCCGATGTCGACGAACGCCGCTCCCATACCCGGGAGGACGTTCTGTACTTTTCCTTTGTAGATCGAACCGATGACTCGTTCTTCGCGTTCGATGTAGAGTTCGGCGAGCTCGCCGTCTTCCAAAATGGCAACCCGATTTTCCCACGGATCGCTCGAGATCAAGATCTCGCTAGCCAATAGATCCTCAATTGTCCCGGAGCCAGGCCCGCTTCCGGCCGAACCACTTCAGGCTCAGGCGGTCGGCGCACAATCGTTGCGCCGCGGGGGGCGGCTCTCGTAAAGCCTTCTAGTTAAAAAAATTTCTCGTCGGGCGGCCTCACACGGGCATCGCCCATCCTTTAGGGGGCGATACGGCGAACCGATCCGGTTGTGCCCATGCTTCCCGCAGCTTCGGAGGCGGACCTGCGCCCAGCTTCGTATCAGGGGGTCGTGTACCGCCCGCTGCTTTCTACGATCGCCGCCAGCCTCGCCGCGCTCGCGCTGGGCGCTTGCTCGGCCGCTCCCTCGCCGTCGCACGTTACGAATGACTACCGAGGGAAGCTGTCGGACGACATCTTGTTCGAAGCCTCGACCACGGTGCTCGTCACTAGGCGCGACGTCGTCGTCGCGCTCGATTGCAACGCTGCCGACGAGCGGGCAATCGCGCGCGGGTTGGCGGTGCGCCTTCCCGCGCACGTCACGCTCTATACGCCGCCGTTCTCACCTGCCAATCCGGCAACCGCACCCACAGTCGTCACCGACGACAAATATGCCGGCACGCTTTGCACGCCTGATTCGTATGACGTCGTGAAATCGTAGTCGCCGACGTCGAACGGCCGCGGCTTCGGAAGTTCACACCGTTTTCTGATCTCGACGTTCTTGCGCTCCCCGCCGATGTCGAAGGCCAACTCGCGTAAGCCGCGCATTTCGGTGAGGAACCACGCGTCGCCGACGTTGAACTGCCATAACCCGCCGACGTACAATCTTTCCAACCGCGGCAATGTCGCGATCGGCTGCAGGCTCTGAAGGTGCAGTAACTTCTCCAAAGCGAGCGATCGCAGTGCAGCATGACCTTGCAACGCATCGAGCGACGTAATGCGTTCAACGTTTGCCAAACGCAGCGCGACGATGCCGGGATGACGCAGCAACGAATCGACGTCGTCGACACGAGTTCGAACGAGCTCCAGCGCGGCGAGTTCTCGCACGCCGCCGATTCCGGCGCAACCCGTCAACGCTGCCGATGCAATCGAACACTGCCGTAGGAGCGGCAACGTGCGGAGCGTTCCGATATCGAGACTTTGACCGCACGCGTCGAGGCGCAGCGTCTGGACCCCGCCGAATGCCGCCAAGGTCTCGTTTACGGGATCGGGCAAGCCGTGAAGGTTCAGTTCGCGCACGTTCGCGGCGTTCCGCGGCGGCCTTACGATTCGACGCCCGTCGATGTCGAGCGAAACGACCGCGACTGCCTCGAGCACGGCGTCGAGCTGTGCGACGGCCGCGCCGCACAGGCGGATCGACGCGCCGCCGGACGCTTGCGCCCACCGGGCAATCGCATCGAGCTCGCGCCGATCGAGAGGTGCCCGCCAACCCAGAATTGCCTTCGAGCGCGGAAGCTTTGCTCCGTCGACCGGAGAGCGGAGATCGACGACGTGTATGGTCGCACCGCTCATCGTGGAATACGTCCCGTGTGGGAATGACCAGGCGCGCCGCCGGGCGCCGATTCGATCGCGATCACGGCGTGGTCACGCAAGCGCTGCTTTTTCTCGGCGAACTCGGTTCGGAACGCGGCGAAGCGTACGCGCACGCGACGCATTACGAACCGGTACCGGTCGCCGATTTTCACGCATTGATGCGCAGCGTTCCTAAAGCGTTCGTGCACGCGTCGACGTTCGTCGACGTCGGCGCCGGAATGGGGCGAGCCGTCCTGCTCGCGCGCGAGTATCCGTTCAAGCAGGTCGTCGGCATCGAACTTGCGCCGCACCTTTTCGAGATCGCGCGAGAGAACTTGGCGCGAGGGCACGGCTTCGACGTGGCTTGCAAGGATGCACGTTTGATCAGAGCCGACGCGCGCAAACGAAAAATGCCGCGCGGCGGTTTGGTGGTCTTTCTCTACAATCCGTTCGACGCGGAAGCGCTGGACGCGGTCCTCGACCGAATCGCCGACCGTGGGGATCGCGAGGTTTTCTTTCTGTACCACACACCGGTGCACGCCGATCGCTTGACGCAGCGCGGCTACGAAGCGCTCGCGACGCTCTCGTGCGGCGCGGCATACCGGGTTTGCGAGCCCTCGATAAACGCTGCCATTTCAGGCGCATCGATCGCGGGCGAGAAATAAAACCCCTGACCGTAGTCGACGCCGATCGAGCGCAGCTTTTCAACCTGTTCTTCGCGCTCGACGCCCTCGGCCACGACGTATAAACCCAGCGTCTTTGCGAGCGCGACGATCGCGCGCACGATGGCGAGGGATTGCCGGTCGTGCATCATCGGCTCGATGAACGAGCGGTCGATCTTCATTCCCGCGACCGGGAGCTTCTGCGCGTAGCTCAGCGACGAGTGCCCGGTCCCGAAATCGTCGATGACGACTTGCGGACCTAGCGCACGCAGCTGTTCCAAAACGGTAAGCGCTTCGTCCGCGCGCTCCATAATCGCAGTCTCGGTGAGTTCGATTTTCAAAAGCTTTGGATCGAGACCGGAATCTTCCAGCGTTGCCTTGGTTTTTGCGACGATGTCGCCGCGATGCAGTCGCGTCGCCGACGCGTTGACCGAAACGGAAAGACCCGGTAAGCGCGCCTGAAGGCGCACGGCGTCGCGGCACGCTTGCTGCAAGACCTGCGAATCGATTGCATCGACGGTGCCGGACTGCTCGGCCAACGGAATGAAGATCGACGGCGATACGCTCGCGCCGTTGTCGTCGATCCAGCGCGCGAGCGCTTCCATCGACGCGACGCGCCCCGTGCGTAGGTCAACGATCGGCTGATACTTGGCGAACACGCGGCGATTCTCGACCGCACGCCGCAGGGCGGTTTCCATCGAATGCCGCGCGATCGCGCGTTCGCGCATGCGTTCGTCGAAGACGGCGAATCGCGAGCGTCCGGAATTTTTCGCCGCATACATCGCCGTATCGGCGTCGCGCAGCATCTCGATCGCGCTCGCGTAGCGCGGAGTGCTCGTGACGATTCCGATCGAAGCGCTGATGTAAATATCCCGTTCCTCGACCTCGAACGGTTTGCTGAGCGCGCGAATGATGCGATCCGCGGCGAGTTCGGCTCCTGCCTGTGCCGCCAGCGGCAGGTAAGCGACGAACTCGTCGCCGCCGATTCGCCCGAGCACGGCACCGTCGGGGACGATCGACGACATTCGCTCGGCGATCGCACATAGCAGTTGATCTCCGACCGCGTGGCCCAAGCTGTCGTTGACGACGGCAAAACGATCCAAATCGACGAAGAGTACCGTAAACGCGGTTTGTCGCTCGCGCTCCGGCGCGCGCAACTGATCGTCCAAACGCGCCATGAGGTACGATCGATTGCGTAATCCGGTCAACGGGTCCCGCGACGCGGTCTCTTGCAGCGCCAGCGCACGCAGCTGCAAACGCCGGAAGCGCACGAGGGCGAGGACGGCGAACGCAACGATCGCCCAGTACACAATCGTAACCGGCAAGCCGATTGCAAACGCGTCCTGGCGCGCGGCCACGACCGTTGGAAAATACGACGCGAGATGGACGGTCCACGGCGCGGATCGTAACCTCGTGAACATTTTGCTGTCGATCTGAAAGCCCGGGGCCGGCGCGACGCCGGCGATGACCGAACCGTGCGCGTCGGTCACCCACAGACGCTCTTCGCTCGACGACGCTACGGCCAGCATTTGCGCCAGCGCGCTCTGCAGCGCCTCGACGAGCACGACTCCGCCGATCTTGCCGTCGACGTCGAACTCTTCGCTCGCGCCGACGAACGACAGACCGTGCGGCGACAGATACGGCCCGGTTAACGCCGGTTTTCCGTGCGCTCGCACTGCCGCCATATACCACGGGCGGCCGAGGTAGTCGTAAGCGCTGCCGGGCAGGACCCATTGCAGCATGTCGCGCTTGGGACCCACGGTAAACCGGTAGATGCCGAAGCGCATCGCCGCGTGGTCGTAAGCGAACGGAGCGTAGAAAACGCCGATTCCGTAGATCAGCGAACGGTCCGAGGCGGCCAGCAGCCGGTGGACGTCGCGTTCGAGATCGGTCCGGCTGTGCTCGCCTCGTACGGCGACGGTGGCGACGTGCGCGAGCTGGACGGCGACGCCGGCTGCGTCCTCGAGGCGTAACGTGTCTTGATTGAGGCGAAGCTGCTGATTCGCGAGCGCTTCCCGGCGGACGCCGGCGATACGTTCGCCGGCATAAAGCAACCCAAGCGCATAGATAATGGTCGCGATGCCAAGCGCCGCGACGATCCAAGGCCAGGGATATCGAGAAACGTTATTCACCGGAGGCCCCTGCGAACTCGCAAGAATCCCTTTTCTAGGCGTTCCCGAGTACGTCCCGGTCCTTCTGCGAATAGATGTTGAGCAGCACGCCGATGGACGCAAATCCCGTGAGAATCGCCGAGCCGCCGTAAGAAACGAACGGAAGCGGAATTCCGGTAATCGGCATCATGCCGATCGTCATCCCGACGTTCACGAGAACGTGGAAAAAGAACGCTCCCACGATGCCCGCCGCCAGCAGAAAGCCGAAGCGGTCGCGCGCCGCCAGCATCGTACGAATGCCTCCGTAGATCAGCGCGACGTAGAGCGCCAGCAGCGCGAGCGCGCCGAGAAAACCCCATTCTTCGGCCAGCACGGTAAAGATGAAATCGGTCGAGTTCTCCGGCACGAATCCGAGCTGCGTTTGCGTTCCGTGATGGAAACCGCGGCCCAACCACTCACCGCTGCCAACGGCGATCTTCGACTGATTGAGATTGTAGCCGGAGCCGAGCGGATCGAGTTTCGGATTCAGAAAAACCAGCAACCGCGCCTTTTGAAAAGGCTTGAGAACTGCGTTCGTGCCGACGGCCGCCGCCGCGACGAGCACGACGCCGAATGCGTAGATCGCGAAGTCGCCAAGCTTCGGTAAACCGAAGAACAGTACGGTGCTCAATATCGAGAGCATGACCAACGCGGTGCCGAGATCGGGCTGCTTGAGCACCAGCAAAGCGGGAACCGCAACGGTGAGGAGCGGCTTCCAAAGGTCTTGCAAATTTTCGTACGTTCCTTTGCACATCACCGTTGCCAGCGATATCGCCAAAATAAGCTTCGCCGGCTCCGACGGTTGAAACGTGCCTAACGGACCGAGCGAAATCCATCGCTGCGCGCCGAGCGCGCTGTGCCCGCCGCGCAAGATGAAGAGCAGCAGCAGCAGGTTGACGACGTATAGGTACGGCGCCCACCGTCGCCAGCTGCGGTAGTCGATTAGCGAAAAAACGAACATCAGCGGAATGCCGAGCGCGACATATAGCGCTTGGCGGCGAGCTTCGCCCGCAAAGGCGGGATTGTGCAAACCGGCCGAGCTGATGCAAACGATGCCGATCACCGTGATCGCGATGCCGGCGATCGCCAGCGGCCAATTGAACGTGCGTGCGTAGCGCTTTGCGCTACTGCGAACGGTTATTGCTGCCAAGTATGGGGCATTCGATCGCCGGGTGAGCTAGTGTGCCGGAGCCGGGTTGGTGCCCGGCGCGATGGCCTGATTCTTACGTTTGCGCCTGCGGCGGCGCACGACGATATTCTCGGTTGCTCCTTGAGCGCCGGGCGACGCTACGTTTGGCGCCGCGGCAACCGGCGCCGCTTCGACGGGCGCTGCCTCGGCCGGCACCTTCGTTCCGTTGCTCGGCCGGTTGACGGACAGAATCGGAATGTTGGCGAGCATCGCGAGCGCGCGGTCTTGCTGTTCGAAGTTGACTTCGATGCGCTCGCGGTCGACTTCGACGTAGCGGGAGATGACGTCGACGAGATCGCGCTTCATCGATTCGATGATGTCGGGCGCGAGCTCGAGGTGATCGGTCATCAGCACCAGGCGCAAGCGCTCCTTCGCGGTGACGCTCGAGCCCGGCTGTCCGAAGAGCCGCTTGACCCACTCAATCATGCCTTCTTCCCTCCGAAGAGCGCGCCCAGCTTGTCGAAGAACGTTTCCTTCGTCACCGGCATCGGCGCCGGAACGTCTTCGCCGGCGACGCGCGCCGCGATTGCGTGATAGGCTGCGCCGGTCGGCGCGTCCTTGCGAAGCGCCAGGGGCTCGCCTTTATTCGTCGTGACGATGATCTCGGGTTCGTCGGCGATCACGCCCAGCAGCGGCAAACGCAAAATCGCGTTCACGTCGTCGACCGAAAGCATCTTGCCTTTTTTCACGAGCAGCGGACGCAAGCGATTGATCACCAGCTGCGGCCGGAAACGGTTGCCGAGCAGTCCGACGACGCGATCGACGTCGCGCACGGCGGAAACCTCGGGCGTGCAGACGACGATCGCCTCTTCGGCACCGGCTACCGCGTTGCGGAAACCGAGCTCGATGCCGGCGGGACAGTCGATGAGCACGTACTCGAAGCGTTCGCGCAGCGCCAAGATGAGCGCGCGCATCTTCTCGGTATCGACTTCTTCTTTTTCGCGTGACTGCGCCGCCGCGAGCAAGAAGAGCTTCTCGCTGTGCTTGTCGGCGACGAGCGCGTCGTCGAGCGTCGCGCGTTCTTCGAGAACGTCGAGCACGTGATACTTGACGCGGCTCTCGAGACCGAGAACGATGTCGAGATTGCGCAAACCGACGTCGGCATCGACCAGTGCGACGGACGCGCCGCGCTGCGCGAGCGCGGTTCCGAGATTCGCGGTAGTCGTGGTCTTTCCGACGCCGCCTTTTCCCGACGTGACGACGATGGCGCGTCCCAACGGCTTCGCGCGCTCGGGCGCGTTTTCAAATGACGGCTGCAGTTGATGCATCGAGGTACCTCTTATCCCGCTTTGAGTGCGTCGATCAGACGCCCGAAGAAGCCCGGCTGATCGAAGTTGGTAAACGGCACGATCTCGCCTTCGAGCCGGCGCGCGATCTTGTCGTAAATCGGCCGCAAGCGGCTGGTTTCGTCGAGAACGATCGGTTCGCCGCGATTGGTCGTGTCGATGACCTCTTCGTCGTCGGGAACGATTCCAACCAGCTCGACCGAGAGAATTTCGCAAACGTCTTCGACCGACAGCATGTCGCCGCTGCGGACCATTTCTTGCCGAAGGCGGTTGACGATCAAACGAATCGGCTTGCCGCGATCGTTGAGCTTTCCGACGACGCGATCGGCGTCGCGGATCGCGCTGACTTCGGGCGTCGTGACGACGATCGCTTCGGCCGCTCCGGCGATGGCGTTGCGAAAGCCCGCTTCGATACCGGCCGGGCAATCGATCAGCACGTAATCGGCCGCTTCCGCCGCGAGGTCGACGATCGAGGCGAACTGCTCTTCGTTGATCGCGTCTTTCTCGCGGGTTTGCGCCGCGGGCAAGATCGACAGCGACTCGAAACGTTTGTCTTTGATCAGCGCCTGACGCAGTTGGCAACGGCCTTCCGCGACTTCGACCAGGTCGAAGACGATGCGCTTTTCGAGACCGAGCACCAGGTCGAGATTGCGCAAGCCGATGTCGGCGTCGATCAAGATGACGCGCTTTCCGCGCTTAGCGAGCGTGGCGCCCAGGTTGGCGGTGGTGGTCGTCTTTCCGACGCCGCCTTTTCCGGACGTGATGACGATTTTGCGCGAACTCATACTGACGAGATTCCCCGCTCTTGCAGTTGATCGATTTGGTCGAAGGGCACGATGACGATACGTCCGTCGCGGACGAGCGCGGCTTCGGGCACGGAACGGACGCGCGGAGCGTTCTCGCCATCGGCCGCAATGAACGTTGCGATGCGCAGTTGCGTGGCGGTGAGATCGAGGGCAAACACGCGAGCGGCTTCGTCGCCCTGAGCGCCGGCATGGGCGACGCCCGCCAACCGTCCGAAGACGAGCACGTCGCCGGAAGCGACGATCTCGGCGCCGGGATTGACGTCGCCGACGACCACGACGTTGCCGGAATGGTGCAGGGCCTGGCCACCGCGCAGCGTGCCGGTGTGATACAGGGTCGGGGGCGGCGCCTCGACGACGTGCAGCGGCGCCGCTCGCGACCGCTCGGGCTCGGATGGCTCGGGCTGAACCGCCAATTCGAGCTGAGGTACGCTTGCCTCGCCCCGACGACGGCGCTGGGCGATGTCCGCACGGGCGCCGGCAAAGTCCGCCACCAGCGATCGAGCCGACTCCGAAAGCTTCACCTCGCCCCGCGGACGCAATGCCCGCCGGCGCTCCAGCTCGGGCGCGGCGTGGATTTCGCCCGATTCGTAGGTCAATCCGCAGTCGCGCGCCAGCGCTTCGATTTCGCTCGAACCGGTGACGGCTCTCAGCTCTATCCCAGCTTCAATTAAAAGTGATTGGAGCCGGGCAATCACATCGGAACTCGCAGGCTCGTTACCGAAGTTAGCGAGAGCAGAAGTGCCGCGGTAAAAGCCCGGACGCTCGGCAAGACGAGCTTCCAGCTCTTCGAAAGCCTCTCCGAGCTCGCGCCCGGCAAAGACCAGTTCGAGACCTAGTCCTTTACCACGCAACAGCGCCACGCGCCACGTTCCGAGAAGTTCGTAAGAATCACCTTTTAAAATCCACACGGCACTCGCAAGTTCTTCCGCTTATCCACATCCAATACACAGGAGCAATCATGTTCCGCCGCATCGTTCCCGCATTCACGATTTTCGCGTTGTTGAGCGCGGCAGTTCCGCCGCCCGCCCGCGCGATGTCGACCGCTGCCGAAATTCAGATGGGTCAGCAAGAAGATCAGCAGATCGTCGAAAGCAGCGTCATCGAAACCGATCCGCTGCTCAACGCGTACGTCTCGGGCATCGCGGAAAACTTGTGGAATCAGGTCGCGCGTAAGGATCTGCCCTACTCGGTCAAAATCATCAAGGACGACGACGTCAACTCGTTCGCGACGATGGGCGGATTCGTCTACGTGAACGAAGGCCTCGTCGACTTCGTGCAGTCGGACGACGAACTCTCGAGCGTGATCGGCCACGAAACGGGGCACATCGAGCGGCGGCACGTGATTACCGCCAACTCCAAAGCGCAAATCCTCAACATCCTATTCGGAATCGCGTCGATTTTCTCGCCGCTCATCTACAACCTCGGCGGGCTGGCGGAAGCCGGCTTGATGGCCAAGGTTTCGCGTGAAAACGAAATTCAGGCCGACCGCTATGGACTGCAGTTGATGTCGCGTGCGGGTTACGACCCCGACGCGATGGTCACGATGATGGCGCACTTGGCCGTGCTG